>JBNMKW010000016.1:0-45777 GCA_050874545.1 Megasphaera sp. | reverse complement strand
TTTCTTTGCCAAGCAAAGAAACGACCTCGCACTCTGGCGTTCATTCGATTCTTACATTGTTCAGTTTTCAAAGGTCATCGCCGTCTTGCGACGGCTTGTATATCTTACCAAACTCAAACGAGCTTGTCAAGAACTTTTTTGAAGAAGTTTTTCTTCGTTCTCGTAAAAAGACATATCCCGTCAGTTTTCAGCGCCCTTTGCAGTACCCCGTTCCCGACGGCTTGATTAGTATATCGCAAATCCCCTTCGCTGTCAACTATTTTTTTGCATTTTTTGACAATATATATACCTTGTCCATATTTATAGCCATTATAATAAAGATTTAACTATATAGTAAAGCACCCTGCGTCATGTACATATTGCATGCTGCGCAGGGTGACTACAGTATTTATTTTTCAAATGCCAAATCGACAGCAACCCGCACCATAGCTTTAGCACCAACAAGCGCCTGCATTTTCCCTAAATCACTGCCAGCTGCGTCAGCAAATTCTTTCGTATGCGCAGCGATGTGATATCCGATACAAATTTCCGGCTGGCTGACGCGTGTTACTTGACTTACGTTTCCTACATCCGTCGAGCCTTCGGCCGCATCATCATCTTCGACAGTAAATTCCTCATAGAGGTCACTGAAAGCTTCGGCAAAATATACTTCCATTTTGGCATCATTGATCATATTTTTAAATAGTGGTTCATAGTGCCGCATCTGTACAGCAGCTCCATGCTTTTTCGCTACGGCTTGCGCCAATGCTTTAATATCCGGCAGCATTTTTTCTTCTAAATATTCAGTCCGCAGTGCCCGAATCGTCGCTTTCATAACTGCTTTATCCGGTACGACATTGGGGGCTGTCCCGCCTTCTGTAATAATCGCGCCAATAATATGCCGTTCTGTCAACGTCTTTTCATAGGCTTTCAGCTGTCCATAAAAATCTACCAACGCATCCAACGCATTTACGCCATGGTATTCTGGATCGGCTACATGGGCCGATTTTCCCAAAAAGGTGAACTGCAGCGGATGCGTAGCATAAGACGTACCGCCAATACAAGTTTTATCTGAACCTGGATGAATAAGCATAGCCGCATCCAAGTTATCAAACACACCATGTTCACTCATATAAACTTTACTGCCAACTGTTTCTTCCGCAGGACAGCCATATACATGCACAGTCGCCAATTCACCGCAAACATTGGCAAAGGCAATGGCCGCTCCAACACTCATCGCCGCAATCAAATTATGACCGCAGGCATGCCCTATTTCCGGCAGTGCATCATATTCGGCCAAAAAGCCAATTTGGCAGGGACCTTTTCCATAAACAGCATGAAATGCTGTAGGGAAGGCTTCCGGCACGCAGTCTTCGACTTGAAACCGATGGGCCGATAAGACTTGACGCAAATAAGCCGAAGCCAATACTTCCTGTTTTCCCAATTCAGGATGTGCATGTAAATATGAGGCTATTTCATAAATGACAGGCTGCAGCACATCGACTTGCCGACAGCCTTCCTGTTTCATTTCTTTTTTATCCATTTCTCTGTTCTCCTTACTAAGGCAGTAATTCTACATATGGGTCGGCCTGACAGCAAAGACGGGCCTTCATGCCCAACGGCAGCCACGTATTATTTGTTTCATGTCCTGCAGGAAATCCCCAAACAGCGGGTTTCCCCCATCGTTTGGCATATTGATACACAATTTCTTGGGTTGTAAATTCATACGGTGCTGGTTCATTGGGTTCACATCGAGTGAATTCCCCAAAAATAATCCCTTTGGCTTTAGCAATAATACCCGCTTCTTCTAATTGGCAAAGCATTCTATCCAGCGAATAGGCCTCTTCGCCAATTTCTTCAATGAGTAGTATAGCATCTTCCATCTGCAAAGCATACGGCGTCCCTGCCGTCGCAGCCAGCAGCATCAAGTTGCCGCCGCAAATTGTCCCCGTCACATCACCAGGGACGATAGATTCCATATGCCAATCAGCCGGAAGGACAATTCTCCCTGTCTGATAGGGATTTTTCAACCCTTTAGCAAAACACGTCTTCGTATACTCCGATGCATCTCTCCCCAGAGACATGACCATAGTTCCATGAATAGGCATAAAGCGGCATCGTTGTAAAAATACGGTATGCAGTGCCGTTATATCGCTAAAGCCAACAAATAATTTAGGATGCGCTGCAATTGTTTGATAATCCAACAGCGGCAAAAGGCGTGTCGCTCCATAGCCGCCGCGCAAGCAGATAATCCCATCTATGCTGTCGTCTGCAAACATATCCGTTATATCCTGCGCACGCAGTGCATCGTTTCCGGCCAAATACCCCCAATGCGCAGTAGCCGATTTTCCAAGCTTTGTACGGTATCCCAATGCATGCAGTACGGCCAGGCCATGTTCCAAGCTATGTTCTCCTACTGTCGAAGAAGGACCTACAATTCCCAATGTATCTCCGGGGTATACGGCTTTTCCTTGCTTATACATACTGTTAATTCCCCTTTTCTATATATGCTTCTTTGAAGTCAACTAATCCTAGGGATGACCAATGGTATCCCTTGATATATGGTTGCGCTGCATATGGCTGCGTTGTGTAATAAATCGGTATAATAACACAGTCATCAAACAATTTTTGTTCTGCTTCATGCATATACTGCATGCGCAGTGCTTCATCGTTAGTGTTTTTTGCTTTTTGAATCAGTTCATGATAAACAGGATTATGGTATTGTGCATCGTTTTCTTCATCATCAAATACATCTAAAAAGCTCATTGGATCACTGTAATCGGCAATCCATGAGGCACGGGCAATCTGATATTCACCTTGACTGCGGGAAGCCATGAAAACTTTCGATTCTTGATTCGTCAGCTGAACATCTACTCCCAAATTTTCTTTCCACATGGCCTGCATTGCTTCAGCAATAGCTTTATGAATTTCACTGGTATTAAAAAGTATCGTTACTTCCGGCAGCGGATGGTTTGCATCATAGCCAGCTTCCAACAGCAGCTGCCGTGCTTTTGCAGCGTCTTCTGCAATCAAATTGCCTCCTTCTACCCGAAAATCATGGCCTGTCGCTTTATCCAAGATTCCCGGCGGCACCCAAGCATACGCTGCTTCTTTCTGTCCCCGGACGATATGTTGAATCAACCCTTGTCGCTGTACAGCCAAGGCAAACGCTTTGCGCACGCGCACATCATCAAAAGGCGGTTTCTGCACATTAAATACATAGTAATAAATGCCTAGATACGGAGCCACTTTATACAAGCCCATTTGTTCCAAACGGTCCTGGTCCGCTGGCGGCGGCTCTACGGTCATATTGGCCTGATTGCTTTCCACCAATGTCAGCCGTGTTGCCTGTGAATCACTGATAGGAAATACGATAGACGGAAGCTGTACAGCCTCTTTGTCCCAGTACTGTTCATTTTTTACCATCGTAATTTCGCTGGAATGAATCCATTTAACAATTTTATACGGTCCGCTGCACACCATCGTTTCAGCATCAGAAGCCCACGTATCTGGATGTGATTCTACTTGCTTGCGCGGTACAGGATAATAGCAGTGAAACGCCGTCAAATTGAGAAAATAGGCTGTCGGATTCGTCAGCCGTACCTGCAGAGTTTTATCATCCAAAGCATGAATACCTACTTCGTTTGCCGCAGCGTTCTTTTTAAAATAGTTTTCTGCGTTATCAATGCAGAACATCATATACGCATTTTCTGAAGCGATATCCGGATCTATAACCCGTTTCCAAGAAAATTCTATATCCTGCGCAGTAATTGGTGTCCCGTCACTCCAGTGGATTCCATCTCGCAAATGAAAGGTATATACTTTGCCATCCGGTGAAATATCCCAGCTTTCAGCCAATGCCGGCTGCGGAACATCATTTTTATCTAAACGGGTCAAACCTTCAAACAACTGCAATTCCGTATTGTTTTCGGCTAAGTTAGTTGTCATCGCCGGATCCAGCCGTGAAGGTTCGGCTTCCAGGACATAGCTGACCGTATCCGGTCTTTGCACGCTGCTGCAACCGCCGCATATTAGCATTACCAAACAGAAACATCCTAGTATCCACGTGCGTATCATAGCCTATCCTCTCCTTTTATATGGTGGCATGCCACCCAATGAGCCGGCGCCGCTTCCCGCATCGGCGGTACGGACTGACTGCATTGGGCATCCGCATACGGACAGCGCGTATGAAATACGCATCCTGACGGTGCCTGCAGCGGACTCGGTACTTCCCCCTGTACCAGGACACGGCGCACGTACTGCGGGTCAGGCCGAGGTACTGCCGCAATTAAAATTTGCGTATACGGATGCAGCGGTTGATGATACACGTCATCACCAGTCCCTAATTCGACCAACCGTCCCAAATACATGACGCCGATACGGTGACTCATATGATGTACCATAGCTAAATCATGGGCAATAAATAAATAAGACAAACCCCGTTCTTGCTGCAAGCGTTGCATCATATTGACGATTTGTACCTGCACAGATACGTCAAGGGCTGAAATCGGTTCATCACAAAAAATACATTCCGGTGCCACAGCCAAGGCTCTGGCAATACCGACACGCTGCCGCTGGCCGCCGCTAAATTCATGGGGATATCGCTGCGCCGCTTCTTGCCGCATGTCTACTTCTTCCAACAACTCACAGACTTTTTTTCGCCGTTCTTGATTAGTCTTGCAGATACCATAATTGCGCAGCGGTTCACTAATAATATCTTCTACAGTCATCCGTGGATCCAATGAAGAATAGGGATCTTGAAAAATCATTTGCACATGCCGCCGATACTGCTGCCGTACCGCTGCATCCTGAATCGATTTCCCTTTATAAAAAATATCGCCGCGACTTGCCGCATACAATCCCAATACCGTTCTGGCGAAAGTCGATTTGCCGCAGCCGGATTCACCGACCAAGCCCACTGTTTCTCCGGGCTGAATCGTCAAGGACATATCATGCACCGCTGTCAATATCGTTTTGGGCCGTCCCAGCCAATTGGTTTCGACAACAAATTCTTTTGTAATGTGACTGGCTCGAATTAAATCCATGAAGCATTTTTCCTTTCCGGTGAAAGCAGCCAACAGCTGGCCCGATGACCTGCATCTATATCATATATAGGAGATAATTTCTGCATACAAATCCGCATTGCATACGGACATCGTCTAAAAAACCGACATCCATGGGGCATATGAAACAAATCCGGTGCTTGTCCTTTAATGCCTTTTAATACCCTGTCTTTATGCGCTGGATCGGGAAGAGAAGCCAGCAGTCCCTGCGTATAGGGATGAGCCGGTCGGTAAAAGATGTCTTCGGCCGTTCCTTCTTCAACAACAGTTCCTGCATACATGACATAAATCCGTCGGCACATCTGTGCAATAACACCCAAATTGTGGGAAATCAAAACCATCGCCATGCCGGTGTCGTGCTGCAGCCGCTGCAATAACGCCAATATCTGCGCTTCTGTCGTGACATCCAACGCTGTCGTCGGTTCATCAGCAAACAAAAGCTTGGGCCGGCCTGCCAATGCCATGGCAATCAGACAGCGCTGACGCATACCGCCGGACAGTTCATGCGGATACTGGCAAAATCGCTTTTCTGGTGATGTAATGCCGACTGCCTGCAGCAGTTCTATGGCTTTTTTCTTCCGGTCTTTTTTGGATATAGACTTCGTACGCTGCAGTCCTTCACATATCTGGTCACCAATCGTCAGTACAGGATTCAGTGCCGTCATTGGATCTTGAAATACCATAGCCATGTCACGGCCGCGCATTTCATTAATTTGCGTTTCCGACAGCGGTAAGATATTGGTTCCCTGCCAGTAAATTGCTCCGTTTGTATATTGTGTGGTTTCGGCTGGCAGCAGTTTCATAACTGCCTGCGAGGTAACTGATTTACCACAGCCTGATTCTCCAACAATACCGACTGTTTCTCCTGCCTGCACATACAAAGATACCTGATGCAGGGCTTCCAACACACCGCGATATGTTGTAAACGATACCGATACATGATCAATCTCCAATAATGGTTTCATCAGCTGCCTCCTTTTTGACTCTGTGGGTCTAATGCATCCCGCAACCCATCACCTAGGAACATAAATCCCAACATGGTCAGGCTTAAGGCAATCGCCGGGAAAACGAGCTGGAATGGGAATGAGCGAATACTATTAATGCCGTCAGATGCCAGTACGCCCCAGCTGGCCATGGGAGCCGAAACACCGAGACCGATAAAGCTGAGAAATGCTTCCGTAAAGATAGCATCCGGAATAGATAGCGTCAACGTAACAATAATCGGACCGACACAGTTAGGAATCATATGTCGGCATAAGATATGCCAAGTCGATGTTCCGCAGGCTCTGGCAGCCAATACATATTCCTGTTTTTTCAAGCTCAAGATTTGACCGCGGACAATTCGTGCCATATTTAGCCAATAGGCAATGCCTAACGCCAGGTATATGTTTAACAGTCCCGGTTTAAACACGACCATTAACAAAATCACATACAACAGCATCGGGATAGAATACAAAATATCGACAATGTGCATCATCACACGGTCCACACGACCGCCAACCAAGCCAGCAATCCCTCCGTATACGATACCGATGCACACATTAATTAAACTGGCAACCAGTCCAATAGAAAGAGAAATCCGGGCACCGTACAACACGCGGACAAATAAATCTCGTCCCAATGCATCTGTGCCGAACCAATGTGCTGCTGACGGCCAGGAATTTGCCATAGCAAAATCCTGATCTGCATAATCATATGGAGCTGCCATAGGGCCAAACACAGCCAGCACGGTCATCGCGCAGACTATCACTATACCCCAAAGTGCCAGGCGGTTCTTTTTCATTTGCCGCCAGCCTCGTTCTCGCAGCTTCTGCGGCGGAATATACGGCTCTATGCGATCTTTTGGCTGGATAGGTTGAAAATCACTGTCTTTCACACTTTATTCCTCCCTTCCGGATTTCAGGGTAATGCGCGGATCTAACAGCGGATACACTATATCAATCAGCAAGTTCATCATCATGATAAGGAAGCTGTAAAAAATTGTAATCCCTAAAATAACAGTATAATCCCGATTATAAATACTCGTCACAAAATGGCGTCCTAAGCCGGGAATCGCAAAAATGGATTCTACAACAAAACTCCCCGTAAGCAGCGCCGCTGCCAAAGGGCCAATATAGCTGACAACAGGAAGCAAGGCGTTTCGCAATGCATGATGGCAAAGAAGACGCCGCGTACTGATGCCGCGGGCGCGGGCTGTCCGAATATAATCCTGTCCCAAGGCATCCAAAATGCTGGAACGGGTAAGGCGCATAATAAAGGCCGTTGGATGTGCTGCTAATGCCAACGCCGGCAAGACCGCATATGCAGGGCCTTTCCACATCGCTGCCGGCAGCACGGGCCATGTAAAAGCAAACAGCTGAATCAACACTGCCGCAATAATAAAACTGGGCACCGATACGCCTAAGGTCGCACCAATCATCAAGAGATAATCAATCCAGCGATTTTTATACCAAGCCGCAATCATACCGCAAAGGACACCCATACCAACAGCCAGCAGCAAACTAATCAGGCCCAATTCTGCTGAGATAGGAAAGGATTCAGCGATAATATCATTGACCGTCTTGCCTGGATACTTATACGACGGCCCTAAATCCAGTACGGCTGCATGCCGAACATAATCAGTATACTGATTCCATAACGAATCATTTAAATGATACCGTTCTTCCACAGTTGCCATAACAGCCGGCGGCAGCTTTTTTTCCTGTGTAAACGGGCCTCCCGGGATAGCATGCATGAGTCCAAATGTGATGGTAATAATCACCCACAATACTATCAGCGTCCCTGCTAATCGTTTTACCAAATACATAACCATGCGAATTACTCCTTACTTATAAATCACAACGATACTTTATTATATAAACCTAGGCTCAATTCAGCAAGTCTCACCCATTCACCGCATGGATAAAACAGCTGCCTTTCATTTTCTATGTCTTTCACGTTGACATTGCAAAAAAATACTGTATAATAGATAAATTCCAAAGAATGTATGCATCCAACAGCTCTGATAGAAAAGAGGTTTTATCTATGAATTGGAAATTTTGTCTGGCTATTTTAACCTGCAATGTTGTCTTCATGTCAGGCAGCTATACAATGCTTGTTCCTTTTTTACCCATGTACTTGACACATGAGCTTGGTGTCGAGCCCTCAGCCGTAAATATCTGGTCCGGCATCGTTTTTTCTTCGTCCTTTGCCGTCAGTGCCATTATGGCGCCTATTTGGGGACGCATGGCCGACAAAAAAGGAAAACGGTTGATGGCAATTCGTGCCAGTTTGCTTCTTTCCATTAGTTATTTTCTCGGCGGCATTGTCACGTCCCCGCTGCAGCTGACCTTTATGCGCATGTTTCAAGGATTTGCAGCCGGTCTTTGGCCTATGGAATTAGCCATTATGACCATTTATGCGCCTCCCAAAAAACTAGGCATCTGCTTAGGCATTATGCAGGGGGCGCTCACAGCCGGCGGCGTCATTGGGCCATTATTCGGCGGTGTTCTTGCAGAAATCTTTGGCATGCGCATGTCTTTCTTTTTAGCGGCTGCTGCCTTGTTCTTAAATTTTCTGGTACTTGTCTTCTTTATCAAAGAACCGCCGGACGATGCCAAACAAACTACGGAAAAACAAGCAGAAAAACAACCCAATCTGTGGAAAAATCCGCTCATCCGCAACATGCTTATTTACGCCGTATTTGTACAATTCGTTATTCTTATCATTCAGCCTGTTTTGACAACATACGTTTCTGAATTAGCCGGTCAGATAGACAATCTAATTTTTATCTCCGGTCTGGTCTTCTCTCTGGGCGGCTTTGCCAGTGCAATTTCTGCCCCGCTTTGGGGACGTTTCGGTCAGCATCACGGATTCCATACGGCGTTAACGTATGCATTGATTGCAACGAGTATATGTTTTTTTCTGCAGGCACTCCCCAATGATTTGACGCTGTTTGCAGCCAGCCAGTTTGCCGTCGGTTTATTCTTTTCCGGCATTTATCCTTCAATCAATGCCATTCTTGCAGAAAACACAGATGCCCATACCAAAGGACACGTTTTTGGGCTGCTCTTTTCTGCACAGCAAATCGGCTCTATGACGGGACCGCTATTAGGCGGTGTTGTCGCTACGTTTTTAGGTATCAAGTACATCTTTATTTTAGCTGCTTTCATTGTTTTAGCAATTAGTATTGCCGCACAACGGCAGCGTAAATTTGAACGGCCGGAATAAATATAATAGAAATGCCTTATCTCTGCTAGCTGCAAAGGTAAGGCATTTTTATTTTCTGATACATATACACTTACGCAAAATACTGATAGCCAAAAACTAATACAGGCATCGTAATAATAGATAAAATAGTCGACAGCACGCACAGTTCCGCTGAGTAGGATGGATCCTGATCGTACAGTTCAGCCATAGACGTGACAATCGCTGCCGTCGGCGTAATGGACGCAATAAAAATAGTCAGCAGTATATTTTTTCCATCCATTACAAAGCCGCTTAAATGCAGTACGGCAAAAATAACAACCAACAGTACCGGATATCCAACTAAACGGATAAGAACCGGCATATAATTACGTACTTTCAGAAAAATTTCTTTTAAATCACAGTCTGCAATAGCCATCCCGGTAATCAACATACCAATCGGGCCAATGGTCGAGCCGACAGAAGCCATTGTCTGGTCAAGCAGCACAGGAAGTTTGATTTGAAGTAAAAAAAGAACGGCTCCCAAGATAATGGCTAAGACATTAATATTGCTGAAAATCGTGCGAAATCGGATTTCACCGCCGCCGCAAAGTAAATGACTGCCATGAGTCCAAAGCAGTACCAGCTGCACAGCCATATAGGTACACGGATAAATGACATAATCTGTTCCCAGCAGCGCAATAACGAGCGGAATAACCAAAATACCCGCATTACTGTAAATGAGAGATGCCTGTTCTACAGCCTTCAAACGCAAGGCCGGGCGCAGACAAGCCGTCACAGCAATAAAAATAAAATGCACAGCTGCAGACGCTGCCAGTGCAAACAGCAAGCCGGCTTTAATTTCATCTGCCGCATCAATCTGAAATGAATGAATAATGACACAGGGCAAGATTAAATATACCAGCAATACCGACAAGGCTTTGCCGTCCGCTGTTTTTAATTTTCCCGTACGAATAAGTGCAAACCCCATAAGCATGATAAGAAATAATTTAATAATTTCCTTCAGTAAAATCAAACTGATTTCCATACTATCATCCCCCAGCTTTTTTAAAATAAAAATCGTATCCCCATGAATATAAGGATACGATTTATCTTTATATTTTCTTTTAGCGATACCGTTGAGAAATTTCTACTTTTTCCGCTTCTGCAGCACGTTCATCTAAAAAAGCGGCTGTCGTTTTGACTAAGCCATTGCCGGCTGCCACGAAGACGACACTAAGGATTAGGCTGTACAGTAATAAATCCATGACGATGACTCTCCTTTGAAAAATAGAATAACTGATTATCATGGATAATTCTACATGATTTGGCACTAAAGTCAACCTGTAAGACACAAACCAACCGCATTATTATCTCATAGAAACTATACGGTTTATTTATAACTGCATGCCTGTTTTACGGAAGCATCATATCGCCCTTTGCAAGTTTTATACGCAGAATCCGTTTTACTTTTTCATCTACTAACTGTCGGAATGCTTCATCTTCCTGATACGCTTTTACTAAACCTTCATAAGTCTCCCGTTCATGACCAGCGTCATGGCAGACAAGTACCATGTCTGCACCGGCTTTAATTGCCATGACCCCCATATCTGAAAAGGCATAATGCTTGGCCATCGCTCCCATTTCCATATCATCGGATACTATCAGCCCCTGATACTGATACGTATTGCGCAAGATATCTGTCATCACGTTAGCAGATAAGCATGCCGGCCACTGCGTATCCAACGAGGGGAATGTAACGTTGGACACCATCACAAAAACGTTGTCTTGCTGTACTTGCTGCAGTATATCATGAAACGGCTTCAGCTCCTGCTGTTCCAGCTCTGCCCGCGATACCTGCACGCGGTCGCCGTCAATATGGGGATCTGTTTTAGCTCGGCCAATGCCAGGAAAATGCTTAAGAGCACACCAAATGCCGACTTCACTGTATCCCTGGCAGGCCTGCATAGCAAACGCCGTAACGGTATCCGGATTCGTACTGTACGAACGTCCTGCCTTAGAGCCTAAATCGACAACCGGCGCAAAGTTCACATTGATTCCCATATCTTTCAGTGTTTGCCCTGTTTCGACGGCCCATTTTTTCGCTTCTTCCGGTTTGCCGCTTTGTCCGATCGCTTCTTCGCTAGGCACATCAGGGAAATCCTGCCGCATGCGCAGCACTTGGCCGCCTTCCTGGTCTAAGGCGATAAACGGCGCAATATGACTCTGCGCTGCAATCTGCTTACGCAGCGCTGTCGTCAACTGGCGTACTTGCTGCTGTGATTCCATATTACGATCAAACAAAATAATATTACCTGCATGACAGTCTGCAATCTGACTAGTCGTTTCGGCATCCAGCGTTGTATGCTGGATACCTACCATAAGCAGCTGTCCTGCCTTGTCTTCCGGCGACATAGAAGCAGCAATAGTGTCTGCTTTTTCTTCTATACTGGCCGTCGGCTGTTTGGCATTTTCTTCTGCTGGCTTCTCATGTCCATAAAAGAAAAATGCATAAGCAAATACAGCCACTACACATCCTATCCGAATTCCCCACTGAATTCCCTTTTTAATCATTTGTGATTTCATCATATACTAACTCTCCGGCAATTATTGTTTGTTTTACATGAAAATCATTACTATCCAAGACAACGATGTCTGCCCGTTTTCCTTCTTCCAACGAGCCAATGCGGTCGTATACACCCAAATCCTTAGCAGGATTGATCGTCGCCATGGCTACTACATCGGGCAGCGACGCTCCCGTATTCAGCAAAAAGTTAAGTACTACTTGATTCATCGCCGCCGTACTGCCGGCCAGCGTGCCATCTGCCAACCGAGCCTGACCGTCTTTGACAAATACCTTTTGACCGCCTAATTCCGATTCGCCATCGGGCATAAGGCAGGCGCGCAGTGAATCCGTGACCAAAATAATCCCGTTCCGGCCTTTTATCTGATATGCCAATTTCTGTGCTGCCGGATGTACATGGAGATTATCACAAATCAATTCACAATGTGCTTGTTTCGCCAGCAAAGCCGCCCCAACAAGTCCCGGTTTGCGATGGTGCATCGGTGTCATGGCATTGTACAAATGCGTTACATGACAGATGTCACATTTTTCCATAACATCCATAGCCTCTTCATACGATGCGCCGCTATGACCAAAGGAAGGAACAATATGATGAGCTGCGCATTCTTTTAAAAAGGTTTTATTTTTTAATGTTTCCGGTGCCAAAGTAATAATCTTAACAACATCTGCATACGGTTCTATCCAAGAAAAATCAGGAGTTGTAATATGCTCTTCTGCTTGCGAGCCTTTATACAGCGGGCTAATAAAGGGGCCTTCCATATGGACCCCCAAAATTTGTGCACCAGGATTATTCTTGGCGCGGCGGATTCGCTGCATTGCCCGTTCAATCTTGTCACGCTGCATAGTCATTGTCGTCGGCAAAAATGACGTAACACCCGTTTTAGGCAGTATGGCCTGCATCTTTTTCAGCGCATCTTCGCTTTCATCCATCGTATCAGCTCCAGCACAGCCGTGAATATGTTCATTAATAAATCCCGGTACGACGAAACCGCCGTTAGCATCTACTAAATCAGTACACATGCCTGCCCGAAATTCTTTGCGGGGAACAATTTTCCAAATATCCTTTTCATACATCAATACTTTTCCTGTTACAATTTCATGCGGCAGGACTAATAATCCATCAATAATCGCTTTCATCTATTTACCTCCTCTAAGCATGTGTATATGGAATGCCTAAAAAAACATGTTTGTGGATAACTTTATCTAAATCTTTAAAAAAAATAAGATTTCTTGGCTTATTTCTTATGTGTACACCTATTCTGACCTGTATCCACATCCTGTGTGTAACTTTTTATTTCCAGTTATCCACTTTTTTATTTAATTTATACACATTCTTTTTACATCGGTTATATGTTATACTATTCGCTTAATTATGCCATTTACAGTGATATGCAAACGATTGTTTTCTCTCTGTCCGAAACAGTTATCCACATTTTTGCAAAAATGCTTCCCAAAATATACACAGCATTCCATGGCGTATTTACGCCTTTTGTAAAAAACATCCACATTCTAGCCACCGCATAATGTGGAGAATGTGGATAACCTGTGGATATGTCACACAGCTTTATGTTTCATGCATCGACAGGACGACTCCAATCAACATGCACGCCCAAAGAAAGCCAAATATAGCATAATGCCAGTTTCAGCATTTCCAAGCTGCTTGCCGGCACGGCACTTACCGTTTCATAATAAGATAAATCCGTAAACCGATGCATCCCTCGTTCCGTCGTCAAATATTCATAAACTTTAGCATTTACAGTGTCATCATTCAAACAAACATCCAACTTTTTAGATTCCAAATCATATGCAATGTATCCGTTATTATTATCACCCGTGTGGGCTGCTACTTTAAAAATGGCCATAATACGTATACCCTCCCATTCATACATATTTTTATTTATCTTTTTCATGAGACATTTCCCATAAAAAACCTTTCATAATTGCCTTGCGGCCAAACCGTTGCTGCAGTTTGTCGATCGCTTCTGCGACCTTTTCCTGCATTTCTGTATCTTCTGAAAATAAGTCTCCCTGCACTTGCCACGGCTGCAACTGGCTGACTGTCAGGCCAAGAAGCCGAATGGGCTGATCTTGCCCCCGCTTATTGTACAATCGCTTCGCTGCAAAATATAATTGCTCTTCTGAACAAGTTCCCATATCCAAAGTCAGGGAACGGGTAATTGTTTGAAACGATGCAAACCGAATTTTTAAGGTAATTGTTCGTCCCATAATATGATTTTGCCGCAGGCGCCAAGCCACTTCATTGGCCAACAGCCGAAATTGTTCATCTACTTCTGCCTCTGTCAGCAAATCATGCAAATACGTGTGCTCGTTGCCTACAGACTGCGGCCGTCTGCTTACTTCCAGCGGCCGATTATCTTTGCCTAAAGATAATTCATAAATCCGCACCGCCTGATTGCCTACGATAGGACGCAGCGCTTCCGGACCGGCCTGAGAAATATCGCCAATGGTATGGAAGCCCCCTTGTTTCAATGCTTCTTCCGTCACTTTGCCAACACCCCAAAGCCGATTCACAGGAAGCGGTGCCAAAATTTCCTGTTCTTTTCCGTATGGAATCCATACCAAACCGTCCGGTTTTTGCAAATCCGATGCCAATTTAGCTAAAAACTTATTGGGTCCGATGCCTGCAGATGCCACAAGCCCCGTAGTTCGGCGTATATCTTCCTTGACAGCTTTGGCAATATCTGTTATTTCCGGGTATTTCAACTCCATTCCCGATACATCCAAAAAAGCCTCATCCAACGCCAAGGGTTCTATCAACGGTGAATAGTGGGAAAGGATAAGTCGTATTTGATGTGAAATACGCCGGTAATGAGACATCCGCACAGGCAGGAACACACCATTAGGACAAAGCCTGCGGGCTTGTTTCATACTCATTGCCGAATGGACGCCAAATGTTCGGGCCTCATAGGATGCCGTCGCTACTACGCCGCGGTTCATAAGACCGCCCACCACGACTGGCATACCCCGTAAAGCCGGATTATCCCGCTGTTCAATCGACGCGTAAAATGCGTCCATATCGACATGCATAATCCAACGTACAGCCATGTCATTCTCCTCTCTTCCTTTATGTCTTTTATTATACAACGTTTTGCCCTGGTAAATATAGATGATATATACAAAAAATAGCACAATCTCTAAATAAGGATATTCTATTCTTTATAGAAATATGGTACTATTAATGATATTAATGTGAGGTGATTGAATACTATGGATTTATTCCAATTAACATATTTTATCGAAGTAGCCCATAAAAAAAGCTTTACCAAGGCTTCTAAAGCACTGCATATCAGCCAGCCTTCTATCAGCAAAGGCATCAAAGCGTTGGAAGATCATTGGAATGTACGGCTTTTCGATCGTAAAGGAAAAAATATTGAGCTGACCGAAATGGGAGCCTATTTACTTCCCAAAATCGAAGAGCTCATGAAAAACTTTACTCATATCAATGAAGAAATCGAATCGCCCCAATTGTTAAATGCCGGGAAGTTGACTATCGGCGTACCGCCCATGATTGCTTCTTCCTTTATTTCACCGTTTATCAGTCATTTTATCAAAGCGTATCCTAACATTCAGCTTGAATTAGCTGAAGTTGGTTCGCAGGACATTGTATCTGCTATCGATGAAGGGCTGATTCAAGCCGGTTTCGTTGCTTTGCCGATTACAACGGAAATGCCTTATGATTTCTTCATTTTCAAACAAGAACCGCTGGAAGTCGTTTTGTGGCCCGATCATCCCTTAGCACAGCGCACCGCACTGACCTTAGAAGAAATCAAAGATGAACCGTTGGTATATTATGCGAAATCCTTTACGCTGCACACATATATTCGCGCTTTCTATCAAGAAATCATGGCACATCCCAAAATAGTCTGCGAAAGCAGCAACTGGGACCTGATGGTGGCTATGGTACATTCGCACTTAGGCATCGCACTGCTGCCAAAAAGTATCTGTGCTCGTATACCTGCCGAAAAAGCCATTCATATTCCTTTAATAGAACCTACTATTCATTGGACATTAGCCATGATTTGGAAAAGCAAGGGCTTTTTATCTCACCCAGCCCGTACCTGGGTACAGTCTTTTAAAAATTACTTCAAAGACACGCAAACATCATCGCGCGTATAAATTTATACATCATATAGAGGAGCATGATTCGTCATGACACACCAATTATCCCAAGCGGATAAAACAGAATTATTTTCCCATCAAAAAGACAACGGGCCATTCAGCACGCTTGCCGTAGAAACAGCCGGATTAAACTATTTAGACCGGCTGAACCGTCAACGATTAGATCCGCTGGCACCGGCTGCAACACGCACAGAAGCACTGCACCGGCTAATTGCGTTAGAAACTAAACTTTTCCAATATATCAAAGCAGAAACACCTTTAAGTTATTTCGATGCCGATTTCAAAAAAGAAACGGAACAATATATCCTCATGCGTACATTGTTTCTAAAGGCTGTCGATTTTACCTTTAAGCGGCACCGGCTGACATTTCTTCTCGACTTGCTGCGTTTGTATGCAGAAGATCCCTGCGATATCCTGCCGGAACGTGATGTGATGAAAGCCAAGTGGGAACACACGCTCCTCTATGATTATCTGCTTCTCGATATGGGCCAAAAAAATACTGAAGATATTGGCCGTGAAGCCGTATCCAACGGCTACCATGAATGCGACTATACCCTGGAAATCGAAGAAGTATGGAAACAACCAATGAAAGCTGTACCAAGAACCAACTTTCACTACGTCGTGCAAAGTTTGCCATACAGTCAGGCTGCCAAAGCAGTCGCCGTGCATATGAAACAACATGTACAGCAGTTGGCATTTAACCGCTGGGTAGTTAATACGAACGAAATTGAAGCAAATATGGAACAGCAGCTGGAAGACATTCATGCAGATGCCATTGCACAAATCGAAAAAACATATCAATGCTTTTGACAACAAGCAAAATAATAGCACGCTATACCAAAAAAGACTTTCGACACAGCGCGGAAAGTCTTTTTTGTCATATGAATACAGTTTAGTACAGAAACCATGATTTCAATAGCTGTGTTTTACCTTATAGCAAATTTTGTTTTCTCTAATTAAAACGCATCCCATTCGGCAAAACGTTCATTCATCCGTTTCTTTTTTACTTTTGTCTTTTCTGTTTCTGCTGACGCAGCAAAAGGCATGCGGCCGGCAGCAATTGTCCGTTTGAAAAAGAGTTCTATCGCTTCTTCTTCGCTCAGTCCCAGTCGTTTAAATATCTGATTTGCTTGTTTGCGAATTGCTTCATTCATTCTTTATTCTCCTTTGTTTATGCCGTTCTTCAGCTTCTGCATTAATCCCATCCAGAGTCGCCATATGCCATACGGCGTATATCATAGACTTCATCAAGGTTACTGCCAACACAGCACCCGTGCCCTCTCCCAGAGACATATCTGCCTGGATGGGCACATCGTATACATCAATGCCGCACAGCTGCAGTGCCGTACTCATACCCGGTTCCCGTGAAAGATGGGACGGCAGGGCATACGCCCGTACAGCCGGAGCAATCCGAACAGCACATGCCAAGGCCACTGCTGTAATAAATCCATCGATATAAAAAGGTATTCGGCTATCTGCACAAGCCAGCATAGCCCCGCATAACGCAGCTAAATCAAAGCCGCCTACATACTGCAGTATATCATGCGGCGTATGCAGTTTTTCTTTATACGATGTCAAAGCTTTTTGAATAACCTCTTCTTTATGAAGTCGTAAGGCATAGTTGCCTTTTGCTGAACCATACCCGACTAATAAAGACGCGTACGGCGAGGCCAGTGCTTTCAGCACGGCGGCCGATGTCGTCGTATTGCCAATACCCATTTCTCCAAACGAAAGGAAATTACAGCCATCTGCTTTAGCTTGCACGACCCGTTCTTGACCTACAGCCAATGCACGTTGGTACTGCTGCGGCGTCATCGCAGGCTGCGTTGAAAAATCGGCCGTTCCTCTGGCAATTTTTCTATCAATTCCCACGGCATCTTGACTGTCAATCCCTACATCTACCACTTCATAGGGTATCTGATTGCAGCGGCAAAAACAAGTAACTGCCGATGTACCTGCTACCATGTGCCGACTCTGCATATACGTAATATCGGACAGCTGTGCAACCACGCCAGCCTTTACAACACCGTTATCGGCCGCAAAAATAATATGGCGCGGCCGCAGTTCCGTTTCCAGCGTCCCCCATGCCAAAAATACCTGCCGTACTTGGTGTTCCCATAAACCCAAACTTCCCGGCGGCTTTGCCAAATTGCGCAGTTTTTCATCTAGTTGTTCTGCAAAGCTCACATGCTCCACTTCCTTTCGTACTGCTATTATTGTATCATAGACTTTTTCTCGACGATAGACAAAACACTTTGTCGTTTCCTAGGTTCACCTTGAAAATTCAATATATTTATGTCAAAATATAATAAAATTGAGGAGGTATTTCCATGTCTACGATTAAAGATATTGCTCGTGAAGCCGGTGTTTCTATCGCTACGGTTTCCATTGTCTTAAACGGCAAAGGACCCGAACGCAAAATATCGGTTGAAACGCAGAAAAAAATATATCACATTGCCCAACAATTAAATTATGTTCCCAACCAGTCTGCCAAAAAACTGCGTTCTGCCCATAAAGACAGTTATGCTATTGCATTTTACTGGGCAACAGACTTTCGTATTAACTATTTGGCCCGCATCACGTTAGGGATTCAAAGAGAAATTATGCGTCAAAATAAAGTAGTCCATCTGACTGTTGTCCCCTATGAAGTTGATAATTTGAAAAAGCAAATGGAAACGACACAAAATGAATTTTTCAACGGTATTATTATCGCCAATATGTCTGATTCTGATATGGATTACCTAAATTCCTGCAATATTTCCTATCCAGTTGTTTTGTTTAACCGTGAATCGCCTAAATACAGCAGCGTAACAATGGACAACTATACGATTGGCTGCAATGTAGCACAGCATTTTCTCGACAAAGGCATTTATGATGCCGGTGTTTTGACGCATGATACAACCTTTCCTATCATGCGCATGTGGATGAACGGCTTTTTGGATACGTTTGCCAAAGCAGGCCATCCGGTACCGGCAGAAAATATTATATTATGTACTACCTCTTCTTCCAGTGCCATTGATGTCACGAAAAAGCTCTACGATTCCGGTCATATGCCGCGCGCTATGTTTTGTGAATCTGACGTGTTAGCCCACGGCATGCTCTACGCCTGCCACGAATTAGGCATTTCCATCCCCAATGACGTGGAAGTCTTTACTATCGGTATCAACATGGCCGAACTCAACGATTATGCCATTCCGTCTCTGTCCCGTATCGACATCCCTATGGGAAAAATCGGCGAAGAATGTCTGCATTTACTTGTCAACTTAATTGAAAAGAAACAAGAAAATCCTGCAGTTGTTTACATTGAAGGGAGCAAAATTATCGGGCAGTCATCACCACTGCCGCAAAAATAAAAAGTATATGTAAACTTGATTGTTATGTTATGTAATGATATACTAATAACAATGGGGGAGTAAGGGTTCTGGTGTGCCCTCTGGTCTTCAAAACCAGCACGAGGAGTGAACAGCTTCTTAGGTAGGTTCAATTCCTACACTTTCCCGCCATGCAGACGTAAGCTGTCGCACGATGCGGCAGCTTCTTTTGGGTTACATGATAATACTAATAGTAAAGGAGCGCGATAATAATGCCTCGTCCCCCACTTACCATGGAAGAAAAACATACTATTGCTACATCGCTCATTCACGCAGCGCAGCAGATTATCTTCACTGAGGGCCTTGCAAATGTTACATTGCGCAAAGTATCTAAACTAGCCAATGTCAACACAGCTATTTTATACCGACATTTCAGCGATTTGGATGAACTGCTTCTTTTTGCCAGTATCGATTTATTAAAAGAAATTACACTCCAGTACGTGGAACGAAAAAAAAGCAATCCGTCAACAACGCCTTTTGAAATGTATATGCAGGAATGGCGCTATTTTTGTGAAAGTGCATTCCAGCATCCGGAATGCATTAATCACGTATTTTTTAGTCGGCATAGTCATCGGTTAGATACCCTTTTACAAGATTACTATGAATTGTTTGCCAATGAACTGGTTCATGCAGGCATTACGCTGGATGATTTGCTGTACTGCGGCAATTTATACAGCACAAATTCTCTTCTTCTCACAAAATTACTGGGCAGTCAGGCCGACAAAACCGCGTTGGAATTACTCAACGACGTTATTATCTCCTATTTCCATCAATTACTGCTGCAGAAACTGTCTGCTGACGGCGATATAGATAACAACGTGCTAACAGAAAAAATGCTCTATGCCTGCCACACGCTGCTTAATTGGGCCGCTCAAAAATAAAATAACGGCATATATAAAGCCCCCACAGCTAAACCTAGCTGTGAGGGCTTTTTTTATCCTTTATCTCATTTCCTGCAAACAATCTCGTACAATTTGCGGCATGCAGGATAATTCTTCTTCTGTCATGGTACGAACAGAAAACGCTATTTTGTCTTGGTGTATGCGACCGATAACAGCCGGTCGATGATGCCGCAGCCGCTGCTCCCATTTATTGGCTGTAATAGACGGAGAAGATATAGCAACCATATACCCAGGCAGCGTACATCCCGGATAGGCTCCACCGCCGACAACATCATTACATGGCACTATGTCAATTATCAACTCCGCATCGATACGGTGCAGCGCCGCAGCCAGAAATTGTGCCTTTTTTAAGCAGCTTTTTGGGGATTCTGCCAGCATAGATAACGTCGGAATTTCTTTTATTGGATCTTTTTCTGTATATAGTTTTAATGTACCTTCTAATGCAGCCAAAGTCAGTTTATCCACTCGCAGGGCCCGCAAAAGCTGATTTTTTTTCATTTTTTCAATATACCGTGCTGCACCAACAATAATCCCAGCTTGTGCACTGCCAAGCAATTTATCGCCGCTGAAAAAAGCTGCGTCGCACCCTTGCTGCAGCACCTCTTTGACCGTCGGTTCATACGGCAAGCCAAAAGGCTGCAAGTCAAGGAGCAAACCGCTTCCTAAATCACAGAATAACGGCACATCATGCTGATGAGCCAGTGACGCTATTTCTGTAATAGGCGGGCAGGAAGTAAAGCCTATGATCTGATAGTTGCTTGTATGTACTTTTAGTATGACGCCCGTCTGTTCACAGATAGCATTGGCATAATCGGCAAGATGCGTCTTATTCGTCGTACCCACTTCATGAATGATGCCGCCGCTTTGCCGGATAACTTCGGGAATACGAAACATACCGCCGATTTCCACTAATTCTCCTCGGGATAATACGACTTCCCTGCCAGGGGTAACTGTCGACAATGCCAAAAGCACTGCTGCAGCGTTATTATTAACAACTAGGCAATCTTCAGCACCTGTCAATTTTTGAAGCAGCGTTCGCACATGACTATATCGTGAACCACGACGTCCCGCAGCCAACTCATATTCTACATTGGAATACGTATTAGCAATATGGGCAATATGACGGCTAAGTTCTTCTCCGAGTCTGGCTCGTCCCAAGTTGGTATGCAGCACAGTCCCCGTCGCATTAATCAGCGAATCCAGGTGATAGGCCTGCTGGTACTGCAGCTGTGCCGTTATATCTGCCGTCAACCGTGACATCGACGGCGCAGCCGCTCCCTGCTGTATATGCTGCCGCCACCGCTGCAGTACTATTCGTATCGCATCTTTACAAGCAGCATGCGATATGTTTTGCTGCCACGGTTTCAAAAATGGCTGCCGCAAAAGCCAATCCACTTGAGGCAATGCTTGTAATTGCTGCTGTATCCATTCATTCATGTGATTTCGTCTCTCCCAGTATCTGCCATCCGCTGCAGTCCAAGATGCGATATGCATCCTGTCGTTTTGTAATATGTTGTCTGTCCATATATTCTAATATCCGTAAGGCTGCATTTCGATTCGTCTGCAGCAAATCTCGGCAGTCTGATAATTTGATTTGCCGGTGCGTCGCAATATATCGGCAAATACATTGCACTGCATCTTGATAGACCTCACGGCTTATAACGTATTCATCAGTCAAAAACAACAATGTCTGTCCATACAACGCATCTACGACAGCAGGTGCTTCATTTCCCAACCGAAATAAGTCTGATTTTTTTACGGCATAACAACCGTTTTTCCGCAGCATCTCTTGCACGGCCTGACAAATTTTTTTCTCTTTTTTCGTAAATGTCACCTGAAACTGACTGGCAGCAATAGCATTCCCTACTCGGCGGCAAGCTTGACGCTGCAGCAGTAATTCTGTCATAGCCATTACTTCTTTTTCCAAAAGCCGTTGGCCCATACGCGCTCTAAACTCACGGTACGGCATTCCTGCCCGCAATGGATGGCTGCGGTGATATGCAAACAGCATCTGCAGCACCTTCGCCTGCCAAGTTTTATACATTTTCTTATGGATATAACCAGCGGGCGTATACCACAGCTGCTGCTGTTTCAACAAAGATGCCACTGCAGCAGTACATACCTCTTTAGACAGCTGCAGCCGTTCTGCTATTTCTGCTGTTCTAGCAAAAGGCGTATTTTTCCGGCAAAGGAAATCTGCAATAACTCCTTCCATACCGCCTTCCTGCAATAGCTGCAGCCGTTGTATTACATCTTGGTGAAATCGGCGGTGTTTTTTAGGATGTATATCCAGTACTTCGCCGCCGGCAATTGTCTGCATCGGAGAAAAAGTTCGTAAAATAAACCGATCTCGTATTTTGACAAAGATGTCTTTTTTCTCTAAGCGAAGCTGTAAAAATCCCGCTTGTCCTGGTTTTATCTCTGTTGTGCCTAGGGGAACCGCCCGTCCGATGACTTCTTCCGTGCCGATGAGAAGACGCACGCGGCTCCATAAGCCGATAGGCTCCGGAGAATCAGCCAGACACTGTACATAGACATCCAGCATTCGCGTTCCTTCCAATACATCGGCCGTACACAGTACGTCACCGCGCTGTATATCTTCTTTTGCAATTCCTGGAAGGTTTAAGGCCGTTCGCTGCCTTGGCAGTGCTTTTTGAACTGTTTCTTCATGTATTTGTATAGAGCGGATTCGCAGCTTGCGGCGACTTGGATATACATATACATCATCACCAACATGCATAGGCCCATCTAGCAGTGTACCTGTCACTACCGTGCCAAATCCGTTAACAGAAAACACACGGTCTACATGCAGTCTTCCGCTGCCTGTTTCCGGCGTATCCTGCAGTTGTTCGGCTATTTCTTGAATACGACAGCGCAGCGCGGAAATTCCATATCCAGTAACAGCATCTGTTTCTATGATAGCTGCCCCGGCAGCTTCTGTCTGGGACAATTCCTGACGAATTCTTGCCGCTGCCTGCTGCCGCAATGCTGCATCCATGGTTTCTACCTTTGTCAGCACAACGAGAATATGCGCTATTCCCAACAATGACACGATGTGTAAATGCTCTCGTGTCTGCGGCATAACGCCTTCTTGTATATCAATAGCCAGCAGCACCAGCTGTATTCCCGGCATGCCGGCAACCATATTTTTAATAAACCGTTCATGACCGGGTACATCGACAATGCCTGCCCGCCTATGATGCGGCAAATTCATGTACGTAAATCCCAGCTGAATTGTCAGCCCCCGTCGTTTTTCTTCTGCTGTTGTATCCGTATCTTTGCCAGTCAAGGCTTTGACCAATGCCGTTTTGCCATGATCGACATGACCAGCCGTTGCTATGACCATATACGCTGCCATAAGCTAATCCTTTCTTCGTCGAGTATACACTGCAGTCAAGCCAGTCTGCATAGCTTCGTACAGCCCATCATAGACAATATGCATTTGCTCCAATAACGTTAATACCTGCGTTTCTTCAGCCAATTCATATTTCAAAGAAAAACCGCAGTTGGCTTGAATGCGTCCCGGCGTAGGAATAATTCGTACCTGCAGTTGACGGGCTTTCGCTTGCTCTTCCGCTGCCATTGCATCCCGCGTAGACTGAATTAAAATAATGCCGTATCGCTTTGCCATCTGTTTACGGCCGAACAATGCGGTCTGCCGTCCGCATGATTTCAACAATACGATACATGTTGGTAATTTCACCAACAGCTACCTCATCTGTCAACTGATAATAATTAAGGCAGGCACCACACGCATAGATAGAAACTCCTTGTGATGCTAATTTTTTCAAATCATCCAACGATTCCGATCCTTCTGTCACTAAAGGAACGCCGCCGTTATAAAAAATAATAGTTTGCGGCAGTACATCTTGTTCCGTCAACGTATAAATAAAGGTCTTTAACAACTGTTTTCCAAACGTTTCATCACCGGTTCCCATCATGGGTGAATTAATGACGACAATATAGTTGTCCTGCGGTTTAGCCGGTGAAATTGTTTGGCTCGTTTCATCGAACTGTTTGGATGTATTTTTAACAAGTACGACAGTATAATGTGTCGGTGATTCCGCCGTCATCGTATACGTACATCCCATATCGTCTGATAATTTTTTTAAATTTTCTGTCGCAATTTTATTATCTACCGTTATTTCTACTGCATCATGTTCTTTTAATGCTTTATGTGTTTCAATAACAGGCAAAGGACATGCTTTGCCAAGGGCATCAATTTTAAACATAGTATATCACCTCTATTAGAATATGCTTTTAGTATATCATATCCCAAAATAATTTATCAAAAAATTTCCAGCCATACATCCGTGCCTAGCGGCCTGCTAATTCACGCAAAGCCTGCACCGCAGCCGTTACCTCTTCCCTTGTTGTAAAACAAGAAAAAGAAAAACGCACTGCTCCTTGTACATCTGTATGAAGTGCTTTATGTATCAATGGCGCGCAGTGAAATCCGGCACGTACGGCCATGCCGGATTCTGTCCACAAGGCATCACTGACAAGAGCTGCATCCGCATCGCCTATATTCAGCGCGTAGACTCCGACATGCGGCTTCTCAACATCGCCATACAGCGTAATATTGGGAATATGCTGCACGCCGGAAACGAATATATCCGCCAGTGCCTGCTGATGCTGCATACGCTGCGCCACACCGTCCTGCAAAATAAGTCGAATCGCGGCTCCTAACCCCAAAATACCTGCAACATTCATGGTTCCAGCTTCAAATACAGCAGGAATCTGGCTAGGCTGTTCGTGTGCAAATGAATAGACGCCGTCACCGCCGGTCAAATAGGGGCGTACAGCCGTATCTTTTCGAATGCAGATGCCTCCTGTACCACTGGGACCATACAGCGATTTATGCCCAGTAAAACAAAGAGCCGTCACAATACCGTCTGATATATCGATAGGATAAGCCCCTGCTGTCTGCGATACATCGACGATCAAGCCAATATGATGCGTTTGGCAAAATGCTTTGATCCGTTGCAAATCAAGGACATTGCCTGTTACATTGGATGCATGATTACAAACGAGATATGTTGTGTTCGGTTTATATTTTTTCTCCAGCTCGTCATACTGCAGCTGCCCTGTCCATGCATCACTGGATATGTAATCAACGGTTACACCTTGTTTTTCCAGTTGATACAACGGCCGCAAAACCGCATTGTGTTCCCACGTCGTCGTCAATACGTGGTCACCAGGCTGCAGCACGCCTTTTAACACCATATTCAAAGCCGTCGTCGAATTATACGTAAATGCCACCTCATACGCATCTGAAGCATGAAAAAGTCGTTTAACATCTTCCTTAACTGCCAAAACCCGGCGATAGGACTGCATCGCATAAGCATGCGTTCCTCGCGACGGATTCCCCAGTTCGCCGCTGCGCAATGCGTCATAAACTGCCTGCGCTACGGCCTGCGGTTTTTGTACCGTCGTTGCTGCATTGTCAAAATAATACATTCATACCACCTAATATCTTTCTGTTATAGCATGCAGCACACTCTGTTGCACTGCATCAAATAAACAAAAGGCCTCCATAAGAACACGCTGCACATGTCTTATGGAAGCCTTATTGTCATGCAATTAAATCCGCACTGAAATTATAATCCAAAGCGAGCAAATATCGTATCTACATGACCAAGCATTTTTTTGACGTCAAAGCAAGCTTCGACTTCTTCATTCGTCATATATTTAGCAATATCTTCATCTTTTTTGAGGTTTGTCAGGAAATCTTCCCCTTCTAACCAGCGTTTCATGGCATTGCGCTGTACCCAACGGTATGCCTGTTCACGGACAGCACCTTTTTCAACCAACGTATTAAGCAAAATTGGGCTGTAAATCAAGCCGCCTGTCAAGTTTAAGTCTTTCATCATCTTATCCGGGTATACAAGCAGACGATCGATAACACGCGTAAAGGTCTGGAGCATATAGTCCAGTGCAATCGTGCTATCCGGCAAAATAACGCGTTCTACGGAAGAATGAGAAATATCGCGTTCATGCCAAAGCGCAACATCTTCCAAGGCAGCCTGCGCATTGCCGCGAATGACGCGGGCAAGACCGCACATGCGTTCACACGTAATTGGGTTGCGTTTGTGAGGCATAATGGAAGAGCCTTTTTGTTTCGGGCTGAAATATTCTTCTGCTTCACGTACTTCTGTACGCTGAAGATGACGGATTTCCGTAGCAAATTTATCAATCGAGCTGGCAATGACAGCCAACGTCGTAATGTATTCAGCATGACGGTCACGCTGCAGCGTCTGAGAGGAAATCGGGGACGGTGTAATGCCGAGATGTTCGCAGACATATTTTTCTACAAACGGATCTACGTCCGCATACGTGCCAACAGCACCAGAAATTTTGCCGACAGAAATCGTTTCTTTAGCCCGTTTCATGCGTTCAATATCACGTTCTACTTCTGCCAGCCAGTTGCACAATTTCAAGCCAAACGTCGTAGCTTCTGCATGAATACCATGAGTACGGCCGATGCACGGTGTATATTTAAATTCAACAGCACGACGACGCAATACGTCGCGGAATGCTTCCAGATCTTTTAAAAGGATTTCTGAAGCTTGTTTAAGCATATATCCCAATGCAGTATCCTTTACGTCTGTAGAAGTCAATCCTAAATGTACATATTTACCTGATTCTCCAATATTTTCGGACAAAGTAGATACAAATGCAGCAATATCATGATGTGTTTCCGCTTCGATTTCATGGATGCGTTCGACAGAAAACTTAGCCTTTTCGCGAATTTCTTTCGCAGCTTCTTTAGGCACATTACCAAGTTCAGCCTGAGCTTCACTTGCCAGGATTTCGACTTGTTTCATCGTATCCCATTCATTGTATTCTGACCAAATATGCCCCATTTCCGGTTTCGTATAGCGTTCGATCACGTTGAATCTCTCCTTTTTATTCATGAGTACGGCTTATAAAAAAACTCACCTGTTTTATTATACACTATATCGTGTAGAGAAGGTAGAGGAAAGTCCACGAATACCAAGAAAAACTCTGTTGGTTCATCCGCCATTATCTTTTACAGCAACATCCCCTTAGATGCCGCACTGATTTTTTTGTCAAAAAATCATCCTCAACGTTTATTCGTATAGCGCCAAATATTCATTTTTTCTGCATCACGAATTAATTCTTCTCTAAAATCCGGATGGGCAATGCTAATCAGTTTTTCTGCACGTTCCCATGTCGACGCCCCCATCAGGTTAACCATGCCGTATTCCGTTGCTACCCAATGTACCTGTGAACGCGGATCTGTAACAATAGTACCGTTCAGAAGCGTCGGTTTAATACGCGATTCATCTTTTCCCGTCTTTTTATTATGGAACGTCGAACGCAGAGCAATAATACTCTTGCCTCCCCGTGAACGGTAGGCTCCATCAGCAAAATCAAGCTGGCCGCCGCTGCCGCTGATATGATGAATGCCGGAGGATTCTGAAGATACCTGTCCAAATAAATCAATATCTACACAGTTATTGATAGAGATAAAATTATCCAGCTGTGCAATGACACAGGGGTCGTTGACATAATCGACCGGATATCCGGCTAAGTACGGATTATCATCGATCCAATCATACATATCCTGAGAACCTAAGGCAAACGCCCAAACAGCTTTATCTTTATCCAATGCTTTCAGTTTATTGGTCAAGCGTCCTTCTTTATACATCAAGTAAAAGGCATCGACAAGCATTTCCGTATGCATTCCCAAATCTTTTAAATCCGATTCAGCAATCATAGCTCCCACTGTATTCGGCAACCCGCCAACCCCTAGCTGCAGCGTTGCCCCATTGGGTATCGTCTTGACAATCATTTCAGCAATAGCCGTATCAATAGCATCACCCGTTGTAAACGGAATTGTCGGCAAAGGCATGGAACCTGCTTCTACAACAGCCGCTACATCAGAAATATGTACGTGTTCGCCGCGTCCGCCTAAAGCACGGGGCATTGCTTCATTGACTTCTACTATGACTTTTTTTGCTTTTTTCGTAATCTCTTCGTTAGCAGAAATGTTTAACCCAAAATTAAAAAATCCATGTTTATCCATCGGTGCTACTGTAATCATAGCTACATCGACATCGAGAATATTCCGATACATAGATGGCTCATTGCGATAACACATAGGTATAAAATTCATAAGACCTTTTGCACATAATTTACGATCATATCCACTCATATGCCAGTTCATCGCTGTAAATGTTTCTCGCTGCGGATCACATTCAACGACTTGACGCGGCGCAAACGAAAAAGACATACGTACCTTAACATCTTTTAACTCATCTTTACGACCTGCCAATGCTTTATCTAGCAAAATCGGTTGTGAGGTTGCCATACTATAATCTACCCAGTCTCCCGATTGCACCAGCTCTACTGCTTTTTCCGGTGTAGTCAGTTTCTGTCGATACATATCACTCCATTGAGACATCTTCATTCACCATACCTTTCTTATATAATGAGGCCGTTCATGTTTAACTACTTATATTATAAAACGTTTAACCGCTTCTCACAAGAACAAAAACGCAAATCATATATACGAATATAGCAATTATTCAGCAATAGTAATATAAAAAAAGGTTGTCATACGACAACCTTTTTTTATATTACTCTAATACGATAGCACTTTCCGTCTTTTGACCGACATATCCAATGCGTACTGCACAAGGAATTGCATCCTGCAAATTTCGTTCCAAAGCAGCCGCATCTTTTTCTGCGACAGCGATTAGCAAGCCGCCCGAGGTTTGCGGATCATACAATATATCCAATAATGGTTCCGCTATAGGCTGTTTCATAGTTATATCCTGTGCTGCAAAATCACGGTTGCGGTATGCGCCGGCAGGAACTAATCCCATGGCAGCCATTTTGTATGCTTCCTGATGATAGGGTATAGCCGATACATCAAAATGAATCGTTTTTTGACTGCCGCGAGCCATTTCACAGGCATGGCCCAGCAGGCCGAATCCTGTCACATCGGTGCAACTATGTACATCATACTGAATCATAATGTCCCGTGCTTTTTTATTCAAACATGCCATTTGTTCATACAACTTCTTGAGCAAGCTGTCATCCACAAAATCTCCCTGTGCGGCGGTCGTCAATATACCTACACCCAGCGGTTTTGTCAAAATTAATATGTCGCCTTCTTTTGCGGAAGAATTGCGCAACAGCTTATCCGGATGAACAAATCCCGTGACAGCAAGGCCGTATTTAGGCTCTTTATCTTCGATGGTATGTCCTCCCGTAATTAGGACATCCGCTTCATACGCTTTGCTGTAGCCGCCTTCTAAAATAGCTTTGATCGCATCCTGCCCCATCTGAGGCGCAATGCACATCACATTCATCGCCAGCCTAGGCGCTGCCCCCATGGCATAGACATCACTCAGCGCATTGGCCGCTGCTATTTGTCCAAATAAAAATGGGTCATCGACAATAGGAGGAAAGAAATCGACAGTCTGCACTAGAGCTAAGTCGTTGCTGACAGCGTATACAGACGCATCATCGCTCTTATCATACCCTACCAGCAACCTTTCATCTTTACGTGTTGGAATCCCGTCCAACAGTTGAGCCAGTGTTCCGGCTCCTACTTTAGCGCCTCACCCGGCGCAGGCAGCCATTTTTGTCAAAGACATTTTATCCATCGCACCTTTCCTCCTTTCATCGACTGGGCGTTACTTTAGATTATATCCTATTCTCCGCTAAATGCAAAAAAATTACGCGTGTTCTTCCCGCGCCAGTATTTCCTGTCCAACTGTAACACCGGCTGCCGATGCCTGTACAAGACCTCTAGTAATGCCGGCTCCATCACCAATAGCAAAGAAATTAGGGATTTTTGTTTCCAATTTGTGGCTCAGTTCCAAACGGTTAGAATAGAATTTGACTTCTACCCCATATAACAGCGTATGCCGAGAGTTGGAACCAGGCGCAATTTTATCTAAAGCTTCAAGCATTTCCTTAATATCCTGCAAATGACGATATGGCAATACTAATGATAAGTCGCCTGGCGTAGCATTGGGCATCGTCGGACGTACTAATCCGCGCTGAATCCGTTCGGGTGTAGAACGACGTCCATCGAGTAAATCGCCTAATCGCTGCACGATAACACCGCCGCCAAGGATATTGGCCAAATTAGCAATGTATTTGCCGTATTTAATCGGTTCGTGGAATGGCTGCGTAAATTTCTTGGAAACAAGAATCGCAAAATTCGTATTTTCACTGCGTTTATGCGCATAACTGTGACCATTGACAGTAAGCAAGCCATCATTGTTTTCTTCTACTACAAACCCATAAGGATTCATGCAAAACGTACGAATTCGGTCGTCAAAGGACTGACTGAAGTAAATCAGCTTGGATTCATAAACAACATCCGTAATTGTTTCCAGTACTTCTGCCGGCATTTCAACGCGCACGCCAATATCTACGGCATTAGAAGTCAATTCCAGTCCCAGCTTGCTGACTTCATGAATAAACCATTCTGAACCTTCACGTCCCGGTGCGCTGACCAAATAGCGGCAGGCATAAAATTGGTCTTGAATCAATACACCCTGAATCCGGCCGTTGTCTACGACGATATGGTCTACAGCCGTATCAGCCATAATATCTACCTTACCATCAAGAAAGTCCCTCATATTCGTCAGTATCTGTGCATTGACATCCGTCCCTAAATGACGAATGCGGGCAGGAATCAAACGGAGATCGGCGGCGGCAGCTTTGCGCTGTATCTCTCTAATTTTATCTTTATTTTCATCACCGTATACTTTTCTGTCTGCACCGCCAAACTGGCAGTATACACTGTCTACATAATCAATTTTTTCCATTAATTCTGCTTTAGACATGTAGTCATCCAAATTGCCGCCGTACTCAGTTGTCAATGTCAACTTGCCGTCGCTAAACGCACCGGCTCCGCCCCAGCCGCAGACTACATTGCGAACTTTATCTTTAGAAAGTGCATGTTTATTTCTGCTGGTAGCAATTCGTTCTCGAATATCCTGTCCTTTTTCTACCATCAATATTTTTAGACCTTTATCTGCTAATTCCAACGCTGTAAAAATCCCTGCCGGACCAGCACCAATAATGATAACATCATATGTTTTTATCGCTTTCATATCTGTTCACTCCTCCTGAAAGGCATAAAAATAGCCCGTTTGGGGAATTCCCAACGGGCTGACACATCATTCTCTTTTAGAGTATCCTCATTTAGGGTACCACGATACACAGACCCTTGTCAATCATTATATCCTATTTTTCTCCTAAACTATGATATAATGTCTATGATATGATATAGCGAAGGGAGGTGTTCCATATGGTTCGATTGCGTAACCGTCATCAACAGGAAGAACAAGAAAATATGACCGATTTACGGCTGCAAAAAAATATTTTTCTAGGAACCTTTACCTTGATGATTGTCTTACTAGTATCTCTGTATCTGCAGATTACCTTAATCTTTTCCGGTATCGTTGCGGCAGTACTGCTTATTTCAACTGTTATTATGTATGTCAAATATAAAGATTTTTATACCCTGCGCGACCGAGGACAGCGTACATGGTGCGTAACCATCTCTATGTACGCCAGTCTTCTCCTTACGCTAGGATGCGCATATTATTTTACGCAGGATGCACCGCTGACAGAAGACTACGCATTGGTGTTTTTATTTGGTTTTATGTTCTTTACCTACATGGCCTACCGCACTCTAAGCCCAACGATGGTTGTTGGCAATAAACGTCGGCGCATAAAAAGTGAAAGAAACGCACGAAAAAACAAATAAATGATGGCGTCGTAAGCCGTCTCGGTCTTCTAATTATACAACAGAAAAAATATGTAGCTTATGTAAGCCGCACGTTTACTAAAAAAAAGAAACTGCCGCACCTAAAATTGGGTACGGCAGTTTTTTTTAATGATAGACAGCTGCTAGCCTATATTATCTATTAGCAGCCATTTCTTTTTTATAAATGTCAGCTGTGATGGCATCGGAGCAGCAAACTGCAACAACGTCAGCAACATCTTCAGAGGAGCAACCACGAGATAAGTCAAGAATCGGTTCTGCCAAGCCTTGAACCAATGGGCCAAGGGCTGTTGCATTTGCAAAACGCTGAACCATTTTGTAACCAATGTTAGCAGCATCAAGGTTCGGGAAAATGAGGACATTTGCATGGCCAGCAACTTTAGAGCCCGGAGCTTTGTGTTCGCCAACTTCAGGAACCAATGCAGCATCAGCCTGTAATTCACCATCAAATTCGAAATCTACATTGCGTTTTTTCAGGATTTCTACAGCTTCGCGTACATTGTCAACAGATTCACCAGCGCCAGATCCTTTTGTGGAGTAGGAAAGGAATGCGACTTTCGGGTTCAAAATCTGAACCGTACGACGAGCACGTTCTACGCAGATGCAAGCAATATCTGCAAGCTGTTCTGCTGTCGGATTCGGAATAACGCCGCAGTCACCCAGTACGAGAATACCATTATCGCCGTACTGCGGAGTATTTGTTAACAGAATGAAAGCGGAAGATACCGTTTTATTGCCAGGACGAGGACCGACAACCTGAAGGCCTGCACGAATAACATCAGCAGAAGTCGTAGCTGCACCGGATACAACACCGTCAGCTTCGCCAAGAGCTACAAGGCCTGCAGCAAAGAATGTATAATTTGTTGTCATGATTTCATGTGCTTTTTCAACTGTCATGCCTTTCTTTTCACGGCGTTTAGCGAAATATGCGCACAATTCGTCCATGCGGTAATATGTTTCCGGATCAACAACTTCTACACCAGTAAGGTCAATCTGGAATTTTGCAGCATCTTTTTTTATCTGTTCTAATTTACCTACGAGAACAATTTTAGCAAAACCGTCTGCCAAGACACGTTCAGCAGCTTTCAATACACGGCGGCTGTTTGTTTCCGGAAGAACGATTTTTTTCTGTGCTTTAGATACACGAGCTTTTAAATCATCTGTAAATCTCATTGGGGGACCACTCCTTAAATAAGTTTCTAAATTCAAATTCCAACATGTCTATTATAATACAAATCCCTGCCGAATCAAATATATTCTTTCTATTTATACCGGTTCTGCCAACATTTCGGCATACAAATTAATCATTATATCATAAACCTGCATGCATAATTTTTTCTAATATGTCTTTACATGTACTACTTTTCTCATTAGATAAACCGTGTCTGTAACATAATACGGCTTACTGTCATGTACTATACTCTTTCTTTAAAATTTTTTGTTCAAAGTTTGAAGAACATAAATCGTAAAGCAATACACGATGCTTGTAAATAAAACCGTATAGTAAAAAGGATGTAATAAAATGGATTACCCAATTTACTACATCCCTTTTTATAGTTATTTTGCATATTTTATCTGCAGCTATGCAAAACGGTCCAACATATCTCGTATCACAGAAATCGCAAAACCACGGTTTTGCAAAAATCTGGCGATTTTTCTGCTATCTGTCACGTTGTCTGCAAATCGTTTAGCAACTAACTGCTCTGCCAGCTTATATTCATCCAGCGGCTCCCGTTCTTCCGGAACAGGCAGCTGTCGATGCCGCAGTTTATTGACAATATAAAGATGTCCATATTGTCCCTTGCGTGCGTAATAACGATAGACATCAGCAGCCAGTCGTTCATCATCAATAAAGTGTTCCTTTTTCAGCACGGAGATAACGTCATCTATAATTTCGTCTGACGCATCACGACTGCGCAGTTTTTTACGCAGCTCACCTTCACTGAGAAACCGGACATTAAGCAGGCGCAGTGCCTTAGCATACGTTTCTTTATGATTCATGCCGTATTATTCTTCCGTATTAGCTGCTGTATTTTCCGGAGCCGCCGTAATAGGTTCTTCTTCCATGACTTCTTCAAACTTTTCTGGTTCCGCTGCCAAGGTATCCCGAATAATTTTTTCTACTTCATCAGCAATTTCCGGATGTTCTTTGAGGAATACTTTGACATTTTCCTTGCCCTGTCCCAAGCGTTCACCTTTATAAGAATACCATGTACCGCTCTTTTCAATAATGTCCATAGAGGCACCTAAGTCAAGAATAGTTCCTTCACGGGAAATACCAGTGCCATACATAATATCAAATTCGCAGTTTTTAAATGGAGGCGCTACTTTGTTTTTGACGACTTTGACACGTGCTCTGTTGCCGATGACATCGCCGCCGGATTTAATAGCTTCGCCTTTCCGGATTTCCATGCGGATAGACGCATAAAACTTTAACGCTCTGCCGCCAGTTGTTGTTTCCGGGTTGCCAAACATGACACCGACCTTTTCACGGAGCTGATTGATAAAGATAACAATCGCTTTTGATTTTGAGATAATCCCAGTCAATTTACGCAGGGCCTGACTCATCAGGCGTGCTTGCAGCCCCACATGAGAATCGCCCATTTCGCCTTCAATTTCCGCTTTAGGTACCAAGGCCGCTACAGAGTCTACAACAATAATATCGACAGCGCCGCTGCGCACAAGCTCTTCTGTAATTTCTAACGCTTGTTCCCCGTTGTCCGGCTGCGAAATAAGCAATTCTGCTGTGTCAACGCCAAGGTGGCGGGCATACACGGGATCCAAGGCATGTTCCGCATCAATAAACGCTGCAATACCGCCCGCTTTTTGCGCAGAAGCGATAGCATGCAAGGCCAGTGTCGTTTTACCAGAAGATTCTGGGCCGTAGATTTCAATAACACGGCCGCGGGGATAACCGCCAACACCGACAGCCAAATCAACTGCCAGGGAGCCTGACGAAATAACTTCCAAATTCATTTTATCAGCTAAATCACCTAGACGCATAATCGCGCCTTTGCCAAAATCTTTTTCAATTTTGCGCATTGCATTTTCAAGTGCGGTTTGTTTTGCTTCCATAGCAGCCTCCTAATGTATATGTTCTAAAATATATTTCACAGCATAATAAATGGCACCAGTTGCAGCCCGGCGTTTGATTTCCATACGGTCGCCCAAATACACGTTTCGATACGTCTGCGTGCCCCACGGCCCGGCAATACCCGTGTAAACGAGGCCTACAGGCTGTTCTGCGCTGCCGCCGCCGGGACCGGCAATGCCTGTCGTGCTAATAGCTATATCCGAACGGTAAAGCCTGCGGCTTCCTTCTGCCATTTCACTAGCTGTTTGTGCGCTGACCGCCGTATAGGTTTCCAGCGTATCATGCGAAACACCGAGTATATGTTCTTTCATCTCGTTGCAGTACGTCCCGGCAGAACCGCGAAAATATTCCGATGCACCGGCAATATCTGTAATATATGAGCCGACCAGCCCTCCTGTACAGGACTCAGCCGCACTGAAAGTCATTTTCTGCGCCAGAACAATGCGGCCCAGCAAAGCAGCAATCGGTTCATCGTCGTAGGTAACAGCGACGCGGTGCAAACGTTTCTGCAATTCTTCTTTTAACGGCGACAGCAATGCCGTCGCTTCATCTTCATCGGCGCCTTTCGCCGTCAAGCGTACTTCAACAAAACCAGGACGGGCATACATGGCAATTGTTGGATTGCTCTGTTTTTTCACTAAATCCATCAATTTTTCTTCAATAAAGGCTTCTCCCATGTCATAAATCTTCATGTATAAAGATTTGATATATCCCTGAGAACCAAATGTCTGCAGCAGCCAAGGACGCAAACAGTGCGTATACATCCAGCGCATTTCCATCGGCGGCCCCGGCAGATGGACAAGTACTTTGCCACGATGCTGTATCGCTACACCGGGAGCCGTACCCGCCCCATTGGCAAATATTGTCGCGCCTTTAGGAATCATGGCCTGCCGTTTTTGGCTTTCTGTCAATCCTCTGCCCGGATGATGGGCTTCAACCCATTGGGCAATCGATTCGATAATTTCCGGATGCACTTCCATGGGCAGTCCCAACACCTTGGCACCTATGTTTTTCGTCATATCTCCCTGAGTCGGCCCCAAGCCGCCTGTCGTAATGACAATATCAGCCCGGTCAAGCGCCGTCCGCAGCACGGCTTCCATCCGTTGCGGATTATCTCCCACAGTGGTGTGATAGACTATCGAATAACCGAGGGCATTTAATTTTCGTGACAAATACTGCACATTTTCGTTGACGATTTCTCCAAGGAGCAGCTCAGAACCTGTCGTCACCAATTCTACTAACACATGCTCACCTCATTTAGACTTGTTCAGCAACTAAATCGTACGCAAATCCCTGAGCGATACGAACAGGAATCATGTCTCCTGCTTCCACACCATCGGCATTTTCCAAATACGTCAGTCCGTCTACATCCGGTGCCTGAATTTCAATTCGGCCGACAGCCTGACGCACGCCGTCTTCTTCCGTTACTTTTTCAACCAGCATCGTATGCAGCGTCCCTTCCAGTTCTTGATTGCGGTGTTCAGATACTTTAGCTTGAATAGCCATCAATGTATGATACCGTTCTTCCTTTACGTCTTCCGGAATCTGGTTTGGCATCTTAGCCGCCGGCGTGCCTTCTTCCTGAGAGTACGTAAAGACCCCGACATCATCAAATTCGGATTCACGAACAAAATCACAAAGTGATTGAAATTCTTCTTCTGTTTCACCAGGAAATCCGACAATAAATGTCGAGCGCAAGGTCAGTTTACGGCCATGGCTGCACAGTTTTTTAACGAGATGACGCACATCATCTTCGCTATCACGGCGGTTCATACGTTTCAAAACAGTTTGCGAAATATGCTGCAGCGGTAAATCTACGTAAGGACAAATCTTATCTTCTTTTACAATGAGATCCATCAATTCATCTGTAAAATAATGAGGATATAAATAAAACAGACGAATCCAACGGATTCCTTCTATTTTAACGAGCTGGCGCAGCAATTCCGGCAAGAGAGAATGCCCTGCTAAATCGACGCCGTAACTTGTCGTATCCTGTGCAATCAGATTGATTTCCTTTACACCATCAGCAGCGAGTTTCTGCACTTCTGCTACAATAGATGCGACAGGGCGGCTGCACAGCGGACCGCGAACATGCGGGATAATGCAGAACGTACAGCCATTATTGCATCCTTCCCCGATTTTGACATACGTACTATATGCAGGTGTCGTCCGCAGGCGGCTTGTGTTTTGGTCATACAAATGGCTCACATTATCCATAAAGCAGGCTTTTTTACCATGCTCTACAGAATCAATTGCTTCCCAGATGCGGTCCCATGAACCAGTCCCCAAGAGTGCATCAATTTCAGGCATTTCCTTCAGCAAGTCTTCTTTATACTGCTGACTCAAACAGCCCGTCACAATAAGCATACGGCAGCGGCCGTCTTGCTTGTATTTAGCTGCCTGCAAAATCGTATTAATTGATTCTTCTTTTGCTTTTTCAATAAATGTACATGTATTGACAATAATAATATCCGCATCAGCCAGGTCTTCTGTAATTTCCATATGGCGATCTTTTAAAATTCCCAGCATCACTTCTGTATCAATAAGGTTTTTCGAGCATCCTAAGCTGACAAATCCAATTTTTTCCAATCTATTCGTCCTTTCCAAAGCGCACTGATTTTATCCACCAATTTTGTAAATCACGGCGGCCTGCATCAGTATATTGTTTTTTTGTTGGAAACAGGAGAAGCTCCTGTCCTTGTGAATCTAATATTTTTCGTGCCGTTTCGCTGGCATACGTAAAGTATAAATGATTTTTCTGCAGCACGGCATCTACATCAGGAGTATACAGCCATTCGATAAAAGCCGCTGCCAGTTCTTCATCCTGGCATTGTCCGGTCACAGCCGCACCCGTCAACCAATACGATGTCCCGTCGCGAGGGTACAAAATATAAATAGGGGCACCGTCCTGCCGATACTGCCGTGCTGTCACCGCATCAACCACTCCTAAATTGACTTCTCCGCTGGCTACGCGGCGCACGCTGGAAGCCATCGATTTGGAATAAGCTGCCACATGAGACTGCAGCGCCCGCAGATACAAGCCAGTTTCTTCACTGCCATTGATTTCAACAAGCGAACAAAGAAAGTCGCCGGCCATATCCATAGACGCCAAATCCGGAAAAGCAACAGTCAGCATCGGGTCGCGCAGCAAATCATCCCAAGTGCGTATCTCTATACCGCGTCTGGCATGATATTCATAACTAACAACAAATACCATCGGATTGAGCCAAAGCCCGTTCCAATATCCGTCTGCATCTTTAAACGCAAATGGTACGGTTTCAGTCTGTATCGAAGCATATGGCTTTAGCTGCTGTACCTTTGCAGCCTGCCGCAGCACCGGTTCAGAAGCTATGAGTACATCAGGCATTTCTCCACCATGTTTTGTTTTTATCTGTCGGTGCAGTTCATCATCTGTTTTGCTGATAATCTGTACATGCATGCCTGTTTGTTTATAAAAAGCCGCTGACAAATCCGCGTTGACATCAGCCGGCATATCTGAAAAGGCCACAATATGCCGCTCTGTTTCATAGGAAGACTGTTCTTCCTGCTGGCGCTGCTGCTCATACCATATATAATTGCTAACCCCCAGTAGTGCCACAACAAACAATATGACACAAACTAATGGCATATATCGTTTCATTTTTTACCTCGTCCAGTCCTTCTCTGACTACTTCTTCCTGGGCGGTGCCATGCATGATGCCCAGACGCGGCGTGCTGTCTGTTCCGTTCTTTTCGCATACTGCGCGGCGCAATCAGGCATTTAGGTCCAAAGCCAATTAAATCTTTGCGTCCGGCCAGGCACAATGCTTTGTAAACAATATCGTAATTAGCAGGATTTTTATATTGCATCAAAGCCCGCTGCATTTGCTTTTCTTCCGGCCGGCGTGCCACGTAGACAGTTTCTCCAGTCAACGGATTCATGCCGGTATAATACATTGCTGTCGAAAGACTGCCCGGCGTAGGAATAAAATCCTGCACCTGTTCGGGCTGCATATGCATATCCCGCAGAAATTCAGCCAACGCAATGGCATCATTCAATGTACATCCAGGATGGCTGGACATGAAGTACGGCACCAAATATTGTTTTTTCCCCAGTTTGCGATTGGCTTCATCAAACCAATCTTTAAATTTTAAAAAAGCCTGTATATCAGCTTTTCCCATCAAATCCGTTACATGTTTGACAACATGTTCCGGTGCTACTTTTAACTGGCCGCTGACATGATACTGACACAATTCTTCGACAAATTTCTTGTTGTGATCTGCCAATACATAATCATAACGGAGTCCAGAGCGTACAAACACTTTTTTTACGCCGGGAAGACTGCGGATTTCTCTTAGCAGCTTCTGATAATCCTCATGAGATGTATCAAGATTGGGACAAATTTCACTGCCAATGCAGTGTTTATTTTTACAAACACCTGCTTTTAACTGTTTCTGACAGGCTGGATGACGGAAATTGGCCGTTGGCCCCCCTACATCGTGAATATACCCTTTAAATCCCGGTAAATTCGTCATATGCCTAGCTTCACGCAGGAGAGATTCATGGCTGCGGTTTTGAATAATTGGCCCTTGATGGCTGGTAATCGCGCAAAAATGACAGTGTCCAAAACAACCGCGCTGGCTCGTCAGGCTAAACTGCACTTCCTGCAAAGCCGGTACGCCGCCTGCGGCATCATAATCCGGATGCCAACGCCGCTGAAAAGGCAGTTCATAAATCGCGTCCATTTCTTTCGTCGTCAGCGGCAGCGCCGGCGGCGTTTGAACCAAAAAGCGATTTTCTGAAGGCTGAATAATCGTCTTACCATAAAACGGGTCTTGTTCTTCATACTGTATCTTAAACGCCTTGGCAAATGCCTTCTTGCTGGCTTTGACTTCTTCATATGATGGGCACATGACGGTATGCGCAGACACCGGTGCATGGCTCGTAACATAGCAAATGCCGCGGATATTATACATCTCTGCTATGGTCTTGCCTTCTGCCAGTGCATCAGCAATTTCCACAACGGAATGTTCACCCATGCCATAGCTCAAAATATCGGCTTTGCTGTCCAGCAAGATAGAATGGCGGATTTTATTTGACCAATAATCATAATGAGCAAACCGGCGCAAGCTGGCTTCAATACCGCCAATAATAATCGGTACGTCTTTATAGGCTTCACGCATGCGGTTCGCATAGACAATCGTCGCCCGTTCAGGTCGCCTGCCGGCTTCACCGCCGGGAGAATAATTGTCTTTACTGCGAAATTTTTTAGCCGCCGTTTTTTCATTGAGCATGGAATCCAAATTGCCTGCTGTAATCAAAGCGGCCAGTCTCGGTTTTCCCAGTGCTTTAAACGGTTCGACGCTATGCCAATCCGGCTGTGAAATGATGCCAACACGGTATCCACGGCTTTCCAGCACACGACCAATGACAGCAGCTGCAAAACCGGGATGGTCTACATACGCATCACCATTGATATACACAAAATCCAACTGCTCCCAGCCGCGCCGTTTCATATCCGCACGGCTTGTTACTAAAAAATGATCTGCCATATATTCCCTCTATACTAAAATCCAAATAATAAGCAGCAGACAAATTACAATGCCGGCAATAATTGTAATTTCCGGCCATTTGCCCTGTTTATTTCTCTTTTTGCCGTCTTTCTTCTTTTTTTGAGGCACGTGCTGTACTGCAGCAGGTCGTACATCCGGCTGGGGAACCGTAGCAACAAAAGTCCCTTTATATTTCTGAACTAAAGCCGCACCGTCTAAACCCAAATAATTACCATAATTACGAGTAAACCCTTTTACAAAAACAACACCTGGGATATCATCATACGTGTCTTTTTCCAATGCCTCTAAATACTCTGTTTTTATGTTTAACGCATCAGAAACTTCTTTCAGTGTCCGTCCCTGTTTTTCTCTTTCTTTCCGCAAAATTGTCCCTAACGATGACACTGCCAGTCCCTCCTTTCTGCGTTTTGTATCTTTTTATTATATAACATTGTATCCCCTTTCAGCAATGACATTGCTATTTTTTCACGGTAAACCTCCACTATCCGTTTTTTCTGGATAACATAACTATCTTTTACTGTATCTCTCAAGTGTAACTGCATGATATGTCTATTGTCTTTACCTTGATATAGTTCAGGATATACATATACCATTTGGCTGTTATGCGCACAGAAAAAAGGCATACACATTTGTGTATGCCTTGAAAAAAGATTTTGGTGGGCGATAACAGGATCGAACTGCTGACATCCTGCTTGTAAGGCAGGCGCTCTCCCAGCTGAGCTAATCGCCCAAAAGTGGTGACCCCTACGGGATTTGAACCCATGTTCTCGCCGTGAAAGGGCGGTGTCTTAGACCACTTGACCAAGGGGCCATGCTAAAGGAAAAATGGTGATCCACCCGAGATTCGAACTCGGGACACCCTGATTAAAAGTCAGGTGCTCTGCCAACTGAGCTAGTGGATCATAATTTGGCAGGGGTAGCTGGATTCGAACCAACGATGACGGAGTCAGAGTCCGTTGCCTTACCGCTTGGCGATACCCCTACTGGCTCCTCAAGTAGGACTCGAACCTACGACAAATCGGTTAACAGCCGATTGCTCTACCAACTGAGCTATTGAGGAACAATAGCTAATGTTTCTCTCTTAAAAGGGAGAATGTGGAGCGGAAAACGAGACTCGAACTCGCGACCCCCACCTTGGCAAGGTGATGCTCTACCACTGAGCTACTTCCGCATGTCTTGGTGTTTCTCATCAGCGACGAGAATTATTTTAGCACATCGTTTGATGTCTGTCAACACTTAATTTTTGATTTTTTCAAATCATTTGTAATAGTTTTCTGTCTATCTTATGAAAACGCTTTAAGTGTTTGCTGTTCCGTCGGAACGCTTAATTATAATACCAATTCCTCAGCCTATTGTCAAGGGATTTTTTTGTATTTTTTCAAAAAAATTGCAACACACGACGAAATACAGCAAAAGGCAGCTGACTTTATTTCCTCAACTGCCTCTTTATCATCTGCTCAGTTTATATTACTATACTGTATTTTCCAACAGGCTACCATCTGTCTGCCTGGCCAATAAATCCTCGTACTACATTCGGGATTTCCAGCTCTTTGGTGCCGGCACCATAAGCTACCTGATCATGAATAAAAGTATCGGGACGCGGGCCAACATACGATGCCAACGTTTTTATCAGCGCTGCGCCTGTAGGCGTAACCAGTTCTCCCCAAACATCTGTCGCATAATACGGAATGCCCGCCAATAGTTCTGCTGTCGCCGGAGCCGGCACAGGCATAACGCCATGAGCACATTTCACAAAACCGCTTCCCACATGCAGTGCTGAAGACGCTATTTGTTCAATGTCCAAATAATCCAGTGCCCAAACTGTGCCGACAATATCTAAGATGCAATCAATGGCTCCTACTTCATGAAAATGGATTTCTTCCACTGGAATACCATGCACCTTGGCTTCAGCTTGCGCTAAGTTCTGAAAAACCTGCAGGCTTTTCGTTTTAATCTCTTCTTTAAAAGGCGCCGCTTCTATAACCTTTGTAATTTCCGGCAGTCCTCTGTGTTCATGATGATGGTGATGTCCTGTCGTATCGACAAGATGTTCCTGCGTTTCCTGCGCATGGTCATGATGAACATGTTCTTCATGGTGATGGTGTTTTTCGCTGTCTAATAAGACATTATAATATGTTGCCTGAATACCCAGTTTAGATACAGGTTTGTGAATGAGTGAATATCCCTGCAGCTGCAGCGATTCCATTGCCTGTTTAAACGCATCAAAAGGAACGCCTGCCTGCAGCAGCATCCCGACAAACATATTTCCGCTGATACCAGAAAAACAATCCAAATATAGTGTTTTCATCGTAATCCATTCCTCTTTTCTGCTATTTTAATTCTTTATTCATCATATCTACCGATGCATCCAACAGCGACAAACCAATGACAGAACCCATACCTTGATCTAAAATATCAGACGTTTCAAAAAATGCCTTGATGTTCATTTTTTTCATTTGCATCTGATGCACCGGTTCTTTATAGCGGGCCGAAGGAATAATATAATCATCTACGGCAGGACATAACGCACGAGCAATTAGAGCGGCCGCACCGGTAACAGCATTGTCAAATACAACGAGCATTTTCCGCTGGCACGCCGCCAAAATAAATCCGGTCATGGCTGCAATATCCGGCGCACCGGCACGGCACAGCAATTCCAATGGCTGTTGTGCATCCAACTGCAGCCGATTCATCAGCATCGTCAAATGGGCCAGTTTATCTCCCGCTTTCATATGCGCAGGCAAATCCTCTAATTTATCTTTAAAAAAGGCAGCTGTAATAATAAATGCCGTCAAAAGGCCGCGTTCACCAATGTTGCCCAATCCGACGGCCTGATATTCTTCATCGGCTAAATTTTCGCCTATCTGCAAGCCGCTGAACATCGCATCCAGCATTTCATCTTCCGTCATGGCCGCGCCTTTTGCCCAAAAATGACTGCCATGCATCACTTTTAAATTCTGTACGCCTTCTGACTCCGGAATATCTTGTTCCAGTCCCATATCAAGCAATAATACGCCAGCACCGATTTGATGGGCTACTTTGTTGATATGCGCCTTTCCTTTAGCCACTTCTAAGGCTTCGGCTTTACTCATTTTGCCTTCTGTTTTATTTTCTCCGCCGTCTACCGCATGGTCTGCCGCAAAAATAATCACTGCTTTTTTCAGCATGTCCGGCTGCAGTGTTTGGCACACACCGGCAATTCGCCCTGCCAAATACGTCAGTTTACCGTCCTGCTTAATAGGCAGTTCTGATAATTTCTGATAACATAAACCGGTTTTTGCAATATCCGCAGGATGTATATTGGCAATAATTTGTTCCAATACCTGATCCATACAATACCCCCTTTTCTGAACAATAGTATGTTTTCATTATATCATAGATAGGCAAAAGAAGCCGATTCTTATACAATCCAGCTGCAGTATACAAAAAAAGAACCGCTATGCTGTACAGCGGTTCTTCATCAATGCTATATCATATTATAACGTTCTTCCATATGCATCCGTGTCAATAATAGCTTGTTTAAATACTTCTTTGCTAAGCGGCTGCGGTACACAATTCCATTCTGTCATTGACGGTGCTTTATCAACAACAGCATCCAGTTCATCTACTTGTATATCGAGATCAGCTAATGTTGTCGGATATCCCGTCTTCTTATAAAAAGCAGCAATGCGATCTCTCAGTTCAAACTGTTTATCATATGTTAAGAGAACCAAAACACCGAAGGATACAATTTCACCATGTAAATGTCCTTCTACAACTTGCGGAAGTACGGTCGAAGAATTATAGAATAAATGAGCAACAGACGAATTGTAATAATAAATTGCCTGATCGCCTGTTGTGCAGTTCGATACCAACCCTGTGCTGATGATAATATCCAAGACTACTTCCTGCAGTTCATACGAAATTTCTTTTTTCTTAAAATCCGCCAATGCTTTTTCACCGAAATCAAGAAGCGGCGATGTGCAGACTTTTCCCAATGCGCGGCCTACCGAAACCGTATGGAACATTTCAGCATTACGGCTTGCCAGTTCCGATTCACATTCTTTGCTCATGGCATCGCCAATACCTGCCCAGAATAAATTAAACGGTGAGTCTACGACGATATTCATGTTAATAAACGTATGAACCGGAGGCTGCGGTAAGTAATAATAGCCAGCAAATGATTTATCTTCTTTATACATAACAGCAATTGCTGTAGAAGGTGCGCAGTTGGAAGCAACTGTCGGGAAAGAAAAGTACGCTTTTCCTGCTTTGTCTGCAACTACTTTGCACGTATCAATCGCCCGGCCGCCGCCGACGCCAAAAATCAAATCAGCGTTTTGCACGGCTTCTTCTGCCAGCAGCGCATCTACGCGTTCATATGTAGCATCATCACCATACCACAATACCCCTTGTACTTCCAAGTCGGTCTTAGCAATCGCATCCAACAGTGGTTGTTTTGCTTTTGAAAGGGCTGTTTTTCCCCCAATAATAACTACCTTCTTGCCAAAATGCTTGGTAACACGGCCAATGGCATCATATGCATTGGCACCAATAGTAAATGCCGGCAAAACTAATGTGTAATCAGAATACATAAAAATTCACTCCTATATCAAAGTTATTACGACACATAAGATTTCTTCCCATTATCAAAATCACATGTATTGTTTACTAAAATATTATATCACTGATACTTTTTTTTTACTACAAAGGTTAAACGTGTGCGTTTCTATTATACATGAATAATTCATATGCCTTTTGTTTCTGCTATTCCTTTTTTGCAATTTATGCTATATGGAGTATATGTTATATGTGCACGTACACCATTTTGTGTCTTTACAGTTATCTTGATTATACATCATCATTTTATTTCTTTTTTCATCGTATTAAGGCTTCTATTTTGAGAAAACACGTCTTGAATTTTGTTTTTTTTGCTTTATAATAGAGTCGCAATACAGGTTATGTATTCTTAAATGGACTTATAATTTATCCATGTGCTCATGCACATTTTCAAGACATAAGCCTGTATAAATTTCATATAGGAGGTCTTAGTATGAACGGTTTGTATTTAGTTGTTATTTCTGCTCTCGTGTTCGTGCTGGCATACCGTTTTTACGGCGCATTTATTGCTGCCAAAGTATTAACGCTCAACCAGTACAAAGTTAC
>JBNMKW010000015.1:0-45821 GCA_050874545.1 Megasphaera sp. | reverse complement strand
GGAAGATTTCAAAATACAGTTGGCCGCTTACAATCGACGATATAATCGGTTTCCCATGCGTCCGTTAGGATGGAAATCTCCGAAAGAATGTCTGCGTTCTCTTTTAGCGAAGGTGTAACATATGATTGACAAACCTACACGAGCCGGTTTTCATTCCCGGTTCATATACGCCATCCGGATTGTTTTCTTCTTTTCCAAATGGCTCCTGCAGCGGCGTCAATCGATCGGGTGCCGTAATAGCACGGTATTCATATCCCATGCCGGGTTGAACTTGTGGTGCCATGGCAGCTACACCTCGCCCTGCCATATTACTTTGTCCCATAAAAAGGACGACATCGACTATACGCTGTTTCAATCAAACCACTCCTTTCACAGTTTCCTCGCAGCTAAACAAGGGACTGGAACATCATGCTCTTATCTATCATGCACTATATTATTTTCTTTAAACGTTTTTTATTTAAAGTTTGAAGAAAATAAACGATACTGCTGCAAACAACACACGTAAAACGGTATGACAAAAGGGCTGTGACAAAAGGGATTTTAAAATCTCATTTTGTTACAGCCCCATACTACATGTACTAACTCATTCTGCTTATTCCATGCAAGGATGCAAAACGTGTTATTTATTGTTCAATCGGTTTCATCGTCGGGAATAAGAGGACATCACGAATAGACGCACTGTTGGTTAAGAACATAACCAAGCGGTCAATGCCAATGCCCAAGCCGCCTGTTGGCGGTAAGCCGTATTCCAATGCGCAGCAGTAATCTTCATCCATCTGATGTGCTTCATCATCACCGCGTTCCCGTTCTTTCATCTGTTCCATAAACCGATTGCGCTGGTCAATCGGGTCATTTAATTCCGAAAAACCGTTTGCCAGTTCACGGCCGTAAATGAAGGCTTCAAACCGATAGGTAAGAAGCGGATTATCTCTATCTTGTTTCGTCAGCGGAGAAATTTCCAGCGGATGACCTGTAATAATCGTCGGCTGAATCAAGTTTTCTTCTACATAGTCTTCAAAGCAGCCATTGATAATTTTGCCAATGCCGTCAAATTCTGTATATTCTACATGAAGTTCATCTGCAATCGCACGGGCTTCTTCAATCGTTTTAACTTCTGCAAAATCTTTGCCTGTAAATTTTTTGACTGCTTCAATCATTGTCATGCGGTTCCAAGGCGGCGTCAAATCAATTTCTTTATCAATGTATGTTAATTTAGTCGTGCCGTACAATTCTTGTGCTAATTTTGCAACAAGGTCTTCTGTAATGAAGATGACATCTTCCAAATCACCATATGCCTGATATAATTCGACTGTCGTAAATTCCGGATTATGACGAGTGTCAATACCTTCGTTGCGGAAGCAGCGGTTCATTTCATAGACACGTTCTAAACCACCAACGAGAAGGCGTTTCAAATGAAGTTCCGGTGCAATACGCAAATACATATCAATGTCCAGCGCATTATGATACGTTTTGAACGGACGAGCAGCTGCGCCGCCGGCAATCGTGTGGAGCATCGGTGTTTCTACTTCCAAGAACTGGCGGTCATCCAAATATTTACGAATGCCTTTAATAATCTTAGACCGTTTGATAAATGTATCTTTTACTTCCGGATTGACAATCAAATCCAAATAGCGTTGACGATACCGCGTTTCTTTGTCCGTCAGGCCATGGAATTTTTCTGGCAGCGGACGCAGGGATTTGGACAGCAGTGTCCATTTTTCTACACGGACTGTCGTTTCTCCTGTATGTGTCGTAAATACGGTGCCTTCTACGCCAACAATATCACCAATATCCAATAATTTAAACAAAGCATACGAATCTTCGCCTAAAATATCTTTACGGAAATACAGCTGGATTTCGCCGCTCAAATCACGCAGTACGCAGAATGCGGTTTTGCCATGACGGCGAATAGCCATCAAACGGCCGGCTACACGAACAACAGAATTATCTTTTTCCAATCCTTCTGCTCTTGCCTTTACATCCTGGGCATGATAATCCCAATCAAATTTTTGGCCATACGGGTATACGCCGGCATCGATAAATTCCTGCATTTTTTCACGGCGTACCTTCATTTGGTCATTTAATTTTTCCTCTTCCATTACGGGAGTTTCTTTTTCTTTCGTATCCGACATGGTTATTCCTCCTATAGATTATTCTGCATCTGGCGGCAAAATGCGGTATTTGAGTTCGCCTGCCGGTGCTTTAACCGTAACAATCGTCGGGTTGCTTTGACTAATTGTCTGACCTAAAATAGCTTTACCTACAGGAGATTCATTGGAAATTTTATTATTGAACGGATCGGCTTCGGCTGTACCAACAACCGTATAGTCAAACCGGTCGCCTGTTTCAACATCTTCTAATATAACTTTGGAGCCAAGGCGTACTTTGGCAGAATCGCCCGGTTCTTCCTTAATGATTTTTGCTGTGCGGATTTTGCCTTCCAATTCAGCAATACGGCCTTCAATAAAAGCCTGTTCATTTTTGGCATCATCATATTCAGAGTTTTCGCTCAAGTCACCCAGTGCGATAGCTTCCTGAATACGTTTGGAAACTTTAATACGACGGACAGATTTGAGTTCATTGAGTTCGTCTTTTAACTTCTGTAAACCTTCTTGCGTAATCAGCGTTTCGTTGGTCATGATAGTGCTGCTCCTTTACGTTATAATTACAAATAAAATAGTGTCAAGGTACCTTGGCACTATGGGGGTATTACTTTTTTACCGTACCTTTAATTATATTCGTATCTCCAAAGTATGTCAATTCGTATCTGCCATCATCTCATGGATAATCGTTCTAAACTCATCGGCTGATTTGGTTCGGTTAATTCGTTCACGCAATCCTGCCGAACCATACATCCCCTTTGTATACCAAGAAGCATGAGAACGCATTTCCCGAATCCCGATATATTCTCCCTTATACGCTACTAAGGCTTCAAAATGTTCCAAGATTTGCGTATACCGTTCCCGCGGCGTCGGCGGCGGCAATACATCTCCTGTTTCCATATAATGATAAATCTGTGGGAAAATCCAGGGATTTCCCTGGGCTCCGCGTCCTACCATAATTGCATCACAGCCTGTTTCAGCAAACATGCGCATTGCCGACGGGCCGTCCACAATATCGCCGTTGCCAATAACGGGAATCGTAACGGCTTCTACGACCTGCCGAATTTTATCTAAATCGGCCTTGCCGCTGTAAAACTGTTCCCGTGTCCGCCCATGTACCGTAATGGCAGCTGCACCTGCTTGTTCAGCCCGTTTTGCCAGCTCTACTGCCGTAAAAGACTGGTCATCCCATCCTGTCCGCATCTTGACGGTGACGGGAATAGATACGGCATCCACTACTGCTTTAATCACGTTTTCTGCCAATGGCAGATTTTTCATTAACGCCGAACCATCGCCATTCTTTACGACTTTTTTGACGGGGCATCCCATATTAATATCGACAATATCAGCGCCTGCCTTTTCTACAACAGCAGCGGCCTGCGCCATAACCATCGGATCCGATCCAAATATCTGCATTGATAAAGGATGTTCCCGTTTGTCAATGCGCATCAGTTCTTCCGTATGGGCATTGCTGTAGCGAATTCCCTGCGAACTAATCATTTCGGCGCACACCAATGCCGCGCCATAGCGGCGGGCAATGACGCGGTACGGTAAGTCACAAACACCGGCCATCGGTGCTAAAATGACAGGATGTTCCAGCTCGACAGAACCAATCGAAAATTTTCTAGCAGTTGCGTTCATAGATAATTCTCAGTCCTTCTAGCGTCAACATCGGTTCTACAACATCAATGGAATTCGATGCCGGTGCAATGACAACAGCCAAACCGCCCGTTGCAACAACTTTGGCATTACACCCTAATTCTTTTCGCATGCGACTGACGATACCATCAATTTGTCCCACAAACCCGTAGTATACACCGGCCTGCATGCTTTCTACGGTATTGCGGCAAATGACTCGTTCCGTACGACGAATTTCGATTCGCGGCAATTTAGCTGTCCGCTGTACTAAGGCATCTGTTGAAATGCCAATGCCCGGACAGATAGAGCCGCCCAAATAATTGCCTTTTTTGTCTACGGCACAAAATGTAGTAGCCGTACCAAAATCAATGATAATCACAGGGCCACCGTATTTTGCATAGGCACCGACAGCATTGACGATACGGTCTGCACCAACTTCACGCGGATTATCATATTTAATATCCATGCCGGTTTTGACGCCTGGCCCAATGACGAGAGGAACCAACCCAAAGTACCGCTGGCACATCCGTTCCAACGTCGGCATAACCGGCGGCACGACAGAAGAAATAATAATCGCCTTAATTTCTTCTGCATCCACGCCATTGAGGTAAAACAAATTCCGAATCAATACGCCGTATTCGTCTGTCGTACGAAGCCGATTCGTCGAGACGCGCCAATGGTCCAGCAATTCCTTGCCTTTGAAAACGCCCAGCACAATATTCGTATTTCCTACATCAATAACTAATAACATGATTTTTACTCTCCCTGCGTAAATGAAGTAATATACGCCTAATATAATAACAGAGTTTTTCCTTCTTGGATAGTCTTTACCGAAAATCCATGCCGTTTATTTCTGTTCCTGCTGCATTCCGTATACGCAAAAAGAGCTATAATAAAATGAGAATTTTTGATTTCATTTTATCACAGCTCTTTTACGATCTAGTTTTACGTGCATCGTTGCAGCACCACAACTTCATTTTCTTTAAACAAAAAACAAATCTCTTTTAAAAGAAAACGCTGGTGCATGATGGCAAAAACGTTAGGCTACAGTTTCATTCTGCATCGTGTGCTTAATCAGCTGGACGAATATGTACGTCGCCTGCTAATACTTTTTCTATAGCCGTGCCTGTATCAACCAGCAAATTTCCATTTTCATCCAAATCAACGGCCTTGCCGCTGAACGTTTTGTCGCTGGCGATAACCTTAACCTCCTGTCCCAATGTACAGGATAAGACTTTCCATTCTTCTAATATAGGAGCAAATCCCTGTTCCTGCGCTACGATATAATAGTGTTCCAGCTGCTGCAGTATTTCAGCCAGCAACTGATTACGCTGTACAGGCACATCTTCTATCGCAAAGCTAGTAACCGTTTTTTTCAGTTCTTTTGGCAGTGATTTTTTAGATAATGCCGTATTAATGCCAATTCCCATCACTAAGTAGTTAATTTTTTCAACAGATGCATTTAATTCTGTTAAAATGCCTACTATTTTTTTACCATGAACCAAAATGTCATTCGGCCACTTGATGCCACAGTGAATTAATCCCATCTTGCGCAGCACTTTAGTAATCGCTACAGCTGCAACCAATGTCATTTTAGATACTTCCATGGGAGGAAAATTAGGACGAACAATAACAGAAAACCATAATCCCTGAGCAAACGGCGACATGAAAGAGCGTTCCAGCCGTCCCCGGCCGCCAGTCTGTTCTTCTGCAACGACTACAGTCCCATCAACCGCTCCCTGGTCTGCTAATTTTTTTGCTACCGTATTCGTTGAATCCACTCGTTCGTAATATAGTATTTTTTTACCAATAATTTGCGTATGAAGTGCATCGGAAACTTGTTCCGGTCTAATCAGTTCAGGGGCTTCTTTTAGACAGTACCCTTTCTTTGTATATGATTCAATTACGTATCCTCGTTGTTTTAGAATACGAATATGTTTCCAGACAGCCGTACGAGAAATGCCAAATAATTCTGAAATTTTTTGTCCAGATACAAATTCTCCTTTATGCTCTGTTAAATAATCCAGGATATCCTGTCTCATATGTTTCACCTCTACTCAAACCTATATACACTATTTGCTAACACACAGACATTTCTGAATGCATAATGAAATTGTAGCATAAAAGCAAATCATGTCAATACCATAACTATATGCAATCATTATTCTCTATTAGTTTCCTTATTATATAATATCTTAAACTATTTTTAAAAACATTTCGTATCTTGCCGCCGTTTTTCTAAATTTTTTTAGCATGAATATAAACAAAAGCTGCGAATAACTCGCAGCTTTTGTTTATATATTTATTCTTTTTCTTTATTGTCAGGAATAGCATTGCCCCATGGACTAATTTCCACAGAAGCTGGTGTATCCTGTGTTGTTTCTTTTTGTTCTTCGCTTGAAACATTCGCTTCTGCATCTGCAGCAGCTTCTTCTTTTTTCTTATCTTCCGGATTATCCAACGTACCGAACTTAATCAGATTGTCTACCTGCTGATGATTAATCGTTTCGACTTCCATCAATGCCTTTGCCATATTTTGCAGGGCATCAATATGTTCCCGAAGCATGCGCAGGACATCTGCATAGGCTTCTGAAACCATGTCATGCATTTCTTTATCGATTAATTCAGCTACTCCTTCGCCATAGTTACGTTCATGTCCTAAGTTTTTGCCTAGGAATACTTGTTCCTGCTGTTCACCAAAAACCATAGGGCCTAATTTTGTACTCATTCCCAAACGGGTAATCATTTGGCGAACAATACGCGTTACGCTCTGCAAATCACCGGAAGCACCACTGCTGATTTCATGGAATACGATTTCTTCTGCAGCCCGGCCACCCAAGGCTACGCGAATCTGAGCCAAATAGTACGACTTGGTTTCGTAAGAGCGGTCTTCTTCCGGCAGCATCATCGTATAGCCGCCAGCCCGGCCGCGCGGAATAATCGTAACTTTATGTACCGGATCGGCATCAGGAAGAAGGTAAGCAATCAACGCATGACCGGATTCATGAACTGCTGTCAAGCGTTTTTCTTTTTCACTAATCACATGACTGCGCCGTTCCGGACCAAAGCATACTTTTTCACTGGCTTCTTCTAATTCCGGCATATTAATAACTTTTTTGTCGGCACGGGCAGCCAACAATGCTGCTTCGTTGAGCAAGTTACCCAAATCAGCACCAGTAAAGCCCGGCGTCTTCTTGGCAATGATGTCCAAATCTACATCTTTGCCCAACGGTTTACCCTTGGCATGTACTTCCAAGATGGCACGGCGGCCGCGCAAATCCGGACGATCTACCGTAATTTGACGGTCGAAACGGCCTGGACGCAGCAATGCCGGATCCAAAATATCAGGCCGGTTCGTCGCTGCAATCGTAATAATGCCCTGATTGGAACCAAATCCATCCATTTCAACTAACAGCTGGTTTAAGGTTTGTTCGCGTTCATCATGACCCCCGCCAAGACCGGCACCACGCTGACGCCCTACGGCATCAATTTCATCGATGAAAATAATACAGGGGGCATTTTTTTTCGCTTGGGCAAATAAGTCACGGACACGGGACGCACCAACGCCTACGAACATTTCTACAAAGTCAGAACCGCTAATGCTGAAAAAGGGAACACCGGCTTCACCGGCAACGGCACGAGCCAGCAGCGTTTTCCCTGTCCCCGGCGGGCCAAAGAGCAGTACGCCTTTTGGAATCTTAGCACCAATATTATTGTATTTGCTAGGATTGCGAAGGAATTCGACGATTTCTGCCAATTCTTCTTTCGCTTCGTCTTCACCGGCTACATCTTTAAAGGAAACTTTAATTTTTCCTTCTCCATGCATTTTAGCGTGACTTTTACCAAAATTCATGACACGGCCACCGCCGCCCTGGGTCTGCTGCATAATAAAGAACCATACGCCGATTAAAATCAAAATCGGTAAAATAGAACTCAGCAGATTCATCCACCAAGAAGGCTGTTCCGGCGGCTTAGCAATGACATTGACCTCTGCATCACGCAGTGCCGGCATAAGTGCTGAATCTGTCGGTGCATACGACGTAAAGGACGTGCCGTCTTTCAGCTGGCCTACAATAGCATGGTCAGCAGTAATCTGTACGGCATCTACTTTCTTTTGTTCAACCTGATTCATGAAATTGGTATAGGAAATTTCTGATTTGTCAGATTTATTTGTCGTAAATGCATCAATAATAGATACAGCCACAATAATAATCAGTAAGTATAAACTTACATTACGCACAAATTTGCTCAAAATAATACTCCTTTCATTGGAATCTATTTTTAAGTGATTTTATCCAACCAATATAATCTTATCTTACCACACTTCCAGCAAAGCAACAATAACTATTTGCATAAAAACAAGTCTATACTGCACCATTTTTCTTTTTTTATTTTGTATATATTTCTTCTTTTAAAATACCGATATACGGCAAGTTGCGGTACCGTCCATCATAATCCAGCCCATAGCCGACAACAAACGCATCCGGAATTTCAAATCCATTATAATCTACGGGAACGTCTGCCTGGCGGCGTGCCGGTTTGCTGAGCAATGTCGCCAATTTAACAGAGTTAGCTCCCCGTTTTTTCAGCAAAGGCACCAAATGGCTCAGCGTAATGCCCGTATCGATAATATCTTCTACGACAAGGACGTCTTTTCCCCGCACATCGGTATCCAAATCTTTGCGCACCATTACCGCCCCGGAAGATGTCGTGCCGGAACCGTAGCTGGAGCAACTCATAAAATCAAACAAAACAGGTGTATCAATCGTACGTGCTAAATCGGTATAAAAGGTAACCGCTCCTTTTAAAATGCCGCACATGAGAATCGTTTTGCCTGCATAATCTTTGCTAATCTGCGCACCTAATTCACGTACGCGTTTTTTGATAATTTCTTCTGTAAATAAAATTTCTTTTACATCCTGATGCATGGATATTCCCTCCTGAATACATTTACATTATGGTGTTGCTGTATCGGCTTGAACAACAACAGCCGTCTCAGCGTCGATACAAACAAGGCTTCATACAAAGCGCTGTTTGTGTCGTATAGGCCAGCCATGTACCGGTTTGAAACTGCTTGCCGGCACCTTTGAAAGCCAAATTTCGTACTGTTTCTACATAATAAAAGGAAATATTTTTCATACTTCCTGTAACATCACAGCATACCAAGCGGATGACACGGCGCTGTATCGCTAATGGCTGGGCCAAAAATTTTTTTTTGTCAAGGCAGATCGTTTTCTGTTGGCGAACAGCTAGCGTATCATATACCCGTGCCGCTTCCTGCTGCAAAAAATCATCATCGGCCTGTGCCAGCCGTGCTAACCGGTTTAAATCCGCTACAATAGCCGGATTATATTGTTTTAAATACGGCAGTAAATGCAGACGAATACGATTTCTAAAAAATACGTCTGAATCATTCGTTTCATCATGGCATGGCTGCAACTGCTGCTTTTCAATATACTCGTCTATCTCCTGCCGTGTCAAGTCCAGTAAAGGACGAATAATATCACCGCGTTTAGGCCGCATCCCGTTGAGTCCGGATAAACCACTGCCGCGCAGTACATGCAGCAATACCGTTTCAGCCTGGTCATTGCGGTGATGAGCTACTGCAATAGCGCGGGCCTGCCATTTTTTTGCTTCCTGTCGCAGCAGACGGTACCGTTCATCCCGCCCGGCAGCTTCCAAAGAGCGATGCTCTCTGGCTGCCACAGTCGGCACATTACTATAGCGGCATACAAAAGCACAATGCCTGCGTGCCGCTTCCTGCCGTACACGTTCCACTTCTTCGTCGGCAGCCTGCCGAATGCCATGGTGGATATAACAAACAAGCAGCTGCAAATGATGCACCGGAGCCAGTCTTGCTAATATATCCAACAAAGCCAGCGAATCAGGACCTCCCGAACAAGCAACGACTAGCTTATCTCCGTCAGCAAACAAGGCTTCGCGTTGACAAAATACCGTTACTTTTTTCAGTATATCCATTGTCAGCACCTGTCTGCCTTTCCATCTTGAAATGCTTCTTTATAAAAGACACCTTCCAGTAAATCCCGTTCACTCATCTGTATGGACGCTATGTGATAATGCTGTAAAAAAGACTGCAGGATTGCCAATCCAGCTAAAATAATGTCACTGCGTTTCGGCTGCAGTCCCGGTACATGCTGCCGTTCCTCCGGCGTCATCTGCAGCAGCTGGGCCATACGTGCTGCCAGCTGGCCCTGGGTTACTGTATATCCTGTAATACATGACGGGTCGTATACGCTCATTTTCTGTTCCATCGCTGCCAGCGTTGTCAGAGTACCGCCTACGCCGATAACCATATCCGGCTTTTTCGGCAAGGGCAGCCATTTTTTTTCACAATGCGCGAGAATAGCTGCTACAGCTGCTTCATCCCATATCGGGCTGGCCGTCAAGCGTACGGCACCTACGGGATAACTGTGAGACCATTGTACCGTTCCAGCTGCCCCCACAGCCACTTCACTGCTGCCGCCGCCGATATCAAGGACAGCGGTGCAGCCATCTTGCATACTTGTCGAAGAGGCGCCGCAAAAACTAAAGGCTGCTTCTTCCGTACCCGTCAGCGTACGGCAATGCCAGCCAAACCGTGACCGTATTTCTGCCAAAAACGCTTGTCCATCTGTCGCTTCCCGAACGGCACTGGTAGCCACAGCACATACAGATATCTGCTGCAGTTGCTGCTGCCAAGCCGCCATCGCCTGCAGTGAATCATGTATCCCCTGCGTAGATAAATGATGCGTTTTTTCTATATCCCTTCCCAAACGGGTCGTTGCTAATTCTTTCGGTGAAAACAGCCAGCTTCCATCATCCTGCCGTGTTCCCTTCATCAACCGCAGCGAATTGGACCCGATATCAATAACTGCATAGGTTGTATGTTTCATTACTTTCTCCTCATATACATACAAAAAATCAGTCGTATGAAAAACACAAAAAGAGCATTCCCACAGGAATACTCTTTAATTTGCCTTGTGATTGCCTCGTTACGAATCAATCGGCATGACGTGCGCCGCGGCCGCCGCGTTTTGATTCCGTATTACGTTTCAAATCCATGAGGCGTTCATCACTTTCCTTCAAGAACTTGCTGAGCCGATCTTCAAAGGATAAGGATGAAGAAGAACGACGATTGGAATCAAAGCCATTGTGCTGCCGGAATTCATGTTTCGGACGAAATTCCGTTCTCGGACGAAATTCCTTTTTTTCCGGTGCTGGTTGGGTTTGCTTAATAGATAAGCCAATTTTCCCCTTATCGTCTACAGACAATACTTTGACGTTGACCTTGTCCTGAACTTTCAAAAAATCATGTACATCTTTTACATACTCGTTAGCGACTTCAGAAATATGGACTAATCCCACTTTCTTGTCCGGAAGTTCTACAAATGCGCCAAATTTTGTAATCCCTGTAACGGTACCTTCCAACACACTTCCTACTTCGATTGTCATGCTGCTTTATATTCCTCCTTGTATGCTTCTGTTCTATAGAAGCGTATGAAATTATTATACCCATAAAATATAAAAAATTCAATTCTTTTTCTTTACTTTCTATAAGGAACTTCGCCTGGTTTTACTAACCCGAACTGTTCCCTGGCCTGCCTTGCCACTTCTTCGTTGTCGTTCAATCCTTCTTTACGCTGTTTGAGCCGTTCGTTTTCATCTCGAAGTTCTTGTTCCTGCTGCAATATATGCTGCATATCATCATGAATCTGATATAAACTGTAGGCATCATGCAGTAAATAGAGTATGCCAAACGCCAAAATTAGTATCACGGCAATTTTATATTTAGAAAGAGAGGTATTTCGTTTTGCTCTTTTACGCCGACGCAGCCGTTTTCGCTCCAAGCGCGTCATTCGTTTTTCTGCCATACCTTTACTCCTTTGCATGCTTTCATTCCCATCATACTTTATAGTATACCTTGATTCGCCTTTAAGTTAAAGACTTTTTCAAATTTTACATCTAAATAAGTCTTTAAAAATCTACATGACTTCTATATAATAATACTAATAAAAAATTTTGACCTTTATAATTTGTTTTATGTAGCAAAAGAGGGATTGCATTATGTCATATACTAAGATTTCAGAAGAAATACTCTCCAAAATACGTGCTGTCGCAGGCGACAAAAATGTTCTTACCGATACAGCACTCATGCAGCCGTACTCGCATGACGAAGTAACGGACCCGGCGTATCATCACATGCCGGAAGCTGTCGTTTTTGTCGAATCAGCAGCTCAAACAGCCGCGATTGTAAAACTTGCCAATGCCTATCATTTTCCGATTGTCCCTCGCGGTGCCGGTACCGGTTTAGCCTGTGGTGCTGTACCTACATACGGCGGTATCGTCCTGTCAACAGAAAAAATGAACCATATTTTGGAAATCAATGAAACAGCCATGTACGCCGTCGTCGAACCGGGCGTACGCACGTCGGATCTGCAAAAAGCAGCCGAAGCCAAAGGGCTGTTTTATGCCGGCGACCCCTGCAGCGGCGATTCCTGCTTCATCGGCGGCAATATTGCAACCAATGCCGGCGGCAATCGGGCTGTCAAATACGGTACGACGCGTCATCAGGTGTATGCCGTCGAAATCGTCAATCCTCTCGGAAAAATCGTCACACTCGGTGCGCGGCTGCAGAAACAATCTACGGGCTATTGCCTGGATCAGCTGATTATCGGCTCGGAAGGCACGCTGGGCATTATTACGAAGGCGACGGTCAAACTCCTGCCCAAACCGCAGTACACATTAGATCTGCTGGCTATTTATGAAGATCCGGACCAAGCAATCGGCACAGTCCATAAAATCATTAAAAGCGGCATTATTCCGACATGTGTCGAATACATGGACAATATTACCATCAAATCGGTAGAACACTATTTGGGAGAAAAGCTCCAGGGAAGCGATACAGGCTGTTATCTGATTGTCGAAGTCGAAGGCGTCAGTGAAGATGATCTGGACGATAAAGCAGTTACACTGGACGAACTTTGCACTGCCAGCGGTGCCTCATCTGTATTGGTCGCTGACCACAACAAAATCTGGCAGGCACGCAAGGCCTTTGCCGAAGCCGTCCGTGCTGAAAGTCTCATCGTCAGCAAAGAAGATGTCGTCGTTCCTGTAGACCAAGAACCGCTTTTGCTTGATGAAATTCTCCGTTTGGCCCAAAAATACAACCTGATTACCCGTATTGCCAGCCATGCCGGTGACGGCAATATCCATTTAAATATTTTAAAAAATGAAGATACGTCCTACGAAGACTGGGAGCAGCGCATTAAAGCCAATCAGCAGGAATTATATACATTCATTTATGCTCATGGCGGCCGTCTTTCCGGTGAACACGGCATTGGCTTTAAACGCAAACACTTGATGGAAGAATTTACAAATCCTGATGAACTGGCTATGATGAAAGCCATTAAAAAAGCGCTGGATCCCAACAACATTCTAAATCCTGGCAAAATTTTTGATGTAGAATAGGCAGCGTTTTTTCGCAAACACCGTGCTTTCCGTGTCTCTTGCAATCTATGCAGGGAGCGTGTATAATGAAGTACGTAAAAAGCATATCTTCAGGGCAGGGTGAAATTCCCGATCGGCGGTATAGTCCGCGAACGCTTCGGCGTAGGAGCATACGCTCAGGATTTGGTGCAATTCCAAAACCGACAGTATAGTCTGGATGGAAGAAGATACGGTGCGCTGTGTTTACGCAGCGTTATTGCATATGACTCAAAGGCCCTGACATCCCTGTGATGGTCAGGGCTTTATATATTCAGGAGGTTTTACTAGTGGAAAACGAAAAAAGAAAATTTAACACCATTGAAGATGCCATTGAAGCACTGCAGGCCGGCAAGATTATTATCGTAACGGATGATCCGGACCGGGAAAATGAAGGTGATTTTATTTGTGCCGCCCAGTACTGCACAACAGAAAATATGAATTTTATGGCGATGCACGGCAAGGGCCTCATCTGCATGCCCATGAGTATCGAATACGCTCATAAATTAGGGCTTCCCCCTATGGTCAGTGAAAATACAGATAACCACGAAACGGCATTTACTGTTTCTATCGACCATGTCGATACGACAACAGGTATTTCTGCTGTAGAACGCGCGCTTACGGCCCGCAAATGCACAGAAGAATCTGCAAAACCGGAAGAATTCCGCCGTCCGGGACATAATTTCCCGCTCATTGCCAAACGAGGCGGCGTACTGACCCGCAACGGCCATACAGAAGCAACTGTAGATCTCATGCGTCTGGCAGGACTCAAACAAGTCGGCCTATGCTGCGAAATTATGGCAGATGACGGCACAATGATGCGCACGCCGCAGCTTTGGGATATTGCTGACCAATATGGTCTCAAGTTTATTACAATTCATGACCTGCAGAATTACTGCCGCCGTCATGACAAACACGTTGTCCGCGAAGCTGTCGCAAAAATGCCGACTAAATACGGTGAATTCAAAATTTATGGCTATATCAATGATTTGACGGGAGAACATCACGTCGCACTCGTCAAAGGCGATATTGGCGATGGCAAAAACCTTCTCTGCCGTGTTCATTCCGAATGCCTGACAGGCGACGTTTTCGGCTCATGCCGCTGTGACTGCGGCGAACAGCTGGCAGCTGCCATGACACAGATTAACAAAGAAGGCCGCGGTATTCTGCTCTATATGCGCCAAGAAGGACGCGGCATCGGCTTAATCAACAAACTCAAAGCCTATGTACTGCAGGAACAAGGATACGACACAGTGGAAGCCAACGAAAAACTCGGTTTTGCACCTGACTTGCGGGAATACTGGGTTGGCGCACAAATTCTTCAAGATATTGGTGCTAAAGAAATCCGCCTGCTCACCAATAATCCGGAAAAAATATACGGACTGGAAGGTTTTGGCGTAGAAATCGTAGAACGTGTCCCCATTGAAATGAAACCACAAAAATTCGATGAATTCTACTTGGAAACCAAGAAAAATAAAATGGGCCATATTCTTCCCCATTTACACTAATATAAGAAGGTATCTTTTTTACCTAGAATCTCAAGGGCTTGCGACTTATGCAGGCCCTTTTCTTTCATGTACCTGTTTTAATTCAAATTGGTCTTTATAATAATCAATCAAGCCGTCCCGCTTCATTTTACTCAATTCTGCTGACAAGGCACTTCTGTCTACCGAAAGAAAATCTGCCAGCTGCTGTCGATTAAACGGTACTATAAATGAATGGGAATGCTGCCTAATCGCTTCGTCTGACAAATAGAACATAATTTTCTTTCGTGTAGAACGCTGCGTAATATAGCGTATTTTTTCCGTCAGCTGCCGGTTGCGCCGCGCCATAACAGCCAGCAAATTCATCATAAATTTGCCCTGCGGCATGGTCAATACACGGGACGCCAAAAGAAACTGACTGACATCAATACAAAGAACATTTGTCGGTTCCACAGCCATGACGCTGACCGTTGCGACTGAATGGGGAAGACAGGCAAAGGCTTCTCCAAACATGCCGCCTGGCCGGACCTGCGTCAAAATATTACGGTTTCCCCAATAATCTTCCTGTATAATATGCACAACGCCTGATAAAACAATGCGGACATATCGAACCGTATCGCCGGCAAAAAAAATAAAACTGCCTTTGTCGTATATTTGCTGCTTGACAGGCATTTCATCTAAGAGTAACCCTATTTCTTCAGCAGATATGCCACTAAAAAGCTCGGAATTACGAATGCTAAGCAACTGTTTTTTCATTTTGTTCCCCCTATCTATTCACATATTTGCAAAAAATGAGACTTCTTTGTTGCAAATACAACAGCATTTCTATTCTCATTATAATATACTTTACACGTAAGATAAATCGCAAAAGCTTATATCGCACAATGAATATACGGAGGTATACCCATCATGATTCGAAGAATTATTCATATTGATCAAGAAAAATGCAATGGCTGCGGTGCGTGTGCCGCTGCCTGTCATGAAGGCGCCATCGCCATGGTAAACGGCAAAGCCCAGCTGATGCGCGACGATTACTGTGACGGTCTTGGCGATTGTCTGCCTCACTGCCCAACAGACGCTATTTCTTTCATCGAAAAAGACACGGTTGCTTATGACGAAGAAGCTGTCAAAGCCAATATGAAGGCCCAAGGTCGTGAATACAAAACCAGCAGCTGTCCCGGCAGTCAAGCCCGCACCATTTCCCATGATTGTCCTGGAAAGCTAGCTCAAACGATAGCACCGGCATCTTCTGCGGCATCAGGATTATCACACCCACAACCCTCTCAGCTGCGGCAATGGCCAGTACAAATCAAACTAGCTCCTTTAAAATCCTCTTATTTTGACGGTGCTCATCTTCTCATTGCGGCAGACTGCACGGCCTATGCTTATGCCAGCTTCCATCAAGATTTTATTCGCCATAAAGTAACACTTATCGGCTGCCCCAAACTAGACAACATTGATTACGCTGAAAAACTCACAGAAATCATCAAACAAAATAACATCCAATCCGTAACGATTGTTCGCATGGAAGTTCCCTGCTGCGGCGGCTTGGAACTGGCCGCCAAAAAAGCACTGCAGCAAAGCGGCAAATGGATTCCCTGGCAAGTAACTACCATTACAATCGATGGCCATATTAAAGAAAATTAATGTATTGCATTGTACGACCCAGTCATATATAAAAAATTTTATTTTACATATGACTGGGTCTTTTTTGCTTCTTGAAAAAAGTTTATGATATAAAGGTAGATATTAAGGAGGTTTCATTATGAAAATTACGAAGATTCGTCTAGGGCGCATTTCGGTGCCTCTGCGAGTTCCCTTCAAAACGGCGCTGCGGCAGGTCAACAGCGTCGAAGATATTATCGTAGAGATTCACACCGATACGGGTGATGTCGGTTACGGGGAAGCACCGCCGACAGGTGCCATAACCGGTGACACAACGGGTGCGATTCTCGGCGCCTTTCAAGACCATATCATCAAAACCTTACTCGGCCGCGATATAGATGATTTTGAAACGCTGACCCAGGATGTACAACGCTGCATTGTCAAAAACACGTCTGCCAAAGCAGCGGCGGATATGGCGCTGTGGGACTTATACGGTAAAAAATACGGCATTCCCGTATACAAGATGTGGGGAGCCAGCCGCAGCAAACTCATTACAGATATTACCATCAGCGTCAATGCTCCAGAAGAAATGGCAAAAGATGCGCAAAATGCGGTAAAGCGTGGATACGACACATTAAAAGTAAAAGTCGGTATCGACCCGTCCTTGGATAGTATGCGCCTAGAAGCGATTCGCAAGGCAGTGGGCCCGCATATTCGCATTCGTATCGATGCCAACCAAGCTTGGAAACCAAAGCAGGCCGTTATGCTGCTCCAGCAAATGCAGGACAAGGGTCTCGATATCGAACTCGTCGAACAACCAGTACCCGCTCATGATATAGCCGGATTAAAATACGTTACCGACCATTCCTATATTCCCGTTCTTGCAGACGAAAGTGTTTTTTCTGTAGAAGACGCGTTACAAATCTTGCAAATGCATGCTGCAGATTTAATCAATATCAAACTGATGAAATGCGGCGGTCTGACAAATGCCTTGAAACTGGCATCACTGGCAGAAGTTTATGGCGTCGAATGCATGATTGGCTGCATGCTGGAAGCAAAAGTAAGCGTCAACGCCGCAGTGCACTTAGCTTGTGCTAAACGCATCATTACACGCATAGATTTAGACGGCCCTGTTCTTTGCTCCCAAGATCCTGTACTAGGAGGCGCTACGTTCCACGAAAAAGAAATTACGGTATCAAATGCACCTGGACTAGGTATTCAAGGAATTCAGCATGTGCAGTATATAGAAGATAAATTATAACAAAATCTATATAAACAACAGGGGCTTGCCACACGAAGTGGCAAGCCCCTGTTTACTTGCAAGATTTTATGTATTCTTGTACTATTCCAACCAAAAATGAACCTGTTTTTTCAACTGTTCACCATCAAACACAGCCTGTTGGCGGTTATACATTCCATTCTTCTTTTAATGTCGATAAACACATAAATGTCTGTGATGAGGAAACCGTCGGAATTTCATTTAATTCTTCCATAAGAAACTGTTCCAAATCATCCGGCGTTTTGACAAGTACTTTCAGCAAGTAGTCAAAAGCACCAACGACATGATGGCATTCCAATACTTGCGGGAACTGGACGATTCGTTGGCGAAATTCATCGACATCACCGGAGCGTTCCAAGTTAACCATAATAAAAGCTGTCACGTTGTAGCCCGTCTTGCGACGGCTGATTTTTGCGCCATACCCTTCAATAATACCGCTATGTTCCATTTTGCGGATACGTTCTGCTACAGCTGGTATAGAGAGCCCTACAACTTTACTGATTTCAGTAGCAGAGGCCTTTCCGTTCCGTTTTAAAATCGTTAAAATTTTGTCATCAATATGATCCATGTTTTAATACCATCCTCTACAAATATTTATATATATATTATCTTACATTCTAAAGAAAAAGTAAATATAATTCGAAAATTTAAATTTAGAATCTATTTGTATATTACAATTTCTACAGCTCTATACATAAAATTGCTTATTCAGCCAGATGGAAATCTGTATTCATATCGGAAAAATGCTTTTGAAATCCCGGCGTCATATAAATAGCACCGTCTGTCCCTGTAATTTCACATTCAATACCTGGCAAACTGTTAATATACGCTAATCCTTTTTGGGGCCCCAATACAAAAACGACTGTTGTCAATATATCGCTAAGCATTCCTGCGTGCTCTACATCATCATTAATAACAATAGAGTCACTCATGACACCAGAATCAGCCGGTCTTCCTGTACGCGGATCAAAAATGTGGCAGTAACGGACACCATCTTGGATAAAATAGCGTTCATAGTCGCCTGATGTAGATAGGGATTGATTTTCAATGCCTACAATGCCTAAATACGCACCGTTTTTATCAGACCGCGGATGCTTCATGCCGATATTCCAGGCTTTTCCCTTGCTATTCTTTCCCAACGCATACATCGAACTAGCGCCCATATTAATCAAGCCTCTTTCAATGTGATGTTTTTCATATATCTTGCGAATTTCATCGACGGCGTATCCTTTCGCTACACCGCCCAAATCAATAGACATGCCTTTTTTTGCCAGCATAACACTATGATCTTCCGGTCGCAGCAGTATATCTTTATAGTTGACAAGCTGCAGTGCTGCCTGGATTTCTTCTGCTGAAGGAACATGCTGTCCTTCATTGCCAATCTGCCAAAGGTTCGTGATGATTCCAACAGATATATCCCATTCTCCCTGTGTTTTTTCTGAATATGATTTAGCAAAATCAATCATTTCATATACAGCTGGGTCTACCTGCACATACGATACGCCTGCGGCGGCATTAATTTTGCTTACATCACTGGCCGGATCTTGTGAACTTGCCAGTTTATCTATTTGTTCAATGCGCTGAAAACTTTCGTCTACAGCTTCTTTTGCTTCTTTTCCTGCAGCTCGCAGCGAAATCGTTGTATCCATCGCCACACCGCTTCTATCAAAAGAAGACTCCGGATGCAAAGCGCATCCGGAGCAACTCATGACAACCAGGAAAACTGCAGCAAGGATATACCCTGCTTTATTTTTCCAGTTCATAGTATTAACCTATTTTTTCTTCCGTTTTAGCAGCTGCAACCATCGATGCAATTGCTTTAGTCGGACATTTTGCAACACATGTTGCTTCTTCGCAATCGTGGCAAATAGCCGGATTGACGACAGCAAGATGATCTACGACTTTGACGCCGCCTTCATGTGCACAGTTTCTCATGCAAAGACCGCAGCCAATGCAGGCAGCAGAGCAGTCTTTACGAGCAACAGCGCCCATTTCTTTCGAAGAGCAGCTGACGCTGACTTTTGCACTGATCGGCAAGAGTTCAATAACATGATTCGGGCAAATACTTGCGCATTTGCCGCAGCCTGTACAGAGATTCTTGTCAACGTGAGGCAAGCCATTGGCACCCATTGTCATGGCACCAAACGGGCATGCGCGGACACAGTTGCCAAAGCCAAGGCAGCCAAATTTACAGAATTTAGGACCCTGCTGTACTGTTTTAGCAGCAGCACAGTCATGAACGCCTTTGTATTCAAAAGCCTGTTTGGCAATACCATTGCCGCCGCGGCAACGGATATGCGCATACTGTGGTTCTTTTTCTTCTGCAACCTTACCTGTCAATTTTGCTACAACAGCAGCAACTTCAGCTTTGCCAGGTACGCAAAGGTTTGGCGGAACTTCCGGGTCAAGAACAACTGCTTCTGCATATTTAGCACAGCCAGCAAAACCGCAGGCACCGCATTGGCCTTTCGGCAAAGCTTCTTCTACTTCACCGATGAGCGGATTTTCTTCCATAGCAAATTTCTTGTCAGCGAATGCAAGGATAAAGCCGAAGACGATACCGATGCCGACCATGACAGCAACTACAGAAATTGCTATTTGCGTCATATTCATATCCATGATATTACTTCCAACTCCTTTGCGTTATATCATACCGGAGAAACCAAGGAATGCCAAGGCTAACATACCGGCAACGATAAAGGCAATTGGTGTTCCTTTCAAAGCATGGGGAACATCCGCATAGTCCAATTTTTCGCGGCAGCTTGCCATCAAGATCAAAGCTACAGCAAAGCCCAAACCGGAGCCAACGGCAAATACGAGGTTTTCAAGGAAATTATAATTGTTTGTAATACTGATTACCGGTACGGACAGTACGATACAGTTCGTAGCGATAAGCATGAGGTAAATGCCCCACATGTTATATAATGTCGGAGACATTTTTTTGATGACAATTTCCAACAACTGTACGAAACTTGCGATTAAGACAACGAAAGAAATCGTACGGAGGAATGTCAAATCAAGGGGTACTAATACAAAGTTATACAGCAACCATGCAAGTACAGTACTCATTGTGAGGACGGAAGTTACAGCAAAGCCCATACCTACAGAAGCGTTCAGGTTTTTGGATACACCAAAGAAGATACACAGGCCGAGGAACTTGGTCAATACGAAGTTGTTAACGAGTACTGCCCCGACGAACAGCGTAAAGTATTCCATTATCCTTCACTCCCTTTCAGTTGTTTTGCTTTTTCGCGAGATTCATTCCACATTTTAAGACCAGCCATCATGAAGCCGATAAGCATAAATGCTCCTGGCGGCAATGCCATGATAAGTGCCGGCTGGAAGGACGGGCCAAAGAGGTCAACGCCGAGCAATGTGCCATTGCCCAATACTTCACGAACGACGGAAATAACAAGCATAGCAATCGTAAAGCCAATGCCCATGCCCATGCCGTCGAGGAAGGATACGACAATACCGTTCTTCGATGCAACAGATTCAGCACGAGCCAAGATGATAGCAAATACAACGACCAAGTCGAGGTATACGCCAAGGGCTTTGTACAAATCCGGTGCATATGCCTGTAAGAACAGCTGTACGCATGTTACGATAGTAGCAATACATGTAATATATACAGGTACACGTACTTTTTTGTTGATTAATTTACGAATAATAGAAACAACTACGTTATTTGAGGTAATAACGAACCATACAGTCAAACCCATGGTCAAGCCATTTACGACACTTGTTGTAACAGCAAGGCCTGGGCACAAGCTCAATGCCAAGACGAAGTATGGGTTTTCTTCAATAATGCCTCTAGTAAATACTTTCCAAAGACTCATTATTATTTACCCCCCATCTGTGCTGCTTTTTCAACAGCTTCTTTAACACCAGCGGTAAAGGCACGAGAAGAAATGGTAGCACCTGTCATAGCCTGAATTTTATCTTTTACGCCATGTTCTTTGGTAACTTCCAAGTTTTCAATTTTTTTGCCTTTGAACTGATCTTTAAACGGAGATTTTGCGCCTTTATCACCAAGGCCCGGTGTTTCATTGGCTTCCAATACGGTGTAATCCAATACGGTACCATCCGTTGATACAGCTGTCAGCAGTTTAATCGGGCCGCCGTAGCCTTTCGGAGCCGTCGGGATAATGTAGGCAATTTTTTGACCGCCTTTTTCAGCGATAAATGTATCTTTTTCGCCTTGAACTTCTACGAATTTATCAGCATCTGGAACCAATGTCTTCATAGATTCTTGTTTCATTTGTTCCGCTTTTTCATGGGCTGTCGGGACTGTAATAAATGCTACGGCACCAATAATACAACCGGAAACAAGACAAGTAAGGACAAGGTTCATTGCGACATGAACAATGCCGCCTTCATGTTTTTCTGCCATTTTATTTAGCCCCCTTTGTCTTTACTTCACCAAAGACTTTAGGTTTAACCAAACGGTCAATGAGCGGTGTCAATGCGTTCATGAGCAAAATAGAATAGCAGACACCTTCCGGATAACCGCCGAGGATACGAATCAATACGGTAATAATGCCGCAACCTAAAGCAAAAATCATCTGACCTTTTAAGGTAATCGGAGCGGTAACCATATCTGTTGCCATGAAGAATGCGCCGATGATTAAGCCGCCGGCCATCATTTCAAACAAAGCAACATTCGGGCCATAACCAATACCCATAAGAACGCCAACTGTAGCAATCATGATAACAGGAACCTGCCAATTTACATAGCCCTTATAAATCAGGTATAAGCCGCCGAGAACCAAAAGCACCGTAGAGGTTTCACCTAAGGAACCATTACGTGTACCGATAAAGAGGCTTTGATAAATCGTACCCCAGTCATTGGTACCAAAGAGTTGGAACAAGGCATCCGTGCCGCCATGTTTGAAAACATTCAGCGGTGTAGCACCGGCAACGCCATCAACAACAGTACCATTGAGCTGTGTCCAAGTGGTCATAGCAACAGGCCAGGAAACCATCAAGCCGGCACGGCCAACGTGAGCCGGGTTAAAGAGGTTGGCACCCAAGCCGCCCATAGCTTGTTTACAGACGACAATTGCCAAGAAGGAACCAACGATGCTCATCCACCACGGAAGGGTCGGCGGGCAGCACATAGCCATCAAAAGGCCAGTGATGACGGCAGAACCATCTTTGATGGTAATCTTTTTATGCATCATTTTTTCCCATAAAAATTCGAAAACAACTGCAGAAACAATCGCTACGACGATATTCGCAAGTGCATTCATACCGAAGTAATATACGCCAAATGCTGCAGCAGGCACGAGAGCTGCGACAACACTCCACATAATTTTAGGAATTGTTTCATTGCAGCGAACATGCGGTGAAGATGATACAGTAAGTTTTAATTCCTGCATGTCTTTAGCATCCTTTCCTATAGTTTGTCCTTTAGCTTCTGGACTCATGATATCCCTTCTTCCATTAGTTCTTACGCTTTTTTAGCAGCGGCTTTTTCTTGAGCAGCTCTCTGAATAGCCTTAACCTGCGCTTTCGCGTTGCGGATATACTGGACAATATTGCGTTTTGCCGGGCAGGTGTATACGCAGCTGCCGCATTCAACGCAGTTCATAACACCATATTCCATGCATTTATCCCATGCCTGGCAGGACGAGAAGATACTGAGCTGGCTCGGAATGAGGCCCATCGGACATGCTTCTACGCAACGGCCGCAGCGAATGCACGGTTCTTCTACGCCAACTTGGCATTTTTCCGGAGACAATGCCAAAATACCGGAAGCACCTTTTGTAATAGGAACATCAAGCTGGTATTGTGCAAGACCCATCATCGGGCCGCCGCCGATTACGCGATCCGGCTGTGTTGTAAAGCCGCCGCAGTAATCAATAGCTTCCTGGAACGTCGTGCCAATACGAAGCCGTAAGTTTTTCGGTTCTTTGATGCAGTCGCCCGTAACCGTAGTAAGACGTTCAATGAACGGGATACCATGGCAAACAGCATCGGTAATAGCGATAACCGTACCTACGTTGCTGACAACGCAGCCTACGTCCATAGGAAGTCCGCCCGGTTCAACCTGACGGCCTGTGCAGGCTTCAATCATCATTTTTTCAGCGCCCTGCGGATATTTTGTCTTGCAGGCAACAACTGTTACGCCCGAAACATCTTTGAAAGCTTCCGTCAAATTCTTAATGGCTTCTGGTTTGTTATCTTCAATGCCGATGAAACCTTTTTGAACACCTAACGCTTTCATGCAAATCTGAACACCTGTAACGAGTTTTTCTGTCGTTTCTTTTTCAACCATAGAACGATAATCGCATGTCAAATACGGTTCACATTCCGCACCATTGACAATAAATGTGTCAACCGGTTTGTTCGGAGCCAATTTTACATGAGCTGGGAATGTAGCACCGCCGCAGCCAACTACGCCGGCTTTTTTAATCAGTTCAATGATTTCTTTGCTATCAAGCTGTTTCCAGTCATGTTCTTCTGGAATTCCTTCAGCCCATTCATCTTTGCCATCAGCCTGGATGACAACAGCCATGCATTTGACCATCATGTTGTGCGGCATAGGAGCCACTTTGATGACCTTACCGGAAGTAGATGCATGAATGTCAGCATGCAAAAATGCATCGCTGGTCCCAATCAGCTGGCCTTTTTTTACCAAATCGCCTACCTTGACGGTCGGAGTACAAGGAGCACCAAAATGCTGACTCATCGGGATGACTACTTGTGCCGGTACTGCCGGGGTTTCTATCGCTTTATCTTTAGCATAGATTTTACCATCGTCAGGATGGACCCCACCTCTTTTAAAGGTATTCAACATCAAAAATCACCTCATTAATATATAATGAAAAATAATAAAAACATGAAGCAACTAATTGAAAGATACGATACTAAAAGCACACCTGTCTGCCATATTATCAGCCCACAGCCTGTTTTTAATAAAAACCAATATTGCAGACGCGTACGCTTTTGATTCCGACTACACCACATCGTTTCTCCAAGGAGTATGCCCCTTTTCATGCTCTTTGCACACGCAAAAAAAGCATGCGATGCAGCCGGCCCATCCTCTTATTCGGTATAAAGCCAAAATTCACATGAGCCGACTGCATGATAAAACTTGCGAAAGAAAGATTCATTTCGTTGCCGAAGCTTACTTTCAATCGCCTATATTATATCATCAAGTATGATAATATTCAATGTGAAAATTATAGCAATACCGGCAATCTATCTGATTTTTTAGTGGGTCTTATGCATATTGCACACGGCTAAAAGCACTAAAAAAATTCAATAAATATTCAAAACAGCATATTTATCTAATTTGCAAAATTTCTACCAAAGAGGTGTTTTTTCGTTTCGTTTATCGTTTTATGTATAAAAAAATATTTATATTATTTTTACATACATCGTATCTCTATTTTTTTATGAAATGATTAGAAAATATGTACTGTTTATCACATATTTTCTTTGCATTTTATGCATAGCAAAAAAAGTGTGTCACCCAAGCGTCGTTTCTTTATCTTATTATTTACATTCCCATTATAAAATAAGAACAACTTTCTTTACGTTTTGCCTATGAAACAGAAAAAAAGAATGGTGCATGATAACGAACCGCTTCATGCACCATTTCCGTATTCTATTCTTTTGTTACTAGTGATTTTTCTTTAAATCCAGCGCTGTTTTAATTAATCCTTTAAAGAGAGGATGTGCCTTGGTCGGGCGAGATTTAAATTCCGGATGGAACTGGCATCCGACAAACCATGGATGATCTTTTAATTCGACGATTTCTACCAAACGGTCATCTGGTGACGTACCAGAAAGAACGAGTCCGGCATTGACCATTTCCGTACGGTATTTATTGTTGAATTCCCAACGATGGCGATGGCGTTCATAAATAAGGTTTGTACCGTATACTTCATGGGCTTTGGTACCTTCTACCAGTTTGCACGGATACAATCCCAAACGCATCGTGCCGCCTTTATCGGATACGTCAACTTGATCCGGCATCAAATCGATAACCGGGAATTTGGCATCTTCATTAAATTCAGAAGAGGTTGCGCCTTCCAAACCAACGACGTGGCGGGCAAATTCCATAACAGCGCACTGCATTCCCAGGCACAAGCCAAGGTACGGTACCTTGTGTTCACGTGCATACTGCACAGCGCGGATTTTGCCTTCGACACCACGGTTGCCAAAACCGCCCGGAACGACGATGCCATCAATTCCTTTGAAGACTTCTTCCATAGAAACAGCAGGATCTTCCAACGTTTCGGAATCAATCCAATGAATATGTACTTTTGTTTTATACGCAATACCGGCATGATTCAATGCTTCTGCTACACTAAGGTATGCATCATGAAGCGCAACATATTTACCGACAAGGGCAATATCCAGATCATTTTCTGTATGGTAAATATCGTATACCATCTTTTTCCAATCTTCCATATCGCAAGGTTTATCCGGCAATGCTAATTTATCCAGAACGATTTTATCCATGCCTTCTTCGGAAAGGAGAAGTGGTACTTCATAAATGCTGTTTAATGTTTTGTTTTCAATAACGGCTTCTTTATCAATATCGCAGAACAAAGCCAATTTTTCTTTCATTTCATCTGAAAGCGGACGTTCTGTACGGCAAACGATGATATCCGGCTGAATACCAATGCTGCGCAGTTCTTTGACACTGTGCTGCGTCGGTTTCGTTTTTAATTCGCCTGCAGCGCCGATATACGGTACGAGCGTAACATGAATATACAATACATCATTGCGGCCGACTTCTTTTTTAATCTGGCGAATGGCTTCCAAGAACGGCAGGCTTTCAATATCGCCAACGGTGCCGCCGATTTCCGTAATAACGACATCGGCATTATCATCATCGCCTACACGATATACGCGGTTTTTGATTTCGTTGGTAATATGGGGAATAACTTGTACCGTGTGTCCCAGATAATCGCCGCGGCGTTCTTTCTGCAAGACGGACCAGTAAATTTTACCAGTAGTAACGTTGGAGTTTTTCCCTAAGTTAATATCAATAAAACGTTCATAATGACCTAAATCCAAATCTGTTTCTGTACCGTCGTCGGTAACGAATACTTCACCGTGCTGATACGGACTCATCGTACCAGGGTCTACGTTGATGTATGGGTCAAATTTTTGAATCGTAACTTTAAACCCGCGATTTTTCAGCAAACGGCCTAATGCTGCTGCTGTAATACCTTTACCTAAAGAAGACACAACCCCGCCTGTAACAAATATGTATTTAGCCATAATTCCTCCCTGCTGAGCCTCTGCTCATATCATTCAATTATATTGATTCTATAGTAAGCTTATTGTTATTATATTACATTTTTTCAGGAGCAGAAACCCCTAAAATTGCCAAACTGTTGGCAATCGTAATGCGGACAGCCGTAACCAATGCCAAGCGAGCTTTTTCCAGTTCTTTGTCTTCCTGGATAATGCGGCAGTGATTATAAAATGTATGGAAGAGTCCTGCCAATTCATACACATAGTGTGCAATGCGATGCGGAGCCCGTTCGCGGGCAGCCCGCTGAATTTCTTCCGGAAAAGCTGCCATTTTCTTAATTAATTCCAATTCTTGTTCATCTTTCAATGTATCCCATTTTACATCGGACCAGTCCATATCGAGATGGACACCGGCTTCTTTAGCCTGGCGGTAAATACTGTAAATACGGGCATGCGCATATTGAATGTAATATACCGGATTTTCGTTGCTGTGCGATTTAGCCAAATCCAAATCAAAATCCAGCTGCGTATCTAGTGACCGCATAATAAAGAAATACCGTGCTGCGTCAGTTCCTACTTCTTCAATCAGTTCATTCAGCGTAATTGCCTGTCCTGTCCGCTTAGACATTTTAACAGGCTTGCCATCACGAAACAGGCTGACCATCTGCAGCAGTAAAACTTCTAATTGGTTCGGGTCATATCCCAGCGCCGCAATTGCAGCTTTAACACGCGCAACATATCCATGATGGTCGGCACCCCAAATATTGATTAGCGATTTAAACCCACGGTCGTATTTATTTTTATGATAGGCAATATCGGCAGCCAAATAGGTCGGTACGCCATTGTCGCGAATAACCACGCGGTCTTTATCATCGCCATAGTCTGTCGATTTCAGCCACAATGCACCGTCTTTTTCATAAATCTTGCCGCGTTCCTGCAGCACCTTGCAGGCTGACTGTACGGCATCGGGATGAAGCGTCCGTTCACTAAACCAATTATCATACTGTACATTGAAATGAGCTAAATCACGTTTCAATGCCTTTAATTTTTCAGCATACGCACGGTCTTTAAAAATTTCCAGTCGTTCTGCTTCCGGCATGTCGAGGTATGTATCCCCATCTTGGTCAATAATAGCCTGCGCCGTTTCAATGATATCATGGCCGTGATATCCGTTTTCCGGAATTTCCGACGGTTTGCCAAGCAGTTCTAGATACCGTGCATTGACAGAAATCGCCAAATTATTCATCTGATTGCCTGCATCATTGATATAATATTCCGCCTGTACATTATATCCGGCAGCACGAAGAAGATTGACCAGTGCACTGCCATAGGCCGCACCCCGTCCATGTCCGACATGAAGCGGGCCTGTCGGATTGGCACTAACATATTCGACCTGTACGGTATCTTCCTGACGGCATGGCATATTGCCGTACTCTGCACCTGCTGCCAAAATGTTTTTCAATGTATCGTAAATCACATCATGCTTTAAGAAAAAATTAATGAATCCGGCACCGGCAATTTCTGCACGATCCAGCCATGCATACTGCATCTGATCCACAATCGCCTGCGCAATCAATTTGGGGGCTTTATGAGCTACACGAGCTGACTGCATCGCAATATTGCTTGCAAAATCACCAAATTCTTTTTGAGGCGGTACTTCCAGATTAATCTGCGGATAGCTGCCTTCCGGAAGAGTCCCTGCTTTGACAGCTTTTTCCAAAGCCTCAGCAATGCCCTGTTTCAATAATTCTTTCATTTCCATTCGTGTGATCCTCCTGCACTGTTATCGTCAATTGTGTATAATTGGAACCAATATCTTCCAGATTTACATCATAGCCAAGCCGAATTGTACCGATGCCGTCTTCAAGCTGTACACTGCATTCATAGGTCTTGATCGTAACGATAAATTCTCCCATAGATGTCACATATTTTGAGCGAGAAATTTTTCCTTGGCGATATTCCTGCCGCTGATGTACTTTTCCCAACCGCAGCAGCATGACCGCTCCGTCCGGCAATATTTTGATGACGGTCGTCACGCCTTTCATATCAGTCAATTCACTTTCTTCGTACACAATATACTGCGTCTGTTCTTTGATATAAAATTTTCCTTCAGAAACAAGTTCCACTTTTAGTTCTTGTCCCTCTTCGTTCCGTTGGACACTTTCTACTTTTACTAAGACAGGTTTCAATAGCTTCCAACCTTTCCTATCAATAATCCAATATTGCTATTATATAACAAGTGCCAAGAAAAAGAAATAGTTTATTTGGCGATTTACAGCTTATCTCCGCCATTTTTCATTTCAATTAACGAGGCCCAATATTTTTTAGGCATAAAAGAACGGCGTACCGTTTCATTTCGCCGCTCTGCAATTGCAATGGTGTGATAATACTGTCGCCACAATGCGGCAACGTCTTCTTCTTCAGCCGATACGTTAATTTGATATTTTGTTTGCGGAATTTCTACGATTGTCAATGCATTTTTGTCGTAATATACGCCCATATGCCTCTTCGTATCATGAATCACCCATTGTTCATTGGCTAATCTCTTGGCAAAATGAGGTGCCATGACGGGAACTACACAGCATGTCGGCGCAATCTGGCAATACAGCATACCGTCTGATACTTCGCGAAAGCGCACCAACCCCAGCAGCTTGTGTCGTTCATTGCTGCTTTTTCTAGCCCATTGCCGTATTTCCCAAGGAACCGGCTCATGGAGATGACGCAAAAAGTCACGCCGCAGCTGAAATGCCTGCCGTAAATACTGCAGCAGTTTCATTTCCCGCTGCGGCTGTTCTGCCAAAAACGCATAGTACAAAAAGTGTGCCGTTCTAGCACCGCACTGTTCCTGCAGGCTGTCCAAAATCCGCCGGGCCTTTTCTTCTTCGGTATGTACAAACTGTTCGTCGCCAAATAAAGATGGCGCGGATACTGCGTGTATATCCTCTATTTGCATTATGCCATCATGCCAGCCGTCAAACACAGCCGACAAAAAGCCAAAAAAAGTTGCATCATACGTATAAATCATGACTGTCCCCCTGTATCAAACAAGCTTGTCATTTCATAGGCATGCTGCGGTTCTCTTGCCACTAACCGACGGCGAATATCTTCCGGCTGTATGGACTTGCCGTAAAACTTTCCTTTACAGGTGATAAAATATTTCGCACGCTTCATCACAATCCCTAAGCGGCGCAAACTGTCATACGATAAAAAAGCCTGCCTGCGAGCTGCGCAAATCCGTTTGGCAGACGTAACGCCAATACCGGGAACACGCAGCAACATATGGTATGATGCCCTGTTAACTTCAACGGGAAATAATTCGGGATGGCGCAGCGCCCAACAGGCTTTGGGATCTAGCTGCAAATCAAAATCAGGCGCTGCGTCCGTCAGTATTTCATCGGCCGAGAATTGATAAAACCGCAACAGCCAGTCTGCTTGATATAAGCGATGTTCCCGCAGCAGCGGCGGCTTGGCCAGCGCCGGCAGATTTTTTCCGGTCATTACAGGCACATAGGCGGAATAATACACCCGCTTTAGATTGACATGTTGATATAATGCTTCGCTTAAATGCAATATCGTCCGATCGCTGTCCGGCGTAGCACCAATAATCAGCTGCGTAGTCTGCCCAGCCGGAACAAATGACGGTGCTTTTTTGTTTTTTTTGCGGTTTTCCCGCCGTTCTGCAATACCGCTTCGAATTTCCCGCATAGGTAACAGAATTGTTTCTTTGGTTTTCTGCGGTGCCAATAGTTTTAGACTTTGCGAAGACGGCAGTTCTATATTAACGCTCATCCGGTCTACGTACCGTCCTAATTCCTGAATGAGTCTGCTGTCTGTACCAGGAATTCCTTTCATATGAATATAGCCGTTGAATTTCTTTTCTTCCCGTAATATTTTGGCTGTCCGAATCAGCAGTTCCGTCGTTTCATCCGGACTGTGAAATACGCCGGAACTCAAAAATAATCCCTCAATATAATTTCTCCGATAAAATGCAATCGTCAAATCGGCTATTTCTTCCGGAGACATCATCGCTCTGGGTGTATCATGACTGCAGCGATTTACACAATAAGCGCAATCATATATGCAGTAATTGGTCATTAAAATTTTTAGCAAAGACACGCAGCGTCCATCCGCTGACCAGGTATGACAAATACCGCTATACGCCCCATTGCCAATGCCGCCTTTTTCATTGACCCGCCTGCTGCCGCTCGATGAACAGGATACATCATATTTCGCGGCATCACTTAAAATAGTCAATTTTTTCATTATCGTATCCCAATCCAAGCGAATCCCCCCTTTTTCTTCTTATCATACCATACTGCCCACTGTATTTCAAACGTATGTTCTTTATTCCCTGCAAAAAAGGAAGCTGTCATACGACGTGAAGCTTCCTTGGTGATGCTTTTTCATGTATATACTATTGTACAAGTTTAGAAAATAAAACGGTGTTATCTCTTGCCTACCAACTTATAAATGCAGTCCTTCTTTGAGTTTTGCAAATATTTTTTCTTCTTCTTCCGTCATGGTACGGCCCAAATCAATATGCAGTTCTTCTCCCTTGCTTTTTGCTTTGTTTTGTGTATGCGGATCGCCGCTTTTGGCACTGTCATCACGAATAATCATCTATCTGTCCTCCTTTGACTGTATAGTATAAATTATACCATATTTTTCTCGATATTTCCTTATAAAAAAAAGCTGCCGCACGAAGCGGCAAGCCCTTTTTATTTGTAATGTATGATACATCAAAGCAGCGTTTTGGGATCTGGATATGCTTTGACATCATCCGCAATTTTCTTAGCAATTTCGTCAATAATGGCTTCTTGGTCATCCTGCAGAGAAGATTTAAAATCCAAAGACGGTTCAAGAAGTTCACACTTTTTGAATTGATTCTGAACATAATCTACCATTGTCTTGTAGGCAGCAGATGCCCAGCTGTGATTACCGATAACAGCAACTTTGCGGTTTTGATACATCAGTGTCTTCAAGTCATGCAGGAAGTTTTCCATCGGCAAGAACAGATTTAAGTTGTACGTAGGTGCTGCCAATACGAGATGACTGTATTCCCAAGCCTTAGCCGTCACATACGAAGAATGTGTTTTGGATACATCATAAAGACGAATGTCTTTGATTCCTTGTTCACTCAATTTATGTGCCAGTACGCAGGCAGCGCGCTGTGTGTTGCCATAAATAGATGCAAAAGCAATCACAACGCCTTTCTTTTCCGGTACATATTTTGCCCAATGGAGATATTTGTCAATAATATAGCTGATCGTTTCCGGTGTACGGAATACAAGGCCGTGAAGCGGGCAAATGTAATCAATGGGAAGACCGGATGCTTTTTTCAATACGTTGACAACCTGTGGGCCAAATTTGCCAACAATGTTGACATAATACCGACGTGCAGAGTCCAAATAGTTTTCTTCATAATCCACTTGGTCTGCATAGACGTTGCCTGTTGTGCCAAACATGCCAAAGGCATCGGCACTGAACAATACTTTGTCCGTTATATCATACGACATAATGACTTCCGGCCAGTGAACCATTGGGGCTTTGACAAACTGGAGAGTATGTTTGCCTAAAGCAAGCTGATCGCCTTCTTTGACATTGACATACTGTTCCGGCATAGGAGTACGGAAAAATTGTTCAAATAATTTAAACGTCTGCGGCTGCGCAATGATTTTAGCTTCCGGATGTTTTTCAAGAAGTGCCACGGCAGAGCTGGCATGGTCCGGTTCCATATGCTGGAGGATAAAATAATCCAGTTTACGGCCATGAAGCAAATGTTCTACATCTTCCAAAAATTCGTCACGGCAGCTTTTATCCATCGCATCGACAACACATGTTTTTTCATCATCAATAAAGTAGGAATTGTATGTAACGCCTTCCGGAATCGGGAAAATACGTTCAAATAATTCCGTTCCGAAATCATTGCATCCCATCCAATAAATGCCATTTTTAATTTCTTCTACACAATACATGAATGATAAACCTCCTTATGAAAAACAACCATCGTTTTATATTTACTTACCTTATCATAGCATGTTTTTCTGCAATTTAAAATAGATAGCAATGAAAAATCTTTATTGTTTTGTAACTTTTCCATTATTCTTGCTGTCAGACGGTGCTTTAGACGTACTGTTTTTTGCATCACTGCCGCTTGCATTGCCCGATGCACTATCGTTCATTCGCGAAGCAGCGGAATCACGTACTGTTTCTGCCGTATTTGACTCCGCACGGCGCGATTCTTCTGCCGTACTGCGGCTCACTGTTTCAGATACGCTGGGTCCACTGCCAATGGAATCCGCTTCATCTACCAGTCGATCTACGAGCTGCTGCAATACATCTTTATCGGCTTCTGATAAATCTTTCCCGCTGGACAATAACTCCTGCGCCTGTGCTGCCAGCGATCTAGCCTGTGATCTTGCTTCTCCTCTGCTGATGCTGCCGGACTGATAATCCCGGTTCAATTCCCGCAGAGAACTGGAAATTTCCATGGTTTTACTGCGAATACGGGACGCTGCAATTTCTCCGCTTCGCTGTTTAGCCGCATCAGCATCATGCATCTTTTTATCTTCTTCACGGCTTTCCAACAGTTCTTCCTGCTGCTGTTCTGAAACTTTAGCCAAGGAATCCGCTGTAACATGGGTTCCCACATAATATTCATATCCCATATAGCCTAAGATAATAATAGGAATACAAAGAAGCAGCATTTCTACTTTACGCATATGAGCCGCCCGTTTCCAGCTAATCACGTTGCGGCGCCGGCGTTCCATAATAAGGACAATACCAACAATCGCTATAATGAGGAACAATGCGATATAAATGAATAATTTATGCCATACAGTCGCCTGCAGCTTAATTTGGGATGGGTTGTCATTATTCAAACTCCACATGTACGTGCTGCCCGGTGTATCCGCTTTGGTACTGTTGCTGGTAACCTGCGTGCCAGAAGGAAAAGAAACAATATATTCTAAATCTGCGCCGTTTTCCTCTATGGGCATGCCTAACCGCAGTGCTTGGATGCTGTCGCTTGTATAACTATAATCAATATAATAGGTAGAACAAATCAATCCGTCATGTGTCTTATGAACGATACGGTCTACGGAACTCTTATTCGCACCGTCTTTCGTAATCGTTTTCATAGCACGAAATCCCTCACCATTATTGTTGCTGTAATCCATGATAGTATAATTTCGCTTTTGAAAATCGTCTGCATCTGCACGAAGTTTTTTCTGTCCTTGTGCTGTATCAGATACTTTCAGGACATCCTGGGTTTCACTGCCATCGTCATGAATAATAGTTTGTGCCCGAAACCCGGAAAGCAGCAGCAAAGCCGCCATCAGGATAACAGTCAAGCCTGCTTTTAGATACGATTTCATGATAGCCTCTCTTTCTTAGTATACGGGGTTATTCTTCTTTCGGCGGCACCATGCCGGGTTCTACAATACGGGGTTTATCAAAGGCTTTTCCCGTACTGCTTTTTGTCGTCATGCCTTTTTGCTGTTCTCTCGTCGCTTCGATAGCTGCACCATTACTGCAGGATTCCAACGGAACGCCGTTGATAAAAACGCCTTCAATGACGCCGTCACCTTTTTTAATTCGTACGCTGGCAATAACGTTGTCCTTGTTGGTAATCGTATAAATACCGTCTGTATGTTCCGGTGCGATACGATATCGGTCAAAATCGACTTTAAACTGAACCATGCCGTCATGAAACGCAACTACTTTTGCTTTCATATAGTCACTGCCCCGTCCCGGTTTGTCGGCAGAAGCTCCTTCAATTTGTATTAATCCGTCTGCATTGCGTGAAATTTGCACATAAATAAGCTGTCCTTCTTCCGGAGATGTTTCATCCAGCCATTTTGTCGTATCTTCCGGAAAAACAATGCGTACATAGTCCGTTCCAAACGCAGATACTTCTAATCTCGGCAGACACCGCCACTGATAGGGTATGCCGTCTACGCTGATATTATGCCAGCGCCAACCAATGTAGCCCAATACTCCCAGCTGAATAACGACGACAAGTAAAAAAAGTATCCATTTATTGCTGCCGTCAGGAGAAAATTTAAATTTTATTGCTCTCATTTACGTGTTTCTCCTTCCTTAGCCCATGGTGAACGGCTAAAATGACGTTTCGGCTTTGCCGAAGCCTGCAAATCAGAATGCCAAGGAGAAGTCATTGGCTTGGCTTCTTTTGGCACATCCGGTGTTTTTCTAGGCTGCATGCGAGGCTGCGGTGCCGTCGGCAGTGCAATCTCATCGGGATCATGAAATACCGGCGCAACGAATAGGGACTGCGGTTTTTCTTTCGGTATTACCGTATCCGTATTCTGCGGCGGTGTATAGGAAACTGTGTCTGGTTCCGGCATATGAATCTGTTTCATCCATTCTGCCAGCGTATCTGCATCTTCTGACGCATCTTTCACTTCCAGCAAAGACTCATCCTGCGGCATGTCTGATGCTGCCTCTTCTTCATGCTGCTTCTGTCTGCCTTCCCGCACTGTAGCGGAGGCATGTTTTAGGTGACTGCGCCGTTCAGAACGCAGTACTGCCGCTTTGCGGCTTGAAGAAGTACGCCGCAGCTGCACAATCACCAACACTAATACAATGATGGCTACTACCGGCACTAACGGGGAAAGACTCGAGCCAATTAAAAAAGATATTACCAAGCTGGCTAAGATAAGAATCCCCAATTTCGTATGGTTCATCCGGTGCGTATTAAATCCTTGCAGCGTTTCATAAAATCCTAAAAACAGCATGTACAACGACGATACAATCAACGGCACGGAAGAATACAGGCCATTGCGTACCAATATCGTTTCACAAGCCAAAACAACGGGAATACCCGTATATACGACAGGTCCCCAAAGACGTTTTTTTACGCCTTTGGCCAACAAAGCCGCAATAGCCAAAAACAGCAATATCGTAACAAGCGTTGTAGTCCAATGAAATCCCTGAATATCTGCCACGCCGTGCCAAGAAAAAGGCATACAGGAAATGAGCAGCGAAGCTGCCGCTACAAACCGGCCAAACCAGCGGAACGGAACCCCCCAAGCTTTGCGAATATCAATTGTATAGCCGCTAAGCATAATCGCAACAGCCAAGGCGGCCATCATGAGAAACGGGATATAATCAGTATCTCGTGCAGCTAAGCCAAACGCTGCAAAAACCGTTACCGTCATCATCCAAGAAAAAATAGAAAGTCGAAGTTCGTCATGATTCTGATCAAGAAGAACATAAAAAGGAAGAGGCAGTATAATCAGCAGCCATAAAAAAGCCGTGCCGCCGGTCGCATTCAGCGGTCCTCCCACGGCAGCCCAAGTCAGTACAGACAAGCAATACAATGCCAGACCGCCTACAGACCGCAGTAAATATACTGCCGGCAAGATAAGCACGGCACTGACAGCAATATAATCTGCTGTATCCCAGCCAATATAAAAAGTCTGTTCTGCCATCGCAATAACAACAAAGACAATCATACTATGAACGACAGCTACTGCTTCGCCCAGAAGCGTTCCCTGCCGTTCCTGAAACATGGCCATGCCTATGCCAAGCTGTGAAAGCAAAAGCAGCAGCACAGCAATCATCGTCCGTATTACCGTAGAAATTTGATACCAAACATGCGCAGCACCCCAAATCAGTGCCATACCAATAATAGAACATCCCACAACAGCTAATATGCTGTATACCGATACTCCCATACTAGTATCATGTGATGGTCTGTATGCTTGACAGATATGTTTTTCGGCTTCTGCAGAAATCCATCCGTTGGATACCCATTCTTTTGTTTCGCGTTCCAGCCATTTCTTACTATTTTTTATCATTGTCTACTGCCTCCCAGGCAAGATTATGTATCGTAATGTATACGTACCATCAGTATATCACAAAATACGCATTTCCCATACACAAAAAAAAGACTTTACCCAATTTTTCAGGGTAAAGTCCCTACTATTTTAATCTGACTTATTTTACGATAAGTACAGGGCATTCTGAATGTGTAACTACATAACTGCTAACAGAACCCATAAACAATCCTTTTAACGGCCCTAAGCCGCGGCTGCCCATCACGATGAGATCGGCATTATATTTCTTGGCAACAGACAATACTGCCGGACCTGGAGAGCCGACTTCAAAGACACTTTTGACTTCGATGTTTTGCGGAATGGCTTTGGCAAAATCATCCAACACGCCTTTTCCTTCTTCTTCCATGTCCAAAGCAACTTGTTCCGTAACATACCCGCTGGCATTGGGAATCTGGTCAAAATTGGAAATAACAGAAACAATATTGGCTACATATACTAGCGTAATCGCAGCTCCTAGTGAAGACGCAATCACAACGGCATGTTCCAATGCCCGTTTGGAATTGACGGAACCATCGGTCGGCACAATAATATTATTATATTTTTTCATATAAATCCCTCCTAACTTTCACGGTACCTTTATAATATATATTCTCTATGCAGCGTCCAATTCCTTCTTTTCATACTGTAATTTTTTCATTTTCTCTTTTCTTTGACATACTATTAAGTTTTTATAACGGTATAACATATAAAAGCATTATATTTTTTCAAAAACAGTATAATATTAAGGATAGCTATGGTATAATGTTTGTAATTATCCGAAAAGGATACTGTGCAATTAAAAGAAAGGCGGTATATTATGAAACATTTAATTCGGCCATTGTATTGTACATTGGCTCTTTTCCTGCTTATGGCACCTGCTGTATTGGCTAATGAAAGCGGTGCACACGCTGCCGTAGGTACCACACTGCCAACATGGAGTATTATTCCTTTTGTCGGCATGCTGTTGTCTATTGCTATTATTCCTTTAATTAAACCTCATTGGTGGGAAAAAAATATGCTGGGCGCAGCAATTGGCTGGTCCATTCTTTTTCTCGTTCCATTTTCAGCAGCATATGGCATACATGAAGCATTGTTCCGTTTACTGGAATCGGTATTATTGGATTATGTACCATTTATCGTATTGCTGTTTGCTCTTTTTGTCGTCGCTGGCGGTATTGCCGTCAAAGGCACGCTGGCCGGTACACCTAAAATCAATGCCCTGCTTCTGTTCATTGGTACGTTTCTTGCCAGCTGGATTGGTACAACCGGTGCCGCTATGCTTATGATTCGCCCGGTTATCAAAGCCAACGCCTGGCGGCAGCGCAAAGTCCATGTCATTGTCTTCTTTATTTTCCTCGTTGCCAATATTGGCGGCTGTTTAACGCCGCTCGGTGATCCCCCGCTATTCATGGGTTTCCAGCGCGGTGTTCCGTTTACATGGACTTTCCATTTACTTCCTATTTTAATTTTAAATCTGATTATTTTGTTTGCTGTTTTCTTCGCCATCGACCATCATCTGTATAAGAAAGAGCTGGCTGCCGGCCGTTCGCCGCAGGACATTCAAGATGGTGAAAAAGAACCTATTCATGTCGAAGGCATTCACAACATTCTTTTCATTGCTCTTATTGTCCTAGGCGTTGTCGCCAACGGCGTTTTGCCAAAAGAATTCGCGTTTTTCGCTGACGGTGCCGGTATTCCCGTATATGATGAAATCGTCTTTCCGTATGCAACGCTTGTAGAAATTGTACTGCTCTTGGCTGCCGCTTACTTATCGCTGAAAACGACAAAACAATCTATTCGTGCAATAAATGAATTTTCTTATGCACCGATTGCAGAAGTTGCTAAGCTTTTTATCGGCATCTTCATTACTATGATTCCAGCGTTGATTATTTTAAAAACGCACGGCGCAGAATTAGGTCTTTCTCAGCCTTGGGAAATGTTTTGGGCAACAGGCGCCTTATCGTCCTTCTTAGACAACACGCCGACCTATCTCGTATTCCTGCAGACAGCCGGCGCGCTGGGAGCTGCCCAAGGTATCACGACTTCTGTCGGCACGGTATCACAAATTATGCTGGAAGCGATTTCAGCTGGTGCTGTATTTATGGGCGCAAATACATATATCGGCAATGCACCTAACTTCATGGTCAAATCCATTGCCGAAGAAAACAAGATTAAAATGCCAAGTTTCTTTGGCTACATGGGATGGTCTTGTGCCATTCTCATTCCAACATTTATTATTGACATGATTATCTTTTTCTGGTAATCCATACACTCCCGTGTGACACGGCATACAAACAACCGCTTACTGCCAAACGCAGCAAGCGGTTGTTTTTTATATTCATATCCGATATATCGTAATACTAGCAACAAAAAAAGCACTGTTCGCAAGAACAGTGCTTTTATGGTGATCCATCCGAGATTCGAACTCGGGACACCCTGATTAAAAGTCAGGTGCTCTACCAGCTGAGCTAATGAATCATGGCTGGCAGGGGTAGCTGGATTCGAACCAGCGCATAGCGGAGTCAAAGTCCGGTGCCTTACCACTTGGCTATACCCCTATGGGGCGAGTATAGGGATTCGAACCCTAGCATAACGGAGCCACAATCCGCCGTGTTAACCACTTCACCATACCCGCCATAGGTATCTACGCTGCGTCGCACATTTCATTTGTGCGCCGTCAACGTAGATTATTCTATCATCCAACACGCATTATGTCAAGAGATTTTTTTATTTTTTTTGAAATATTATCTGTCTTTTTCTCCATACAATACATCTTTTACGAAATTAGGCAGTACAAAGGCACTGCGCTGAATACCTTCGTTGTAGTATTTCGTCGGGAATGTCCGTTTGCGATTGGGCTTCCACTGCAAGGGGTCGTATTTTTTAGAGCCCATCGTAAAGCAATGCATGCCTGTCGGATATAAGGGAATAAATGCTGTATAGAGCCGTGTAATCGGGAAGATGTCCGATACGCAGTCCCAAATTTCTTTGACGAGCTTGCGATGCATAAAGGGCGATTCTGTCTGCTGTACAAATAAACCGTCTTCTTTTAACGCTTTATATGTATCCTTATAAAACTCATACGTAAATAATCCTTCGCCTGGGCCTACCGGGTCGGAGCAGTCAACGATAATCACATCATAGAAATTTTCTGCTTCCCGCATAAAGGCAATGCCGTCCCCTACTTTGACAGTTAATTTAGGATTTTTTTCCAACATGGCTTTAGAAATTTCCGGAAAATATTTTTTAGACAATTCAATGACTTTGCCATCAATATCGACCATCGTCACATGTTCGACTTCGGGATGACGAACGGCTTCTCTGGCAGCACCGCCGTCGCCGCCGCCAATAATCAATACATTCTTTGGATGGGGATGCAAAAATAAAGGAATATGGACAATGCTTTCATGATACATAAATTCATCTTTGATGGATGTCTGAAATACACCATCCAGTACGAGCATGCGGCCAAATTCTTTCGAATCTGCTACAATAATATCCTGAAACTCTGATTTTCCCTTATATAATACGTTTGAAACTTCTGCCGTTAAATCCAAATACGGCGACTGATGTTCTGTCACAAATTCTTTCATATAGGGCCTCCTGTAATGTCTTGTAATGGCTTTATTGTATCATAAATAGAAGCGTAAAAGAAGTAACACCTTTGAAACAAGAGTAGACGTTATCCACAAAAAATTACTATAAAATAGAATTTTCTACCTTACAGTTTGGACGCAATATGATACAATATAGGATAGACTATGTATACGCTGTACGTCCATCGGATGAACAGCATAAGTCTATAGATGTATTTATTATATATAAGTAAAATAAGTAAAAAAGAAAGATCGGCTTGTGCCGATAAGGTGAAACATATGAATAACGTATTACATATAGGCATTGATATTGGTTCAACAACTGTCAAAATTGCAGTACTCAATGATGCCAAACAATGTATGCATGCCTGCTATGTCCGCCACTATACAGATATCCGTCAAAAAGTTTGGGATCTTTTACAAAACGCCTATGAAATTTTTGGCGATCAACAGATTACCATTGCCATCACCGGTTCCGGCGGTATTGCACTGGCAGACTATCTTGGCATTACATTTATACAAGAAGTTATTGCCGGTACCAAAGCCGTCCGCACGTATTATCCGCAATCAGATGTTATCATTGAATTGGGCGGTGAAGACGCAAAAATTACTTATCTGACCGGAGGCAACGAACACCGCATGAACGGCAACTGCGCCGGCGGTACAGGTGCATTTATTGACCAAATGGCTACACTGCTTCATACCGATGCAAGCGGCTTAAATGAACTGGCCAAAAAATCAGATACACTCTACCCCATTGCCGCACGCTGCGGCGTATTTGCCAAAACAGATATCCAAGCCCTTCTCAACGAAGGAGCCAGTAAAGAAAATGTCGCAGCTTCTGTCTTTCAATCCATCGTATTTCAGACCATTACCGGTCTTGCCTGCGGCCGTCCGATCAAAGGATCGGTCTGCTTCCTCGGCGGCCCACTGACCTATTTATCCCAACTGCGCAATCAGTTTGCCAAGACTTTGCATCTAACTGCTGAACAAGTCATTGCTCCGGAAAATGCTCAGGTATATGTCGCCATCGGAGCAGCCTTGGGCAGCTTTAACGAAAAAAAATTGTCCTTTATGAATCTCATGGGCCAGCTTCGTAATGTCGATGAATCGTCTTTAGCCCAGTCCGACCGCATTGATCCGTTATTTCATAATGAAACCGAACTAAAAGAATTTCAAGAACGCCACAGTCAGCATACTGTTCCCTACGGCGACCTGGCATCGTACAGCGGCCCTTGTTATCTTGGCATGGATGCCGGTTCGACGACCATCAAATCGGTACTGCTCAGTGAAGATAACAAAATACTCTATACGCATTACCAGAACAACGAAGGCAGCCCTTTACTGGCAGCCAAAAAAATCGTCGAAGAAGTCTATTCCCGTCTGCCAAAGGGCGCGTTTATTGCCAAGGCCGGTATCACGGGCTATGGCGAAGGACTTATCAAAGAAGCCTTGCATTTAGATGTAGGCGAAGTCGAAACCATTGCCCATTACCAAGCTGCCGCTCATTTTTGTCCTGACGTCGATTTCATCCTCGATATTGGCGGCCAAGACATGAAATGCAGCCGCGTAAAAGACGGGCATATTGAAGACATTCTCTTAAATGAAGCCTGCTCATCCGGCTGCGGTTCCTTCTTGGATACCTTTGCCAAATCCTTGAATTTATCCATTGAAGACTTTTCCAAGGCGGCTCTGCTGGCAAAAAGCCCGATTGATTTGGGTTCACGCTGTACTGTCTTTATGAATTCCAAAGTAAAACAAGCCCAAAAAGAAGGGGCTACGATGGCAGATATTTCAGCCGGCCTGTCCTATTCGGTTATCAAAAACGCCTTATATAAAGTAATTAAAGTCAAAGACCCGGCAAAACTAGGAAAACACATTGTCGTTCAGGGCGGTACCTTTTATAACGATGCCGTCTTGCGAGCTTTTGAAAAACTATTAGGGCGTCACGTCATCCGTCCGGCTATTGCCGGCCTCATGGGTGCGTTTGGCATGGGACTTATCTGCCGAACTGCCTACCATGCAGACCCAGTCAAATCGTCGATACTAACGCTTGACGAATTATCCAAACTCCATGTCACGACGTCGATTCGGCATTGCGGCAAATGTACGAATAATTGTCTTCTCACCGTAAATACCTTTAACGACGGCCGTTCCTTTATTACGGGCAATCGCTGTGAACGCGGTGCCGCTGGTTCTGTCACACAGCATCATAAAGTACTGCCCAATATGTACAAAGTAAAATATAATCTCTTGTTTAACAAGTACAAACCATTGGCTAACGGCCCGCGCGGCACTGTCGGTATCCCTCGCGTACTCAATATGTACGAAGACTACCCGTTCTGGTTTACATTCTTTACCAAACTCGGGTATACCGTTGTCTTATCGGATCCGTCGTCCAAAAAGCTGTATGAAAAAGCCATGGATACCATTCCGTCTGATTCGGCCTGCTATCCAGCCAAAATGGTACACGGCCATATTGAAAACCTGCTGGAAAAAGGCGTAGACCGTATTTTTTATCCCTGCATTCAAAACGGTCCAGCTGAAGGAAGCCGCGACAATACCTTTAACTGCCCCATGGTTATGAGCTATCCGGAAGTCATTCGCCATAACATGGAAGAACGTCTGTCTGACACAAATACTGTCTTTTTATGTCCTTTCTTACCGCTTCATGACAAAAAACGCATCGTTCCTAGACTGCAAGAAGAACTGCGTGTTTGGAATCTCGATAAAAAAGAAATTAAAGAAGCTGCGTTAGCTGCATGGAATGAAGAAGAACATTATAAACAAACCTACCGAGACTTAACGAAAAAGACGTTGGAAATGCTCGCCAAACGCGGTGAACGAGCTATCGTCCTCTGCGGTCGGCCCTATCATGTCGATCCGGAAATCAACCACGGGATTCCCGAACTCATCAATAGCTTGGGACTAGCAGTCCTCACTGAAGACGGTATCGCTCCATTAGGTCATTTGCCCAAAGAACTTCGCGTTGTTGACCAATGGTCGTATCATTCCCGCCTGTACCGGGCTGCCCAATATGTCGTCAGTCAGCCAAACCTCGAACTAGTTGAACTCAACTCCTTCGGCTGCGGTTTGGATGCCATTGTCGCTGACCAAGTACAGGAAATTTTAGCACAAGGACACAAAATCCATACGCTATTGAAAATTGACGAAGGATCTAATCTCGGTGCTATCCGCATCCGTCTGCGTTCCCTCCTCTTCGTCATGAATCATCGCCAAAAAGAAACGGCCGCAACTGTCCCGTATTCCTATCACAAAGCGATTTTTACCAAAGAAGATGCCAAGACCAATGTCATCCTGGCTCCTTCAATGACGCCGATTCATTTCCCCATGTTCCAGGCAGCCTTTGCCCATGAAGGATACCACATGGAAATATTGCCTCATCAAGGACAACAAGCCATTGACACAGGTCTTACCTATATTCACAACGATGCCTGCTATCCAGCTATCATGTCGTTGGGGCAAATCATTACGGCCCTCAAATCCGGTCAGTATGACCTAAAGCATACATCTGTTATCATTTCACAAACCGGCGGCTGCTGCCGTGCGACCAACTATATCGGCATGATCCGCAAAGCCTTGGCAGATGCCGGCATGGCAGACGTTTCCATTATTTCCCTGAACACAAAAGGGCTGAATGAACAACCAGGCTTTAAACCTCATCTTGGCTTTTGGCATCGTCTAGTCATGGCGATGATTTACGGGGACGCACTGCAGCAAGTACTGTACCGCACCCGCCCCTATGAAAAAGTAAAAGGTACGGCTGAAAGGCTGTTTAAAAAATGGCAGGATAAATGCACGCATGACTTAATGAAAGCGGACATCGGCACCTTCAAAAAGAATATTCGCAGCATGATTGCCGAATTTGATAATATCGACATGCATGAAGAAAAGAAGCCGCGTATTGGCTTAGTCGGTGAAATTTACGTTAAATTCCATCCGATTGCCAATAACCATATCGTCCGCATGATTGAAGAAGAAGGCGGCGAAATTATTGTTTCCGGACTGGCGGATTTCTTCTTGTACGGCCTGCTGGACAATCAGTTCCGCCACAAATACTTATCTGGCAGCTGGCTGTCTTCGTTTGCCAGCAAATCCATGGTCAAACTGCTGAATTGGTATCGCAAGCCGTATTGTGAAGCCGTTGCCAAGAGTCGTCATTTTGATCCCATCTCCTCTATTTATGATATTGCCGATGAAGCCAAACAGTATTTGTCTTTAGGTCATGAAGCCGGTGAAGGCTGGTTCCTAACCGGTGATATGATTGACTTAATCAAGCGAGGTGCTAAAAACATCGTTTGCCTGCAGCCATGGGCCTGCCTGCCCAATCATGTAACAGGCAAAGGCATGATTAAAACACTGAAAGCAGCTTTTCCTGAAGTCAATATTGTCGCCATTGACTATGATCCCAGTGCCAGCTCCGTCAACCAAACAAACCGTTTGAAATTAATGCTGACAACCACCTTTGAAGGTATTCGTGAAACCATTGATACGACAGAAAAACCAACGATACCGTTTTTAAAAGGCGTTCATATTAATAGTACGTTACATGCAGATAAATAAGATAGAAAAAAGAGATCCGCCACATTCGTGGCGGGTCTCTTTTTTAGTTTGTAGTTTTTAGTGGGTAGTGACGGGTCTCTACACGCTCATATGTACTTTTTTCTTTTTGCGCGGACAAAGACAGGGATACGTCCCTACACACCCTCATATTCATTCTTTTTCGTACCACTGAAGATGCAAAGAAGTATCTCTGCACTCTCGTACGTACTTTTTCTTTCTGCACGGCCAGAAAGAAACGTACCAAAAAGAAAGAAGCCGCCGACCAGAACTCCCGCTCCCTTGCCAGCCAAAGGGCTTACTAAACGGTTGTAAGCTCGACGGGGCAGTGGAGCGCTGCGAAAGAAGTTACTTTCCTGCTAGCAGCACAACCGTTTTTTACGTAATCCCTTCGTCCGGCATGCTGACGCAACGGTCGCTTCCGTAATGGTCGGTGTCGTTCGTCATGTAAGAGAGATTGCATACAGATGCTAAAAAATAGTTTTCTGTCAGTCAAGCCTTTGTTGAAATATAGTTCGCCTCTCTTTTTTCAGCATATCTATGTCAGAAATTGTTACCATTTGCCTATAAACCGCCCGTTACGGGAATGACTGGTTGTGCGGCTTAGCCGCACAATGAGAATGCTTGGCATGGCGTTAAAAATGGGCGTTTTGTTTGAGCGAAGCGAGTTTCGCCCATTTAGCCATGACAGGTATTCTCAAAGGAATGGGAGTTTCGGGCGGCCGCCTTTTTCTTCGTCTATTCTTTTTCGGCGGCTCGAAAAAGAATGGACATACGTGTGCAGAGACTTTGTCTTTGCCCGTTTGTCCGCACAAAAAGAAAAAAGTACAGAGCATGCAGAGACTACGTCTTTGCATCTTCATCGACACGAAAAGGAATGAATACATGAGGGCGTAGGGGCTTCTCCCTGCTTTCCCTAGTTCAATACAACCGATCCCGGTTCGAGGATTTCGTCTAATTCCTGCCGCAGTGCATCTTCTGTCGTCACCCAATAT
>JBNMKW010000014.1:0-46536 GCA_050874545.1 Megasphaera sp. | reverse complement strand
TTGCCGCTTCGTGCGGCAGCCCTTTTGTTCAAAGGAGTTAGGTATGGATTTAGGATTATATCATCATTCACAACAGTTTATTTATCGCTCCGTGTTTGGCGCAGCACCGACTGATGCGGTCGTCACACTGCGTTTGCGGGCATGTCATCTTGAACAGATACAACGGGCTGTCGTGCGGCTTTGGCACAGCCATACCGGTGAATCGTTGATACCGATGACGTGGGACGAAGAAAGCCAGGCATTTACAGCGAGCCTGCCCATGCCGTCGAAAGGCTGTCTGCTTTGGTATTATTTTATTGTCAGCGGCGATGGGTATACGCTGTATTACGGCAACAACGAAGAACAACTGGGCGGCGAAGGCAAGACATATGACCATGAGCCGCCGTCGTATCAGATTACGGTATACGACAAACGAACAAAAACACCGGACTGGTTTAAACATGCCATTGTCTATCAGATTTTTCCTGACAGGTTTTATCGCAGTTCTCAGGGGCAAAGTACGCTGACTGGAAAAACGGGTGCTGTTATCCATAGTGATTGGCAAGATCGGCCAGCTTATTGGAAAAAGGAAAACGGGGATATACGATATTATGATTTCTTTGGCGGCAATCTTGCCGGCATACAAGAAAAACTATCGTATTTAAACGAATTGGGTATTACGGCGATTTATCTCAACCCGATTTTTGAAAGTGCCAGTAATCATCGCTACGACACGGGAAATTATCATCGTGTCGATCCATTTTTGGGTACCAATGAAGAATTTGCGGCGTTTTGCCAAACGGCAAAAAAAATGGGAATTGCCGTTATTTTAGACGGTGTATTCAGCCATACCGGCGCAGACAGTCTTTATTTCAACCGCTTTCACCGGTATGACAGCGTAGGAGCGTATGAATCCAAAGATTCGCCGTATTATCCTTGGTTTCGGTTTCAAACCTATCCCGATACGTACGAATCGTGGTGGGGTGTTGCGGATTTGCCCAATGTAGAAGAAACAGAGCCATCTTATATGGATTTTATTATTCATGATGAAAACAGCGTACTCAAGTACTGGATGAAACAGGGTATCAGTGGTTGGCGTCTCGATGTAATTGACGAACTTCCTGTGCCATTTTTGCGAGATTTTTATCAAACGATGAAAGAAGAAAATCCCGATGCTGTCCTGATTGGGGAAGTATGGGAAGATGCTTCCAATAAAATTAGCTATGAAGAACAGCGGGAATATCTTTGCGGTCATGATATAGACAGTGCTATGAATTATGCCTTGCGGACTATTGCCGTGAATTTTCTTTTAGGGCAGATAGATGCCGGACGTATGCAGCGGCAGCTGATGCATCTTATAGAAAACTATCCCGCAGCGCATTGGTACGCTATGCTGAACTTAATCAGCAGTCATGATATTGCGCGTATCCTGACGGTGATGACACCGGAAGAAGACGCGGCAGCGACGGGAAAACAGCGTGTGAAACTCTTGACAGCGTGGCAGATGACCATGCCCGGCGTGCCTTGCATTTATTATGGTGATGAAGCCGGTGTAATGGGCGGTACCGATCCGGACAACCGCCGCACTTATCCATGGGGGCACGAAGATACGGAACTGCTGCAATGGACAAAACAATGTACGAAACTGCGGCGTGAGCAGGATGCGCTTCAGACGGGGCGGTTTATTCCTGTATATGCAGAGGATACGGTGTTTGCCTATGTTCGTTCTATCGAAGGAGGCAAAGATGTCTTTGGCAAAGACTGCCAAGACGGCCGTTTTTTGGTTGTCATGAACACGAGCACGGCGGCAGCGAAGACAATATCCATACAGACAGACGGGCTGCTGTATGGCACGCTGACGCCGTTGCTGGATGCGGCGCAGCCGCTGCAAACTGTTGCGGGAAGCGTAACGTTGACTTTACCGCCGCTTACGGTGCAGGTCTGGCAGTGTACCCCAAGTAAGAAAAAACGGGCTGGTATTCTGCTGCATCCGACGTCGCTGCCATCACTGTACGGCAAAGGAGATCTTGGGCAGGCAGCGTACCAGTTTGTTGATTTTTTGAAGACAGCCGGCCAAAGTGTATGGCAGATACTGCCGCTGACACCGCCGCTTTTAGGAAATTCGCCGTATCTGTCTAGTTCGGCATTTGCCGGTAATGAACGGCTTATCTCTTTGGACGTGCTCCATGAATGGGGGTGGCTGTCAGCAGAAGACCTGGCAGCATTTCACGACCGTGCCCGGCAGGCCAAAACGCCGGAAGAACAATGGCAGTGCAAAAAAGAAGCGTTGTGGGCATTATCGCACGACAAGCAGTTGCGTATTCATTGGAACGGCTATGACGCCTTTTGCAGAGAAAATGCCTATTGGCTCGATGATTATGCTGTATTTCGTGCAGCCAGCGAATTTTTTCAAGGTATTTCTTGGACACACTGGCCGGAAAATATTCGCCGCCATACGGCGCGCGGCTTAGCGTATTATCAAAAAGAATTGGCCGGTTCCATATCGCATTATAAGTTTTTACAATATATCTTTTATAAGCAGTGGCAGGAAATTCATGCCTATGCGCGGCAAAGTGGTATTGCTATATTAGGGGATATGCCAATGTTTATAGCGCATAATAGTGCCGATTGCTGGGCTCATCAAGAATTGTTTCAGCTCGATGATGCCGGTAATCCGACAGCCGTTGCCGGTGTACCGCCAGATTATTTTTGTCAAGAAGGCCAGCTGTGGGGCAATCCCTTGTACAACTATGCGAAAATGAAAGAAACGGGCTACGCCTGGTGGATAGAACGACTGCGCAATTTGATGCGGCAAGTAGATGAAATCCGCATAGATCATTTTCGGGGCTTTGCCGCATATTGGGCTGTCGATGCGGATGCGCAGACTGCCAAAAAGGGACGCTGGATTCCAGGTCCTGGGAAAGAGCTGTTTCAAGCAGTATATCGAGCGCTGGGTTCGATTCCGCTGGTAGCAGAAGATTTAGGGATGATTACAGATGATGTATGCGCATTAAAAGAATCACTACAGCTGCCGGGAATGAAAGTGATGCATTTTCATATGAAATCACGTCCTGACGGCAAATATACGCTGGATACGGAGCCAAACTGCTTAGCGTATACAGGCACTCATGACAACAATACCAGTTTGGGATGGTACGAAAACGAACTGACGTCGCTTCAGCAGGCACAGCTGCGCCAAACACTGCACCTGCCGGATACCGCACAGCCGCAAGATATCGTAAAAGCCATGGTGGCCTACGTATACAGCCGTCAGGCTGAAACTGTTATTATTCCCATGCAGGACGCTTTGGCGCTGCCGGCATCGTGCCGCATGAACACGCCGGGAACACCGACCGGAAACTGGCAGTGGCAGCTGGAAGAAGGCATGCTCCGCTTTGATACGGCTAAATGGCTGTCCGGCCTTTGCCGCATATACCATAGATAAATTGATGAAAAAATATCGTCCTCTATGCAGAAAATATCGTACCTTCATTAAAAATATGCAAAAAATAACGAATATGCTGCTTCTTGCTAAACTGAAAAGTTTAACGTTTCACTATAAGCTATCTCGATTATTATTCAAGATATACTTTGAAAGTTAAAGGTTTAAGTTAAAAATATAATAAAAAATTCTAAAAAATGCCTTGCAAAAGCCTGCTTCCTGTGATAATATACGTATCAACAAGTCAAAATAAAAATGCGTTGAAGAGAATTAGTATGTTTCTGGAAGTTTGCAGAGAGCTGTTGGTCGGTGGAAAACAGCAATGGAAAGAAACGGAACTCGTCTCTAAGCAGCTCGCTGAAATACAGAGTAGGTGGAGCCGGGGCCTGGCCGTTAATAAACAGGAGGGTATCGACAGCAGGACTGTCCGTACCTATAGAGTGCATACATTGAGTATGAATTAGAGTGGTAACGCGTAAGTATAATCTTTCGTCTCTTACAGGAGACGAAAGATTTTTTTTATTTTGATTGTGTAATTAATTTAATTCAAATTATTCCATAATCATAGGAGAGATGCAGTATGAAACATGTAGAACATTACAAAAAAGGTTATTTTATGCCCCCCGTTGTCGATATGTCCTGGGCCCAAAAAGAATATCCCGACAAAGCCCCTGTATGGTGCAGCGTTGATTTGCGTGACGGCAATCAGGCCCTCATCATTCCTATGAGCTTGGAAGAAAAAATTGAATTCTATAAAGCGATTGTAGAAATGGGCTTCAAAGAAATCGAAGTCGGGTTTCCGGCAGCATCGGAAACAGAATACGAATTTCTGCGGTACTTAGTAGACCATGACATGATTCCTGATGATGTCACCGTGCAGGTATTAACACAGGCTCGCGAACATATCATTCGCAAAACGTTTGAAGCGTTAAAAGGCGTTAAAAATGCGATTGTTCATGTGTATAATTCGACATCCTTTGCACAGCGGCAGCAAGTATTCCGCAAATCCAAAGCCGAAATTAAGCAAATTGCTGTAGATGGCGCCAAATTACTGCAGCGTCTGACTGACGAAGCAGGTGCTAACTACCGGTTTGAATATTCACCGGAAAGCTTTACCGGCACAGAACCGGAATATGCGTTGGAAGTCTGCAACGCTGTATTGGATGTATGGAAACCGACAGCTGATAGAAAAGCTATTATCAACTTGCCGTCTACGGTGCAGATGTCGATGCCTCATGTATTTGCGTCTCAGATTGCCTACATGTCCCAAAATTTGAAATACCGCGACAACGTTGTATTGTCCGTTCATCCGCACAATGACCGCGGCACAGGCGTAGCCGACGCAGAAATGGCCATGCTGGCCGGAGCAGATCGTGTAGAAGGTACATTGTTTGGCAATGGCGAACGCACGGGTAATGCTGATATTGTGACCATCGGTATGAACATGTTTGCCTTGGGCATTGACCCGCAGCTGGATTTCTCCAACATGCCAAAATTAGTGGAAATATACGAACGAGTGACGCGGATGCATGTCCATGACCGTCAGCCTTATGCGGGTAAACTGGTATTTGCGGCATTTTCCGGTTCCCATCAGGATGCCATTGCCAAAGGCATGCATTTCCGCGAAGAAAACAACGAACAGTACTGGACATGCCCGTACTTATATATCGATCCGCATGATGTGGGCCGTACGTACGATTCGGACGTCATTCGCATCAACAGCCAGTCCGGCAAAGGCGGCGTAGGCTTTATTATGGAACAAAACTACGGTATCGACATGCCGAAGAAGATGCGCGAAGATTTCAGCTATTTCGTAAAAGAAGTATCGGATCATCAGCATCAGGAACTCAAGCCGGCTGAAATTTACAATGTATTTGAAGAAAATTATTTGAATGCCGATGCGCCGTTAAAAATCGAAAACTTCTCGTTGCAGAAGAAGAACGGCAAATGGTCCGGTAAGATTTTGTTAAAAGCCAACGATGAAGAAGTGATTTTGGAAGGAACCGGCAACGGTCAGTTGAACGCTGTCAGCAACGCAATTTGCAAAGCGTACGGTATTGAAATCGAAAACTTGGCATACAGCGAACACGATTTGGACCGGGCAGACAGCTCCCGTGGGATTGCCTACTTCGGCTTAACTGATAAAGACGGACATACGACATGGGGAGCCGGTGTCGATACGGATACGATTACAGCGTCTATCCTGGCATTTGTCACGGCAATCAACCGCATGGACGGTATCAGACAGCGCGTTACCTTCCGGGCCTTAAAATCCAATCCGGAAGAAATTGGTGAATTTAAAGCATCCGTCGGCCAGCATTAAGCGGCTATCATAGATTGCTTTTGTCTATATATATGCGTATACTAAAGAGAGTACCTTGCCTGACAAGGTCACAGATGGAGGAATGAAAACATGGGAATGACGATGACACAAAAAATTCTGGCTAAACATGCCGGAGTTCCTGCGGTCAAAGCCGGAGATTTAATTACTTGTAACGTAGACAGAGTGTTGGCTAATGATATTACGGCACCACCGGCGATTAAAGAATTTGAAAAGATTGGCAAGCCGGTTTTTGATAAAAATAAAATTGCATTGATTCCCGATCATTTTACACCGAACAAAGATATCAAATCGGCGGGATTGGCAAAAATCGTTCGTGATTTTGCTAGAAAGCATGATATTAAATTTTATTACGAAGTAGGACGTGTTGGTATTGAACATGTCCTGCTGCCGGAACAAGGTATTGTGGCTCCGGGCATGCTGACGATTGGTGCCGATTCGCATACATGCACCTACGGTGCGTTGGGCGGCTTTTCCACCGGCGTTGGCTCTACCGATTTGGGCGTAGCCATGGCAACCGGCGAAGTTTGGCTCAAAGTTCCGGAAGCTATCAATGTGCATTTAACAGGCAGTAAGCCTGATGACATTACAGGCAAAGATGTCATGCTGACTTTGATTGGCATGATTGGCGTAGATGGCGCATTGTATAAATCCTTGGAATTTACGGGCGAAGGCGTTCAGGCATTGGATATGACAGACCGTTTTACTATTGCCAATATGGCTATCGAAGCCGGTGCTAAAAACGGCATTTTCCCTGTCGATGATCAGACCATTGCCTACGAAAAAGGACGGGTTACAGAAACTTATGATATTGTGACAGCTGATGACGATGCCGAATACTGCCGCACGGTTGAAATTAATTTGTCCGAATTAAAACCTGTCGTTGCGTTTCCGCATTTACCGGAAAATACGAAAGTTATCGGCACGTTTGGTGATATTCCTATCGACCAAGTTGTCATCGGTTCTTGCACCAATGGCCGGTTAGAAGATTTACAGATTGCCGCTAAGATTTTTGCAGGACATACGGTACACCCTCGCGTACGCTGCATTGTTATTCCCGGCAGCCAGCATGTCTACATGGAAGCCATGAAGGCTGGCTATATCGAAACGTTTATCCAGGCAGGCTGTGCCGTATCCACACCGACATGCGGCCCGTGTCTGGGCGGCTATATGGGCATCATGACAGCCGGAGAAAAATGCGTGTCTACGACGAACCGCAACTTCCGCGGCCGTATGGGGCATGTAGACAGCGAAGTATATTTAGCAGGCCCGCAGGTAGCGGCTGCCAGTGCTATTCTTGGCAAGATTGCAGCACCGAAGGAGGTACATTAAGATGAGTTTAAAAGGAAAAGTATGGCGCTACGGCGACAATATAGATACAGATGTCATTATACCGGCACGGTATTTGAACAGTTTTGACCCCAAAGAATTGGCGTCCCACTGCATGGTAGATATTGATGAATCCTTTGCACCCAATGTCCAATCCGGAGATATCATGGTTGGGGGGCACAATTTTGGCTGTGGTTCATCTCGTGAACATGCACCGATTGCCATTAAAGCATCGGGCATTCCCGTCATTATTGCTGCCAGCTTTGCGCGTATTTTTTACCGCAATGCCATCAATGTAGGCCTGCCTGTACTGGAAATTGGTGATGATGTCGAAAAAATTAAAGCCGGTGATACAGTATCGGTCGATTTGTCTACCGGAAAAATTGTAGACGAAACGACAGGCGATACCTTCCAGGCACCGCCTTTACCTGGATTTATTCAGGATATTGCCAAAGCAGGCGGCTTAATCAATTATGTAAAGGAGTATAAATAACACATGGCGAAACATATTGTAGTCATTCCCGGTGATGGAATTGGCAAAGAAATTACAGATGCAGCCGTCAAGGTACTGCAGAAAATAGACAGCATATATCATATTGGTTTGACTTTTGAAACGAAAGATGCCGGCGGTACGGCTTATGATAAATTTGGAATGCCTTTGCCGGAAGATACGATTGCAGCTGCTAAACAGGCGGATGCCATTTTGTTTGGTGCTGTTGGCGGCGATCAATGGGACAATGTAGAACCGAAACTGCGTCCGGAACAAGCTGTGCTGGGACTTCGCAAAGCGTTGGGATTGTATGTCAACTTGCGTCCTGTCAAAGTACCGGAAGTCTTGGCTGAATATTCGCCGCTCAAACCGGATATCGTAACGGGAACGGATGTCCTCATCGTCCGTGAACTTGTCGGCGGCATTTATTTTGGTGACCGCTGTGAATCGGAAATGCATAACGGCGTAGAACGGGCATGGGATTTGGAAAACTACAGCGTGCCGGAAGTACAGCGCATTACCAAATTTGCCATGACAGCAGCACAAAAACGCCGCCATAAAGTAACGTCTGTCGATAAAGCCAATGTCTTGGCGACATCTCGCTTATGGCGCCGTACGGTCATTGACACAGCCAAAGACTATCCGGATGTAGCATTGAATCATTTTTATGTCGATAACTGCGCCATGCAGCTGGCACTCAATCCGAAACAGTTTGATGTCATCGTCACAGGCAATCTGTTTGGGGATATCTTGAGTGATGAAGCAGCTGTTCTTGGCGGTTCTATCGGTATGATGCCGTCCGCGTCCATTGGCGAACTGACCAGCCTGTATGAACCGATTCACGGTTCGGCTCCGGATATTGCCGGTAAAGGCATTGCCAACCCATGTGCGACGATTCTTTCCGCTGCCATGCTCCTGCGGTATTCCCTCGACGAAGACGCTGCAGCAGACAGCATAGAGAAAGCCGTGGATGACGCCTTAGCGGCCGGCTGGCGCACACCGGATTTGTATAAAGAAGGCTTTAAAAAAGCCGATACGGCCAAGATGACCGACGTTGTTTTAAGCTATATCCAATAAGGTACGATAATTTCAAAAAACAGGATTATCACATAACGTGTTTCAGTATCATGCTGTGACAAATTATGCACATAAAACCGCATAGTAACGGGGCTGCAACCAAATGAGAATGTTTAGTTCATTTGGTTGCAGCCCTATTATGATGCCGTTTTCTTCAAATTGTAAACAAAAAAACGTGTTAAGAAAGAGCGTAGTGTCTGACCGTAAAACTTGGTATGGTACAGCTGGTTTCTTAGTGTGATATAATAAAACCAGTATATCCGAAAGGGGGAAATACTGGTGGAATTACGGGTATTACGGTATTTTTTAGTAGTTGCCAGAGAAGAGAATATTACCAAATCTGCGAAACTGCTGCATATTACACAGCCGACGTTGTCCCGACAGCTGATGCAGCTGGAAGAAGAATTCGGCGTTGCCTTGTTTCGCCGCAGCAAACACAGTGTGCATTTGACAGAAGAGGGCATGCTGCTGCGTCGCCGGGCACAGGAATTAGTAGAGCTTGCCGACAAAACAACGCAGGAAATGACCTGTCAGGATGAAGTGATTTCCGGCCGTATTGCCATTGGCGGCGGGGAGACGATCAATCTTACATACGTTGCGTCCTGTATGGCAGATTTTCGCAGAGCCTATCCGGGCGTTGAATTTTCGGTATATACAGGGATTGCCGATGATGTCAAAGAACGCATCGAACAAGGAGTTTTGGACTTCGGCATTGTCATTGCGCCTGTCGATATCAGCAAATATAGTTTTATTCCGCTGCCGGAAAAAGATCCTTGGGTTGCGATTATGCCCAAAGACCATCCGTTGGCAGCTAAAACGCGTATTACACCGGCTGATTTGGAGGGACAAAACATCATTATGCCTAGCCGTGAATCGGTGCGCAACCGGTTGGAACATTGGTTTGGCGCGTCGTATCCCAACATTCATAAAGCTGCCTATACTAATTTGTCTGTGTACAATAAGTATCTGTTAGTCAAAGCTGGTGTAGGCGTAGCCTTGAGCTTTGATTTTAATTTTGACGTGCCCGGTACATGCAAACGGCCCATAGAGCCGCCTATAGAAAACAGTTCTTTTTTGGTTTGGAAAAAAGATCAGATTCATTCGGCAGCTATCAATGCCTTCATTCGCTACAGCAAGAAGAAAATCGCTTCTTTTGCGGTACAGGGGGAAGACATGGACGATGAAATGCGCTGATTTGTTAGGTTATTTAGTCAGTGCGGCTTTAAGCGCAGCACTTGACGGCAGGGTGTCGGTTTCGGTGCCGGCAGAAGCAAAGAGAAGTGGTGAATGGAACGTGTTTCCTTGGAGCAGCTGTTGTTTGGCGACGGCACCAACCGGCTGAATAATTACGTTGGTATGGGCATGTTCTTTCATGAACGCGGCAGCCGTATCTTCCATGCTCTTAATTTCATCTGTCGTGGATACAGGCATGACGACATGGAATACTTGTACGTCCAAATCCATCATATCGGCGAGCTGGGCGCGCATCATATCCGGCGTTGTCTGAGCAGCCAAACGAATCGTAATCATGGGAATGACATCAGATTCCATGCATTTGTCGGCAATGTCGGCAATCGTATCCGGCGGCAGAAACGATTCAATAGCGACCGTATCGATTTGTGTCGTGCGTACGGCAAAAGACAAAATATCGGCATAATCACGGGCAGTTTGATAATATTCCGGCAGGGCATGCATGTCGCAGGAAAAGAGAATCGGTGCTTCATCCGTTTCCATGGAAATACGGGTTAACACATCCCAAAGCTGTGTGAAATTAATCACGCCATTGAACGTACCGGCCTGAAATTCTAACATATCAAAGGGCTGTTTCATGACGGCTTTCACGGATACACCGACATCTTCTATCGTTTCACCAGAAAACGGCACGGTAATCATCGGATAAGCTGGGTCAAAGGGAATACTGCGTAAATGTGACATTAAAAAGACCTCCTATAGTGAGACGAACGATAGTACTACGCCAAAAGAACAATTTCTATGTACATTGTACTCGTTTTCACGTTGTTTGGCAATGCAAGACGATATAAAGACATAGGGTCTGCCAGAGGACAGAAAAAACAAAATCTGTCCCATTTACGGAATCATATATATATAATAAAATAGAGTACAGATTAACGCATACCAGTACAGACAGCCTTTCATGCGGAACGGCACGAAGCGGATGTGCAACCAATATGGGTATGCATTGGGGGGAATTTGTATGAATACGAAAGAAACCGTTGTTTCACCGAAAACACTTTGCCTGACGGCCGTGTTGGCGGCATTTGTCTTTATCATGACGTTTTTGCCAAAAATCCCGATTCCACTGGGATATGCTCATTTGGGAGATGCTGTCATTTACTTGCTCGTCTTGTTTATCGGCCGCAAAGAAGCCTGTTTTGCCGCGTCAATTGGTTCGGCACTGGCAGATTTAATCGGCGGCTTTCCCATTTGGATTATTCCAACGCTTATTATCAAGTGGGTCATGGTAGAAGCCGTGTTTTGGATTGTTCGGCCTGATACCGCGCCCTGCAAATTGTTGTCGCCCCGCATGGTTTTGGCATTTTTTGTATCTTCTGCCTGGATGGTCGTATCGTATACGGCTGCCGGAGCTATCTTATACAGCAGTATTGCCTCTGCCATTCCCATGATTCCCGGACTGATCGGCGAAGGCGTCGTGAATATGGCAGTTGCTTTTGCCGCCGGCATGGCACTGCGTCATTTGCCAAACAGCCGTACATTTTAAAAGAAAGCTGCAAAGAAGGAATATATATGAAACGTCAAAAGAAAATTGCGCTGGTCAATGATGTGACGGGATACGGCCGCTGTTCGATTGCCGTAGAGCTGCCGCTGATTTCTGCGCTGAAAATACAAGGCTGCGTACTGCCGACGGCAGTGTTGTCCGTGCATACGGGGTTTCCTGCGTATTATATGGATGATTACACCGAGCGTATGCCGGCTTATATAGAAAGCTGGAAACAAAATGGACTTGCCTTTGACGGCATTTTGACAGGGTTTCTGGGTTCGGCTCGGCAAAGTGATACGGTATTGGAGTTTATTCGTGATTTTAAACAGACAGCAACGAAAGTCATCGTGGATCCTGTCATGGGCGACTATGGCAGGCTGTATCCTTCGTATACAGAAGACATGTGCCGGAAGATGCGCCGTTTGCTGACTGTTGCCGATGTGATTACGCCCAATCTGACAGAAGCGTGCCGGCTGCTGGATATTCCGTATCCGGAGCAAGGGCAGGTGTCTCCGGATCAGCTGGAACACATGGCGTTGGCTTTGATTGAGCAAGGCCCGTCTCAACTGGTACTGACGGGGCTGCATGACGGAGAGTACCTGCTGAATTATATATATGAAAAAGGAAATGAGCCGGAAATACAGCGCGTGAAAAAAATCGGCAGCGATCGTTCCGGTACGGGTGACGTATTTGCAGCTATTGTTGCCGGACGAATTGTCCAGGGCAAATCGTTGTCTGAAGCCGTTCACTCGGCTGCTGATTTTATCAGCAAGGCCATGGTGTATACAGAGGAACTGCAGCTTCCGCATAACTGCGGCCTAGCGTTTGAAGAGTTTTTAACAACATTATAATATAGGAGGATGGAATCATGATTGTATATACGTGTGAAGCAGGAGGCAGGTATATTCCTGTAGCAGAAAGCTTAAAGGAACGGCCCGAAGGCAAACGGTCTGTGTATGTGAATTTGACCAACCGTTGTACTTGTTCGTGTACATTTTGTCTGCGCAGCATGAAAAAAATGGCTGAAACACAGACCCTTTGGCTCAAAGAAGAACCGACTGTTGCCGAAGTCAAAACACAGCTCGACGGCTTGCCGTGGGATTATGTCAAGGAAATCGTTTTTTGCGGCTTTGGAGAACCGACAGAACGCCTAGCTGATTTGACGGCGCTGATGAAGTATGTCAAAGAAACCCACCCAGATGTATTAACTCGGCTCAATACGAACGGCTTGTCCGATTTGGCATACAAGCGGGATACGGCCCCTGATTTTGGCGGCGGCATCCTCGACACCATTTCTATCAGCCTGAATGCCTCCAACAAAGAACGGTATCTGGCATTGACACGAAGCCAGTTTGGCATACAGTCTTACGATGCCATGCTGCAGTTTGCCCAGCACTGCAAACAGTATGTGCCGAATGTGGTTCTCACCGTCGTCGATCATGTAGAAGACAGTGAAGAAATCAGAAAGTGCCGTGCCATCTGTCAGGAAAAAGGACTGCATCTGCGTGTTCGTGTATATGAAGATTCGTAAGTGGCAAGTGGTTAGTGGTAAGTGGTTAGTTTTATAGAAAGTGCGTTGTTGTGCTGTAAACGATATATAACGGCATGCGAATAGGACGGCGGCAAATGGGGTGAAAAATACTCATTTTGCTGCAGCCCTATTTTTTTGTATGTATTGCCGTTTTGTATCAGTTTTTGCACAACTGGCGGGAAAGTCATTGCTTTTATGAGAACCTCCGAATATAATGATAAGTGAATATATTTATACATTGGAGGATGCATATGTTTGGTTTGAATATATTGAATATGGTTGCCGGTGTGCCGGGATTGTTGATTGCCCTCGTTGTTCATGAATATGCTCACGCCGCCATGGCTGTGCGCATGGGGGATGATACGCCGCGGTTTACAGGACGGCTGACGCTCAATCCGCTGGCCCATATAGACCCGGTGGGGGCTTTGATGCTCTTGGTGGCACAGTTTGGCTGGGCCAAACCGGTCATGATTAATCCCAATAATTTCCGTCATTGGAAAAAAGGAGAAATCTGTGTTGCCTTAGCCGGTCCGGCATCGAACCTCATCACCGCGTTTATTGCTTTGGTGGCGCAGGTTCTGGTCATGAAACTGGGGCTTTTTACAGGGACAGCGCTGCGCCCGGTGTTGAATCTGATTGTCTTGTATAATATTAACTTTGCGATTTTCAACATGATTCCCCTGCCGCCGCTGGATGGTTCCCGTGTTCTAATGTGTTTTCTGCCGACTTCCTGGAACTATAAATTAGCCAGTGTAGAACGGTACAGTTTTTTGATTTTGATTTTGCTGATGATTACGCCGGTATTTTCGTATATTCTGATTCCGCTGCAGCGATTGATTTTTACGCTGTTTACGTATATGCTGATGCCTTTTTTATAACAAGTTAGAGGAGGATACGTAGATGAAATCATTACGATACGCCGTATGCGGTGCAGCGGCAGTGCTGACCATCATGTCGGCAGCATCGGGGCAGGCGTTTGATTACAAGCTGTCTGTCGATCAAATTGCGGCAGATCCATTAACGGCATATCAAACGGTATATTTGGGCATGCCTCGTGCTGATTTTGATGAAAACTTTATTACTCTTCCCGATTGGAAATTTATGGAAACGGCAGATGTCCATGAAGAAGTTGCGGAACGGTCTACGGGAAGCGAATATAGTGATGTCACCGAAGGCATTCGTATTCTGTCTGCCAATACGGCACCGGATGGCAAAGTACTGGCCTTTGACAACTATTTTAAGACCAAAGACAAAAAGATTGCCCAGTCCATTTATACGCGGCTCGTGGCGACGATTTATGCCAATATGGAAAATTTCCCCCAAAGTCAGCAAAAGACCACGATGGTATGGGTAGAAAACGATGTGACGGTTGTTGTGTCTTGGACGCCGCAAAAAGATACCCAAGGATATTATACCGTGACGATTCATCGGTATAATAATCGGGTACTTCATGAATAAGCTGATTTAGGAGAACACGTTGACATTCCCTATATTCTCTTATATAATGAGATAAATTTATTTTTTTACTTTTTGACCTTTAAAATACGCTCGAAGCGAGGTGGATGTAATGAACAGTATAAAGACTGTATGTTTAATGACATTGCTGGCATGTATTATGATGGCTATTGGCGGTGCCTTTGGCGGTCGTCACGGCGTGATGATTATGCTGATTATTTCGTTGGGGATGAATTTCTTCTCCTATTGGTTTAGTGATTCGATTGTCCTCAAAATGTACCATGCGCAGGAAGTCGATGAAAATAGTTACTTGTACCGTATTGTTGCTGATTTGGCACAGCGAGCCGATCTTCCGATGCCAAAAGTATACGTGATTCCGACCGATGTCCCCAATGCCTTTGCAACTGGGCGCAGCCCGTCACATGCGGCCGTAGCGGCTACAGAAGGCATTATGGAAATGCTCGATGAAGAAGAAATCCGCGGTGTATTGGCCCATGAAATGTCCCATGTCCTGCACAGGGATATATTAATCAGCACGATTGTTGCCTGCTTTGCCAGCGTCATTTCGATGATTGCCAACATTGCCCAGTGGGCGGCTATTTTTGGCGGCGGCCGCGATGAAGACGGCGAAAGCTCCAATCCGATTGCCTTGATTGCTACGATTATCATTGCGCCGATTGCGGCAGCACTGATTCAGTTTGCCATTTCCCGCACACGGGAATATATGGCGGACGAAGAAGGGGGCCGCATGATTGATGACCCGCTGGCACTGGCTAGAGCATTGGCTAAGATTGACAACTATGCCCACTATCAGGTCATGCCGGGTGCGACAAAATCGACCGCGCATATGTGTATTATCAACCCCTTTGCCGGTATCAGCGGCAATTTGATGAACTTGTTCAGCACGCATCCGCCGACAGAAGACCGGATTGCGCGTCTGGAAGCGTTGGATAGAAAATTACACGGATAATAGAGGAGGAACAGGACGACATGAAAAGAAAGACCTTGAGCCTGATCGCTGGGGCCGCTCTTTTGGTTGCCACGGCAGTACCTGCGGCATCCATGCCGGTATGGGCAGCCAAAGGCGGCGCAGTCCGCATGGCAGCACCGAAATCAGCACCCATGACACCGGCTAAAACGGCACCGAATGGTTCCGGCACCAATTCACAAAGCACGCTGAATCAAAATGCCAAAACGCAGCAGGCGCGTCCTAATACGAACACAACAGCGCAAACGCAGTCCCGTGCCAATACGCAGCAGTCTACATCGCGCTGGGGCAGTGCCATGCGCAACATTGGCCTGTTGGCAGGCGGCATGTTTTTGGGCAGTATGCTGAGCAGTCTTTTTGGCTGGGGCAGCATGGGCTGGATGGCAGATATTCTCGGCGTGTTGTTTAATATCATACTGGTGTTGGTGATTATTTCACTAATCAGCAGATTGTGGCGGAAATTCCGGGGGCGCAAAGGCAGCCGTGAAGACGATGCCTACCGCCGCGGGTATGAAGCAGCTATGCGAAATAAACACCGCGAAGACGGTTACACGACGATTGATGTCACGCCGCTGGATAAGGACACACGTAATAAAAGATAGTTTTTCGTTTTTCGTTTGGAGTTTTTAGTTTGAAAAATGCATCGTCCTTCTGTAACCGATGCACGTAAAATCGTATAATAAACGGGCTGTAATAAAATGACTAAAAATTTTCATTTTGTTGCAGCTTTTTTGATTTTATAAAAGGAGTTTTATGCATGAAGCAAATCGTACCTGATTTTTATAGATACTTTTCTTGTAAAGCGGGAAACTGCCGTCATACGTGCTGCAGTACGGGCTGGGAAATTGATATTGATGACAAAACAGCTGCTGCCTATATGACCATGCCGGAACCTATCGGCACGGCACTGCGGCAGGCGATGGTAAAAAATGAAGAAGGCATTTGGCAGTTTCGCCTGCAAAACGGCAGCTGTCCCTTTTTGCAGCCGGACGGATTGTGTCATCTCGTACGGGCGTTGGGCGAAGACGCACTGTGTGATATTTGTGCGCTCCATCCTCGCTTTTATGAAACAATAGATACATTAGTAGAGCCTGTAGAACTCGGCGGTGTAGGGTTGTGCTGCGAAAAAAGCTGTGAATTGCTGCTGGCATCCCAATCGCCCTTGCTGTTTACAGACAGCCTAGCGAACCACCCCGTGTCGTTTGCCGAATTGCTTTCGTATCTGCATATCGAGATGACGGCCGCACAGCAGCAGTATCAGCCTATCGCCGATATAGCGTATCTGCAGTTTGTGCTGGAATGCATGGAACAGACAGAGCCAATCAATGATGCGTGGACACAGCAGCTGCAGGACTTGCAAACACAGCTGCCGGCTGTATTGCAAACCATGGAAACAAAGATACAAGACGGCTTGCCGTATCATTGGCAGCGCATGTATCAGTATATCTTGTACCGCCAGCTGGAACGATGCGAGGATGTGCCTTATCGTGTATTGGCAGATTATGCCCATCTGAATACGACGTTTATCTGGATTTCCAGCATACAAACGGGCACATTGGCAGAATCGTTGCGGGAATGGTCGGAACAAATCGAATATGATACCGATAATGTAGATATACTGTTTGAATTGTTGGTATAACCTTTCTGTAGCTCATTTGAGGAATGTATGGTACAATGGCAACAGAGAAATGAGGGTAGCCGATGAAAACAATTATAGGAAATATCATGCCCGAAGAAACACGGATGGCCGTCGTAGAAGACGGGAAACTGCGTGATTTTGCCGTAGAGCGTGATGATGAAAATCATATAGTCAATCATATTTATAAAGGAACAATTCAAAACATACTGCCGGCGATGCAGGCGGCCTTTGTCAATATTGGACGCAAAAAAAATGCCTTTTTGTATTTGGGTGATTTATTTCCCCGAGCCGCGACGAAAGAGGAAATCCAGCAGATGCATCTGTCTGTCGGCCAAAGCGTATTGGTACAGGTCATCAAGGAAGAACGGGGCACCAAGGGAGCCAAAGTAACAGGCAATATCAGTTTGGCAGGCCGCTATGCCGTGCTGATGCCGACTGTCGATTATATTGGCGTATCCAAAAAGATTCGTGATGAAGAAGAACGAAACCGCCTGCGGGAAATTGTGTCAGCCGTTAAGCCGCAGAGCATGGGACTGATTATCCGCACTGTTGCCAAAGGTATCGACCAAGAAGAACTGCTGGCAGATATTCAGTATTTGCTGCGTACGTGGGATAGTATCTGTCAGCGGTACAAAGTCACCAAGAAAAACGCCCTGTTGTATCGGGAAGCCGATTTGGTCATGCGCACCGTGCGAGATCATTTGACAAGTGATGTAAAAAAAGTCGTCGTCGATGACAAAGATGCATATGAACGGATTATGCAGTTGGTGACAGAAAAGTGGAAAGACCGCATTGAGCTGTATCAAGGGGAACAGCCGATTTTTGAAGCGTATCATTTGGAAGAAGAGCTGCACGAGCTGCTGGCGCGCGAAGTATCGCTGCCTTCAGGCGGCAACCTGATTTTTGACCACACGGAAGCCTTGACGGTCATTGATGTCAACAGCAGCAAATACACGGGAAACAGTACGCTGCAGGATACGATATTCCATGTTAATAAGGAAGCGGCCGTAGAAATCGCCCGTCAGCTGCGGCTGCGGGATATTGGCGGCATCATTATTATTGACTTTATCGATATGGCGCAGCCGGACAAACGCGATGAAATTTTACAGATTTTGGAACGGGAAATGGCGTCCGATTCGACGAAAACCCATGTATTGGGCATGACGGCCTTGAACTTGGTTGAAATTACGCGTAAAAAATCACGGCAGGGTCTGCATCAGGTGCAGTTTGCACCGTGCAACGTCTGCCGCGGCTCTGGGTATCTGTATTCACCGGAATCCGTCGCCATTCAAATTATCCGCCGCCTGCGGCACATGGTACACACCCATCATGTGCGCGGTGACTTGCTGATTAGCGCTCATGCCGATGTTCTGGCAATTTTGCAGGATAAAAAACGGCGGGAATCGTTAGAAAAAGAATTGGCGCGAACCCTGCATTTTGAGGATTCACACCATCCCAATCGTGAAGTCTTTTCTATTTTATCATATACGAATTCATAACTACTGCCAGCCGTTTGCGGCGCTGCGGTTATTCTGCAAAACGATAACCGGCGCCCCAAACGGTTTCTATATATATGGGCTTAGACGGATTGGGCTCGATTTTTTCCCGCAGCCGGTTGATATGTACCATGACGGTTGCCGTATCACCGACAGCTTCCTGGCCCCAAACTTTGTCAAAAAGATGTTCCCGACTAAAGACAATGCCGGGATTTTGTGCCAAAAAGACAAGAAGCTCAAACTCTAAATTTGTCAGCGCAATTTCTTTGCCGTGTTCATAGACGCGGTGTTTTTTTAATTGGATTTCTAAATCGCCGTGACACAGTATGTCCGAAGAGGATTCATGGATTTGTGTCAGCCGTTCATAGCGGCTGATATGCGCTTTGACACGGGCTACGAGTTCACTGGGACTGAACGGTTTGCTGATGTAATCATCGGCACCTAAACCCAGCCCGCGGATTTTATCGATGTCTTCCCGCTTGGCAGACACCATGAGAATGGGGACTTCTTTTACTTTCCGCACGTGGCGGCAGACCTGAAAGCCGTCCATGCCGGGGAGCATGATGTCTAGTAAAATCAGGTTGAAATCTTCCTGTAATGCCATCTCCAGCCCTTGTTTGCCGTCGCCGCAAACGACGACAGCAAAGTCGTTTGCTTCTAAATAATCTCGTTCCAATTCTGTGATTTCTGGGTTATCTTCAATGATGAGTACACGTTTCATGCGATATATTCTCCTTTACAATCGGTAAGGTAATGGATATGGTCAGGCCGCCGCCCGGCGTGTGGGAGGCAGCAATCGTACCGTTCATGGACAGGATAATCTGCTTGGCAATAGCCAGACCCAGACCGTTTCCCTTGGCTACGTTAGTACGGGCTGCATCGGTACGGTAAAAGCTGTCAAACAACTTAGAAAGGCTTTCTTCCGGCACGCCCTGTCCCGTATCCGCACAGTGAATCGTTACGCTGTGTGCTGTTTCGGTGAGCGTTACCGTAAAATCGACGGCAGCTGCTGTTTTGTATTTCAGGCTGTTGCTTAGCAGGTTTTCCAGTACCCGGCGAAACTGCATGCGGTCGATGGCAATCTTGGTTTTGGTTGGTTTGCCGAGCAGATGCAGCGTCATGCCCCGTTCTGCCATCAGCGGGGCTTCTTCTTGGACAAAATCTTCAAAATAACGATAACATAAAACATTTTCCATTGTAAAGGGGATACGCCCCAAATCGAGTTTGGAAAATAAAAATAAACTTTCCACGAGATGCTCCATCGAGCAGGCTGTGCGATAAATCCCGTCTATATAGCGGTGTTGTTTTTCCGGTGTATTGGCAATACCGTCACGCAGGCCGCTGGCATACCCTTTGACGACGGTCAGCGGCGTTGCCAGGTCATGGGAAATACCGGCAATGAGCTCTTTGCGATTCTGCTCATACCGTTTTTGTTCTTCCCGTGCCATTTTTAAATCACGCCGCATCGCATCAAAATCCCGACAGGTCTGGCCTAATTCGTCGTGTGTCGGCACCAAAAGCGGCGCATCGAGATTACCCTTGCGGATTTCATCGGATGCGTTGCGCAGGGCGGCTAACGGTTCCAGTATCTGTTTGGAAAGAAAACGCGACAAGGAGATGCCAAGCCAGATAATCAGCGCGATAGCAATCAGCAAGATAGTAAAGAACAGGACTTCCAGTACGTTGCGCAGCAGTGTATTTCGTTCATCTAATGAAGAAATGAGGGGGGACGCACCGACAGCGTAAATAGCCGCCGCATGGGTTGGACTGGTATAGGAAAACACGAAGGAATCTTCGTCCCCTTCGGTCCAGCGCATCATCGCCGGAGCGTAGTTGCTTTCTGTCTGGGCCGTCTGCTTGATGGTTTCACTGTCTTTGCCGGGGGATGTATATAAAGGCGTATCGTCTTGATAAATCGTGACATAAATATGTCTGTCTTCCAAGGTGCGGCAAAAACGGCTGACATCTTTGGTACGGACATTCTCCTTTGTGTCTACGACTTTGCGCAGGGCATTGACTGCGTAAGTTACGGGAATGGCAGGCCCTTTTTTGGCCCAGAGCAACGCCAGTTCGCCTTCGCGTGCCGTGCCGGTCATGTGCAGGCCGATAAATAAAAAGGTACCTAAAACAGATAAGAAAAAAACAGGAATTAGAACCATGAGAATATTGGCAAATAAGATTCGTTTTCGTAACGATGTATTGCGTAAACGCCGAAAGAAATGCAAAGAACATACGCCTCCTTAAAGACATCAAATCGCTTTTATTATAATATAGGACATCGGGTTTTGCCAGCACCGTTTGTGCTTGTATATCGCGCGCATGATGGAATTGGCAAGACTGTTTTTGCCTTCCTTTATAGTCATGTATACATATACTCAAAAACATGATATGATATACAACAGATAGAGCCATCAACAGGTGAGGAGGGTGTTGTACATGAACGTATTTCGTTGGAACCATATATACCAAAAAGCGTGCGGCTGTTTGCTGGGGCTGTGTATGACCTTGGGAGTCATGACGGGGCTGGCACAAGATGATACGGCAACGCATTCATCTCGGGCCGTCTTGGGTACCGTAGCTGATGCGGATGCGGCATTGCAAATTACGATGCTGAACGTAGAAAAAGCCGATGCGATTTTGCTTCAGTACCAAGGACATGCTATGCTCATTGATACGGGGTTGGCGGAAACACAAGATAGGGTGCTGCAGGCACTGCAAGATCGGAAGATTACGGCATTGGATGCCGTGCTGATTAGTCATCCCCATACAGACCATCTGGGAGGATTTCAAGCGGTATGTGAAGCCCTGCCCATTAGACAGGTATATGACAACGGTCAAGTCAGTAAAAAAGATTTTTATAGCCAGTACCGCCAACAAGTAACGGCGCGGCATATTCCGCGGCGGGTGCTGCGAAAAGGGGATGTCATCTCGTTGGGAACAGATGTACAGATTCACGTGTTGGCGCCGCAAACGCTGTTTACAGCCCAAACACTGCCCCGTGCGTCGCTGACAGGGATTTTTAATAATAATTCTCTTGTCTGCCGTGTGACGTATGGCGATTTTTCCATGCTGTGTATGGGAGATGCACAAAAAGATGAAGAACGGCAGCTGCTGCAGACACCGGCAGAACTTTCGGCAAACGTGCTAAAAGTAGGCCATCATGGAAGCAAAACATCGACGCTGCCGGAATTTGTCAAAGCCGTGCATCCCGACTGCGCTGTCATTTCCTGCAGTCCGTATCGGCCCGTGCCGGAATCCAAACAATACGCATTGGAAACGCTGCAAAACCAAGGCGCAGCTATCTATCAGACAGCACAGCACGGCACGATTACCATCCGCAGCGACGGCAAACGCTATGATATACAGACGGCGTATTAGTGGTTAGTGGCTAGTTTTTAGAAAGTATGGTGTAATGTTGCGGACTGTATGTAAAATGACATAAAAAAGGGATGTACCGACATGGACTGGAAATTCTCCTGTTGGTACATCCCTTTTTATAGTATGCGGCGTTATTGAATATAGAACGTCATAGATACGGTCTGGCTTAACGTGTTGGTTCCCGATTCTACGGGTGTGTTGTCAGCGGCTTCTGCCTTTAGCATACGGGCAGAGCTCATGAGATAGGCATTGCTGTAGGACGGGGAACTGCTGGAAATATTGATTTCCTTTACGCCCGTGATTTGGCTGCCTGCTGCCTGGGCTGCGGCTGCTGCCGTACGGCGTCCGTTGATGACGGCTTGCTTGACAAGGTTCGCTTTGATTTGTTCTGTTTTTTCGTTGGTGAAGCGGACATGTTGGATGCGATTGGCCCCGAGAGAGCCGGCTTTGCTGATGACACGGGACAGCATGTCCAAATCCGTGATTTTAATTTGCAAATTGTTCGTAGCCGTATAGGATATGATTTTGCTGTTTTTTGCGTCGTAGTTGGGCGCAACATAAAATCCTGTCGTTTTTAAGTTTTCCGCAGGAATCCCCATGGCTTTCATGGCGTTGGTGACTTCATTCATGACAAGGTTGTTTTTGGTGCGGGCTTTTTGCGCGTCTGCATCCATACTTTCCATGCCGACGGTCACATAGGCTGTATCCGGTGCTACTTCCTGCTGGGCATAGCCTGTAACATGGATAACGGCTCGTTCCGGTTCTGCTGCAAACGAAGCCGGTACGGCCATAGCCGTTGTACCGAAAAGAAGCGATGCCACAATACATGCTTTACATACAAAACGTTTCATTAGAATACCTCCTGTTGCTGCTATGCAGTAGTTATTTATTGTACTGCCATTATATCATCGCCCTGCCAGGGCTTCAACAGGGTGGATAGAAGTGTTAAAAAATTGTAACAGTATCAGGGCGTTGGTAAAATGCTGCGTTTTTGAGTGCGGCGCTGGCGGAAAAATTGTTTCATCAAAGCGGCGCATTCGTCTTGGCGCACGCCGGACGTGACGCGGACACGGTGATTTAACGCCGGATTATCCACAATATGAAACAGCGACTGGACAGCACCGGCTTTGGGGTCATCGCAGCCGTAGACGACACGGTCCAAGCGGCTGTTGACAATGGCACCGGCACACATGGGACACGGTTCTACCGTTACATATAGCGTACAGCCTGTCAGACGCCAGCGGTTTAAGACGCGGCAGGCTTTTTCAATGGCCAGCAGTTCGGCATGAGCCGTTGCGCAGGGGAGACTTTCCCGCAAATTGTACGCGCGGGCAATCGCTTTTTTTTGATAGATAATGACGGCCCCGATAGGGATTTCTCCTACGGCAGCGGCCAGACGTGCTTCTTCTAAGGCTTTTCCCATATAAAATTCATCTTTGGTCATCGTAAAAAGTCCTTCCTGTGGCGTGTTTACCTGCTGCTGTGCGGCATACGGCAGCGCACAGCCTGACAGTTAGTTGCATATTCTATAATAATAGTATATGATAACATGAAATGCAACTGCAATGAGAAAGGTGGCAAAAGAGAGATGCAGTCGATATGGTGGCAGATTTTTGATATATTAGGTACGACAGCCTTTGCACTGTCCGGTGCGCTCGTGGCTATTTCCAGACGCATGGACGTGTTTGGGATTTTTGTCTTAGCCGCGGCGACGGCTGTTGGCGGCGGTATTGTCCGCGACGTGCTGCTGGGAAGCATACCGCCGGCAGCGTTTAAGACCAGCTTGTATGTATGGATTATTTTGGCGACGATGCTGCTTTGCAGTATGAGCGTACGGTACATTCGCACGGCATCTCACCGGCAGTTTATCCATTGCAGCTTGGTCGTGTATATCTGCTGCGATGCCGTGGGATTAGGGTCTTTTACCGTGACAGGAACCTTGCTGGGATGTTTTTATTATCCTGAATATTGGATTTTGTGCGTTACGCTGGGCGTGCTGACGGCTGTCGGCGGCGGTGTCATCCGCGATGTGCTGGCAGGCCGTATTCCCGGCGTGCTCAAACAGGAAATTTATGCGACGGCTTCTATTGTCGGTTCCTTGGCGATTTGGGGATTGTACGTTCAGCAAAACATGTCGCTCAACCTGGCAGCGATTGCCGGCTTTGTCCTGACAGTGGGACTGCGGCTGGTTGCCGTGTATTTCCATTGGAACCTGCCCCGCGTCAAGCGTTCAGCAAAGAATAGGCTGTTTTGATTTTATTTTCTATGAAATTTTGGTATAATCAATACTATCATGAGTGAAAGTAGGAGTGGTAAATTTGAATATAGTACAGAGAGCCTTAGGGGCTGCTGTAGTCAGTGTATTGGTCAGTATCGGGCCAACGGCATTGGCACGGACTATTTTGTATGTGCCGCAGGACAACCGCCCTGTTGATTTTGCCTATACGGTGCGGACTGCCGAAGAAGCCGGGTATACCGTGATTACGCCGCCGGAACGGTATTTGTCCGGTGCCAATTTTCATGGTCAGCCGGATAAACTGATGGACTGGGTAGACGAACATGCCGGACAGGCAGATGCCATGGTTCTATCGATTGATTCCTTGGTCTATGGCGGCCTTGTCGATTCGCGTAAGCATAATCTGCCCATAGAAACGATGCAGGCACGCCTGACAAAAGTCGAAGGGCTGCACCAAAAATATAAAAAAGTGCCTATTTATGCGTTTAGTACGGTCATGCGCAGCCCTTGGGCAGGCGGCAAAGGCGTAGAGCCGGACTATTATCTGCAGTATGGTTCGGATATGTACCAGCTGGCGTCACTGCAGGCAAAAATGGACACGGAAAGCCTGAGCCCGCAGGAACGCAGCGATTGGTTTTCTATCATGCGCCGCGTGCCTATGGAATACTTGCAGGACTGGTATGACCGGCGTCATAAAAATATGATGATTAACTGTCAGCTGATTCAAGATGCCAAAAAAGGCATTTTTACGTATTTCAGCCTGGGCCATGATGACAACTCCGTCAACACCCAGTCTTCACTGGAATCGAAATACTTGGAAATGGCAGGCGAAACGATTCCCAAGACATCCTTTGGCTCGTTCCCCGGCGCAGACCAGCTGGGCCTCTTGCTGATTACGCGGGCCAACAACGATTTCAACAACTATCATCCTAAAGTGACAGTCATTTACCCCTTGGGCGGCGGTGAAAAGACCGTTCCCAGCTATGACGGCCAGGCGATTGGCAAAACGATTGCCTCCCATGTCGAAGCGATTGGCGGGACGATGACAGCCAACGAACGGCCGGATTTGGTATTGGCAGTCAACACGCCCTTGACGACCTCGACCAGCGAATCGGGAAACTTTGAAAATTTCCCAATTATGCTGCAGTCTACGAAAGACTTTTTGGCACAAATCGAAAAAGCAGTCACGGCAGGCATTCCGGTCAGCCTCGTTGACATGGCCTTTTCCAATGGTTCGGACAATACCTTGGTCTATGGCTTGTATCAAGACAACATGATGTATCGGCTGGCAGCCTACAACGGCTGGAACACAGCCAGCAACTCGGTAGGATACGGCATCTCGCAGGGCGTATTGTCACGGTATATGACAGACGACGCCCATCGGGACATGCTGACGACACAGTACTTGGACAACTGGGCGTACCAAGCCAATATCCGCGACTACATTTACCGCATGCAGCAAAAAGTAGAAGCCGGCACAGTCAAACGGTATTACCCGACAGTCATGGGGGAAATGCAGAGCCGGACAAAAGAACAAGTACAGCGGTATGCTGCAACGTATCTAGGCGTAGACCCCAAGACGATTCAGGTCACGCTGCCGTGGAACCGCCTCTTTGAAGTATACATTGACATCCATCCCAAGGGCGATGTACCGGTCGAAGCAGAAGTACGGCATCATATCCAAAGCCGCGAATTAAAGAAGCTGGAAGATACACTGCACGAAGCCCAAAAAGCGGTCGAAGAAGAAAAGAAAAAGAATGCCGAAGCTGCAAAAGACAAAGACACAGACAACAAAGAACCTGTCAACGTAGAAACCCAGCAAAAGCTGGAAGCAGCCGAAGCGGCAGCTCAAGCTGCCTACCAGGAAGCACTAGCTGCCCAAGACCTCAATGAAAAAGAAGAACAGGCACAGCGCAACCGCACGTGGTCACCGCAGCAGTAGGGGATTAGTGGTTAGCGTTTAGTGGTTAGTGGTTAGTTTGAAAACACATTGGTACATACTATATAATAAGGGATTGCCATACAATGAGGTTAACACATTCTCATTGTATGGCAGTCCCTTTTATTTTCAGGGAAAGAAAGTACGTTGTCTATGATGTGGTTTAGATGTACCTGCTGTATGGTGGGAAACCGCTTAAAATCAGAGTTTGTTTGTTGACAATATAGTGCTTTACGTGTAGTATATACATATAATTTGGAGTTCACATATACAAGGAGTAAGACAGATGACGTCTTTTTTTGATATTCATTCACATATTTTACCAGATATCGAAGGAGATGACGGCTCCCGTTCGATGGACATGACGTTGCAGATGCTGCGTATGGCGGTAGCAGCCGGTACCACAGATATTGTTGCGACCCCCCATGTCAATCGTCATGAAACAGTCCCTAAGTGGGAAGACATAAAAAAGAGAGTACAGCAAGTACAAGAAGAAGCCGATAAAGCACACATTCCGATTCGTGTTTATGCCGGCGCAGAAGTAGAAATGAATTATAAAGCCTTGGAATTTTTGCCCAAAGGCGGCAAACGCTATTGCATCAACGAAACACCGTATATCTTGGCAGAGCTGACCGAACAAAGCCAGGCAGACCAGACAGAACAGCTGTTGTTTGAACTAATGCTGCGAGGCTATATTCCTATCTTGGCGCATCCTGAACGTTACACGCGCATTATGCATCACCCTGATCGGGTATTGCAGTGGATGCAGCGAGGCGTGCTGACGCAGTGTAACATGGGAAGCTTTGTCGGAGCTTTTGGCGAGCACGTACAGCAGCGAGCAGAAAACCTGTTGCGTCACCACATGGTTGTCTTTGTAGGAAGCGACGCGCATCGCACGGACTGGCGTACGCCGGACCAGCGCAACGGGCAGCAGCAAATCCAAAAGCTGGGTGGCAGCATGCAGCAGTATACAAGCCATGCGGCTAAGATGCTGCAAGGGAGACCAGTCTATCCGCCAGAGTTGCCGACAGCATGGCAAGAAAAAAAGAAGGGATTTTTTGCCCGGTTATTTCATTAAAATTCGGCATATCATACAATTTTCATAGAAAGGAAGGAAGCATATGTATCAAATGAATATCTTGTGTACTCAAAAAATAGAAGATACATCTGCTTTCTATGCCAGTGATATGAATGTCCATACGCTGGAATGCGCCACTGTGGATGAAAATAGAAAAAGTTTTACCCCCCCCCCCACGTGATAAATGTTGTCACATATTACACTTTTTATGTACCAATGTATCATGCCATGGGTAAAATATTACGTATGTATCATAGGGCAGCATAGACATATGGTGCCTTTTTTGTCATACTATATATATGAAGATATAGAATGGATTTAGGAGGTTTTTGAATGAAGTATAAATTACTCGCGTCTTTAGCGGTACTGATGGGTATGACAGCGGGTGCCTTTGCAGCCGATTATACACTGCGCGCCGGCGACCAGCTCAGTATTATTATTACGCAGGATCAAGATATCAGCACGGCAACGTCCAATACCAATGACACGCCGTATCGGATTCGTCCGGACGGCAAAATATCTGTTCCCTTAGTCGGAGAAATCGACGCCGAAGGCATGACGGTCAGCCAATTTACGGAAACCCTTCGCCTCGGTTTATCCCGTTATATCGTACAGCCCGATGTCGCTGTCAATATCGTCAAGCTCGGCGGCGTACGCGTCTATGTCTTTGGCGAAGTCAATAAACCGGGTGCGTATGAATTGACAAAATCCCACCGCGTCATGGATGCCATCGGGGCAGCTAATGGCTTTAACTGGGATACAGCCAAAAAGAAAATATTCCTCATTCATCAGGACAATCCGGAAAAAGCGATTCCGATTAATCTCAACAAAATGCTGCAGACCGGCGATATGTCGGAAAACTATGAAATGCGTGAAGGAGACATCCTTTATCTCACCAAAAACAGCCGTATCAGCTTTAGCAGAGACATTGCACCGATCTTCTCGGCAGTCTACACGGTACAGCGCATCAAAAATAATGATGATTAATAGAATCGCTAAGATAGCATAGGAATACATCACTAAGGAGTGAACCGAGTGGAAGAACAAGTAATTGACTTGCGGGAACTGTGGCAAGTCGTGTGGGAAAATAAAAAAACAATCGCAGCTATAACGGCTCTCTTTACAGCCGGTGCCGGCGCCTATTTGCTCATTGCATCGCCAACGTATCAGTCTACGTCGCTGCTGCGTATCAAACAGTCTCAAGGGCTGGGGGCATCCATTATGGACAAGCTCCCCGGCGGCTCGGATACGATGAGCAAACAACGCATGAATACGGATGCGGAAATCCTCAAAAGCCGCAATGTCATCGAACCGGTCATCAAAGCGACAGAAGAACCGGATGATGACGGTAAATATCCGACATACGAAACCTTTATTAAAAGCCGCGTGACGACCAAGCCGTTTAAAGACACAGAAATCCTGCAGGTAGACGTTACGGGCAAGACGCCGGAACAAGCGCAGAAAGCCAATCAGATGATTGTCGATGGCTTTTTGAAACGACTGGCCGACTTATCCCATAAAGAACAACAAACGACACGACAGTTTTTGGAAAACCGTGTCGGTACATCCAAAAACGAACTGGAAGATGCTGAAGGCCGATTACAGGCCTACCAAAGTGCCAATCAGATTTATTCGACAGATAATCAGATGAAAGGGTTGACGGACAAATTATCGGAACTCGACAAGGCCAAAGCTGCCAACCAGCTCGATTTGGAAACGGCAAAAGCTGCTCTTGCCAGTGTCAATCAGCAACTGGGCAGTGCCGGTACAAGTATTGCCGACAGCCCGGCTATTCAGCAGTATAAAGTCCAGCTGGCACAACTCGAAAGTACGAAAGCCAGCTATACGGGCAAATATACGGACGAACATCCGAAAATGCAGGAAATCAATCAACAAATCCAGCAGGCGCAAGCTGGCCTCAATGATGAAATCAGCAAGATTGTAGCCCAGCAGGCACCATCTAGCAATACCGTACAGCAAGGATTATTGGCAGATAAATTTAAAAACGAAGCGGCTGTCGCCGTTGCTGAAGGCAAGAGCCAGGCCATTGCTTCGTTGGATGCTCAAAACAACGCTACCATTTCCGCTTTGCCGGCTAAACAGCGCGGTTATATCCGCGTCAAACGCGATGCCGACGTAGCTCGCGAAATCTATGTCATGCTGGCAAAACGGCTGGAAGAATCCAAAGTCGCCGAAGTCATGGTGCCAAACGAAGTTCAAGTTGTCGATGCAGCCACCCTTCCGGAAAAACCCATCAAGCCGCGCAAACTGCTGACGCTGGTTATCGGCATCTTGCTGGGGCTTATTGTTGGCACCGGTACGGTTGTTGCGAAATCCCTGCTCAACCGTAAGATTAAAACGACGGACGATGTGGAAAACCTCTTGGGACTGCCTGTTATTGGGATTATTCCTGAAGCAGACAGCGCTGACAGACCGTATCAGCATCGCAGCTTATTACAGAAATGGAGAGATAAACTATGGAAGAAATAGAATTAATTGTACAACACGATAGCAAATCTCCTATAGCCGAAGCGTATCGAGCTGTCCGTACCAACCTGCAGTTTGCCGGTGCCGACAAGCAGCTCAAATGCATCAGCTTTACGTCCTCGACGCCGTCTGAAGGTAAATCGACAACCATTTCCAACATCGCCTTGGCCATGGCACAGGATGACAAAAAAGTGCTGCTTATCGACGCCGATATGCGTAAACCCGTGCAACATCGCATCTTTGGCCTGTTCAACAAAGGCCTGAGCAACTGTATTGCCATGGACATGCCCTTGGAAGAAGCCATTCAGCCCAGTGACCACCCAAATCTGGATATTTTGGCTAGCGGCCCCGTGCCGCCCAATCCGTCAGAACTCTTGGGCTCAAAAAAAATGGACGAACTGTTGCAAAAGGTTAAGAATATCTATGACTATGTACTCGTCGATATGCCGCCGGTTCTTGCCGTCACCGATGCGGCAGTCCTTTCCCCGAAAGTAGACGGCATCGTTTTTGTCATCAAGTCCGGTAAAATCTCACCAGACGAAGCGAAACTAGCAAAAACAAGACTGGAACAAGCCGGTGCCAATATTCTCGGCGCCGTCCTCAACGCCGTCCCGCAGCGTCACAGCGGCTACGGCTATGGCTACGGCTATTATTACTACTATGATGAAGAAGGGGAAAAACATAAAAAGAAGAAGCAAAAGTAAGCGAAAGGAGACACGATACCATGGGGGAACGGAAATTTCCGCAATCACGCAAATGTATCATGCTAGTCGGCGACATACTGATTATGATTGGTTCGTACTGTCTGGCCACGGCATTCATTTTAAATAAAAATATTTTGGCGGCCAATTTAACCATGTATTCCGATATGATGCTGGTCATGATCATCGTCAACGGACTATTCTTTAATATTAATGGACTCTATTCGATTGGCCGCAAACGGTTTGCCGAAATCATTCTTAGCCTGCTGGTCAGCATGCTGGGAACTGCCGTCATCATGATGGCCTTGAGCTTTTTTGTACGAGAATTTTCCTATTCCCGCGGACAACTCCTGATGAGTTTGGCTATTCAATGTGTTGCCTTTATCGCTTGGCGCCGCGCGGCTTGGCATGTCGAACGAGCGATTCATGCCCGGCGCAAAGCGTTTCTATTCGGGCCCAAAGAAGAATGCCTCCATGTTTATAATCGTCTTCTTCATCAGCCTCAGCTCAACTGGCATCTGCAATACGTCTGTACAGATATGCGCAAAAACTGGCAGACCTATGCCGATGAGACTCAGGGACTGATTGTTTGCCCAGGTGTGCCAAAAGCCGAAAAAAAAGCGATTATCGACTATTGTTACCGGCACAACAAACAGGCTATTCTCGTGCCGGACATGTACGAAGTCCTCTGCAACGATGCTGAACTGGGAAAAATCGACGATATTCCCGTTTTTGAAATTCAAAATCTGCAGCTGAGCCTAGAACAACGTGTCCTCAAACGGACGCTGGATCTCATCGTTTCCGGTATAGCCTTTCTCATTGCTTTGCCGTTTATGGCAGTCTGTATCATCGCTATCAAGCTCGATGACCATGGCCCTATCTTTTACAGTCAAGTACGAACCGGCAAAGACGGTAAACCCTTCAAAGTTCACAAATTCCGCACCATGCGGACCGATGCCGAAAAATATTCCGGTCCCCAGCTAGCCGAAGAAAACGATCCCCGCATTACCCGTGCAGGCAAAATCTTCCGTGCCACACGCCTCGACGAACTGCCCCAAATTTGGAACGTCGTCGTCGGTGACATGAGCCTCGTAGGCCCCAGACCCGAACGGCCTTTCTTTGTCGAACAATTCATCAAAGAAACCCCCGAATATGCCTACCGAACCAATGTCAAACCCGGCATTACAGGTCTTGCCCAAGTCTATGGCAAATACAACACCACCCCATATGACAAACTCATCTATGACCTCATGTACATCCAACAATGCAGCGTCATCGAAGACCTGATCATCATGATCCAAACCGTACGCGTCATCTTCACCAAAAGCGCAACAGAAGGCACGGGGATACAGCAGGAAAAGGATTTGAGTAGTTATGAAATATAGATACGTTATACAGCAGGAAGAGAGGGTATAGATGGAGAAAAAGTATTCTGTTTTGATGTCCGTATACTATAAAGAACAACCGGAATATCTCAGGCAAAGCATGGAAAGCATTTACGAGCAAACCATTCCTACTGATGATTTTGTCTTGGTATGTGATGGCCCGTTAAATCCGGAACTCGATGCCGTCATTGACGAAATGCAGAAAAAATTTGGCGATGCTCTTCATGTATGCCGCCTAACAAAAAACGGCGGTTTGGGAAATGCATTGAATATAGGCATCAAACACTGCAAGAATGAACTAGTAGCTCGAATGGACAGTGATGATATATCCTATCCGGACCGCTGTGAACGCCAATTACAGCTGTTTGCAGCGCAGCCGGATATCAGCATTTGCTCCGGCATCGTCGAAGAATTTTCTACAACGCCCACGGTAGTCAATGCCAAACGAGTCCCGCCGGAAACGAATGATAAAATCATCCAATTTGCCAAAACGCGCAATCCATTCAACCATCCCTGCGTCATGTACAAAAAATCTGCTGTCGAAGCAGCCGGAGGCTATCAAGACTTTTATCTCTTAGAAGACTATTACCTCTGGATTCGCATGCTGCAGAAGGGCTATCAAGGATATAACCTGCAGGAACCCTTACTGTGGATGCGGGCCGGCAGTGATATGTATAAACGCAGAGGTGGCTGGAAATATTTTATGTCGCAATATAGACTATTGCAGTATATGTATCAACAAGCATTCATTACGGTGGGACTATATTTATTGGGGACTTTTGTGCGCCTAGGTGTTGCTATTGTACCTAACAGTTTACGTAACTTTATCTTTAGTAATATCTTGAGAAATAAATGAGAGACTGTTTTTAGTTTAATTTATTAATGGAAGGAGCTATGTATGTCCACTGAAAATATAATTGTCCGAATGAGAGGGGGATTGGGTAATCAATTATTTCAACTTGCTTACGGGATGTTTTTGAAAAAAGAATATAATGCTAAAAAGCTCATTCTCGATACGGAAGAATTCCAGTATTATCACGTAAGAAATTTTGAATTAGGACATTTTAACTTAGATGGCATTATCATTACTAATCATGTTCAATCCTACAAGTATTTGATTAGCAGAAATATATATCATATTTTGCAGGGAATTAAAAGACGGATTTCTGCTCAAGAACTAGACTGGTATCCTTTCTTTACCAGGATGGGGCTTTTTTATGCAGGTATTAATCCTGGAGTGAATTGCTATGTCAATAATAGAAAAAATATCTATGTTTATGGATATTTTCAAAATGTTGCGTATGTTGAGACTGTAAAGTCTGAACTTTTTCGACTTTTTAACATTGATGATCCACTTCGAGAAGAATATAAAAAAACAAAGCAGCTTAAAACCGAATATATTGCTGTTAGTATTCGTTGTGGGAAGGATTATAAACAAGCTGGATACTCTATTTGTACTAGTGATTACTACAATCGTGCACTGCAATATATCATGACACAAAAAAAAGATAGGCAGTTCTGTATTAGGGTATTTACGGACGATGCAACTCAAGCAAAAAAAATTATGAATTGTGATTGCGATGTGGAATTTATCGGTGAAGCTTCACCTGTTCAACAGTTGCTTATTATGATGGACTGTGATCATTTTGTTATTTCTAACAGTTCATTTTCGTGGTGGGGAGCTTATTTAGCTAAAAATAAAGAGAAAATTGTAGTTTCTCCTGTTCAGTGGTACCCTTCACCCTTTCTCAATACTGAAGATACACAGTTGGTCTATAAAAATATGGTAATTTTATAAATAAAAGAGGTAAAGATGTACAAAACAAGTGAATTAGAATCAGAAATATCAAGACAAGATAAATATAAAGAGCTTTATTTTCATTATGATGAAAAACTATTGCATGAAAAAATTCAACCCGCTTTTTTACAGATGTTACTAGACTTTGATAAAATCTGCAAAGAAAATCATATTTTTTATTTGATAACGGCGGGCACCTTATTGGGAGCAGTTCGAGAGCATGGATGGATTCCATGGGATGACGATATTGATATTTTGGTTCGCCATGATGATTTTAAAAGATTGTCGCATGCCATAGAAAAAAGTGGTATGTCTGATAAATATCGATATATTCATCCAGAAGACGGTTCTATTGTTACGGTTGATGGAAAGTTTATGAGCAAAACAGTTTCCTTAGGATCTTTAATGAGTGACCCGGGGATTGGACATCCGATATACATGGATGTCTTGCCGATAGAAAATGTTCCTGATAATAAATTCCTGCGCAAAGTAAAAGCTATCTTTTCAAAATTAGTCATACTTTCATATAATTCATTACGTTGCTTAAAAGAAAATGATGAATTGTTGGATATTATGAGCAAAGATTCGGAGAAATTGAGAAAGAATTTAAAAATAAGAAGAATCGCAGCGATTCCAGCCAGAATATTAGGAAAAAAGAAAACTTTTAAATTATTACAATATATTAATAGTTATCCACATAAAAATACGAGAGCGGTGTCAGTTCCCTTGGGCGTGAAAATGTATGGGGGCGAGATTGTACCTAGAGAAGTTTTTGAGAAATCGACGCCATTATCATTTGAGGGACATAAATTTCCTGCACCTATTTTATATAATGATTACTTAACGAACCGCTATGGTAGCGATTTTATGACCCCTCCTCCAAAAAAAGAACAGGGCATTAAATGCTTTCAAAAGAGAGATGATTGGAAGCAAATTTATTTTGGCCAACAGGAGTGAGTATAGCAATGAATAGACCAATGGTTAGTGTGGTTATTCCCGTATATAATGCGGGAAGGTATTTAAAACCAGCGATTGAAAGTATACTACATCAGACATATCAGAATTTTGAACTAGTACTGGTGGATGACGGTGCTACCGATGGAAGCGGGAATGTATGTGATGAGTTTGCTGTAGAATACAAAAATATAACAGCGATTCATGAAAAAAATTCAGGAATAAGCATTGCGAGAAATACTGGGATTGCGCATAGCAGGGGAACCTTTATTGCTTTTTGCGATCATGACGATGAGTACAGCCCGGATTATTTAAGCAAATCAGTTAAGGAAATCTGTAAAGCAGATGCCGATCTTTTAAAGTTTAATTACAAGACCATTGAGGTCGCAAATGGGAAAAATATTGAATCGATTATAAAAGGATCCAAGGGATTAATGACTTTTGACGAATTATTAGATAATTATACGGCTTTTAATCAGTGTATTCGTGCTTTATGGAATGGCCTTTATAAAGCGGATATCATTAAGGATAACAACATTTCTTTTGATCCATTTTATAAAACCGGTGTTGAAGATTATGATTTCAATTTACAATATTTAAAACATTGTAGCTCCATACAGTTTATTGAAGATACACTTTTCTTTCATTATAAGCGAGAAAATCAAAGTGCTGATACAAAATTCTCTTCCAATAAATTGGAATCATGGATAAGGATGCAGAAGAAAGAAAAAAGTTTTTTACTTCAAGTGAATGCAGTTGATAGCATGTTGTTACAATCTAAGATGAATTATTTATTGTCTATTTTAAATTGTTTAAATAGTAAAGCTTGCCATTGGACTATCTTTCAGAAAAAACAATTTCTCAAAGAATATGCGAATAATACTGTGAATTTAATACATATATCGGCCAATACATGTAATGCGTTTAGAAAAAATAATTTATTTAAATGGATTTCTTGGAAATTATTTGATAAAAAATGTTTTATTGAATGTTTATTATATATGAAATTGAAAGAAGCCGTATGGACTTTTATTCATAAGAAAAGGTGAATATAGATGCTCATTTTTCTTTTGCTTTTCTTTGAAATAAGTATGCTTTTTATCGCATATTTTGGCTGCGGAAAAGACTTGTTGGCACCTTCTGTTGTGTTTTGTGGAATGTTTGTCATCAGTACTATCTTTGCTGCTTTAAATGTTTTTGCTTGGAACATTGACTATAGTGTGGAAGCTTTGCTGATTCTTACTGTTGGTATTTTTTGTTTCGTCTTTGCTGAATTAAATGTGCGTTTTTTTAGAAAATTATTCCCAGTACGGAAAGTGAGTTGTCAGGCAGTAATGAACCCTGTTCATGTACAATGGTTCTTTATTATCTTATGTATTGCTTTTAATTTAGCGGTTTCATTTTGGTATTATAAAGAAATTACTCGCATTGTTGGTACTTCAGGATACTTCGAAGGCTCCTTACTGCATTCTTTCCGGGTTGTTAATACTAACTTAACTTTTGCCACTGATGATTCCTTAAAGCTCAATCCTTTGTTGAATCAATGTTTAAAAATTGTAATAGCAAATAGCTATGTATTTCTTTATGCCTTTATCAGAAATTTTTGGGCATTAAAAAAACAGGGGCAACAAAAATACCTACTGTTGTTGGTAGCAATAACTGCATTAATTCCATCGGTATTAACTGGAGGTAGAGGTGGTATACTTCAATTTTTATCTGCAGCTCTTGCTTATTCTTATATTATATGGCATCAAACTTGCGGTTGGCATATTAGCATTCATGGTAAAGTTATTTTTAAGGGGGTAATTTATTTCTTAGTAGCAATACCGATATTTTATTATTCGACTTTTTGGATTGGTAGATCCATTGATTTGAATTTATTTGAATATGTTTCAAACTATATAGGTGGTTCTATCCAGTTGTTTAATTTATATGTGCAAATGCCAACATCAGATGCACTATCTTTTGGCGAAGAAAGTTTGATTTCATTGTGGTCTGTTTTTAATAAATTTGGTGCAGATATGCCTATCGTTTCTTTTAATTTGGAGCCTAGATCACTTAATACAGGCATCATTGGTAATGTATATACATTTTTCAGACGACCTTTACATGATTTTGGAATTGTTGGAATGTGTATATTTACATGGCTAATAGGTTTTTTTATCAGCTTTATCTACGAAATTTTAATAAAAGAAAGAAATTTCCAAAAATCTACATTTAGTGTCTTGATTTATGGATATTTGTTCTATTGGGTTATTTACGCTTCGATAGAACAATGGAGTCAAACTATTGTTTCAATGACCAACTTGATGGAGATTATATTTATGTTGATAATATATACGGTGCTAACAAAGATAAAAGTACATTTATAAAAAACGAAAATTAATAGTATTAATATGAAGGTGATAGTCATGTATACAGCCATAATTTTTGCAGGTGGTACAGGTAAGAGAATGAACACCAAATCACTTCCCAAGCAATTCTTAGAAGTACATGGGAAACCTGTTATTATTTATACATTGGAGCAGTTTGAAAATCATCCGGATATCGATCGAATCGTATTAGTTTGTCTGGAAGCATGGATTGATTATGCGAAGAAGCTTTTAACAAAATTTCAGATAACAAAAGTAATTGAAATAGTTCCAGGCGGTGCAACGGGTCAAGAATCCATTTTTCATGGCTTAGCTGCAGTCTATCGCCATTCACAGGATAAAAAAGATATTGTTCTGATTCATGATGGCGTCCGGCCGATGATTGATCAGAAAACTATCAGTAAGTGTCTGGATTGTGTTCGCAAGAATGGGAATGCGATTACGACGACACCGGCTATTGAAACTATTTTTGTCAATGGAGAAGCGGGACGCGTCGGGGAAATATTCAACCGTTCGCAATGTGCGATGGCACGGGCACCGCAGTGTTTTTATTTGCAGGACATTTATGCAGCTCATCTCAAAGCACAAGCTGAACATCGCAGTGATTTTATTGATTCTGCTATGCTGATGCAACACTATGGAGCCAAACTTTATATGGTAGATGGTCCCGTAGAAAATATCAAGATTACGACGCCGACGGATTTTTATCTGTTCCGGGCTTTGTTGGATGCAAAAGAAAATTTGCAGATTGTAGGTTTTTAAGGAGCGTTTAGTATGTGGATTGCAAATAAAATTTTTCATGAAGATATGGAAGCCGTTGCGCAGGCAGCCTATATCCCATGGGAAAAATTGATGAATAAAACTCTGTTTATTACAGGTGCTACTGGACTGATCGGTTTTAATTTAATTTCGGCCTTAGCCTATATCTCGTTTTATAAAAATATTCCGCTAAAAATAATCGCCTTAGTGCGCGATGAAAATCAGGCAAAAGAGAGATTTCGTGAAATCTTGGCAGCGGGAGCACCTTTGAAATTTTTAGTAGGTGATTTGGAAAATATACCGCCTGTATCTGAACACATTGACTATATTATCCATGGCGGTAGCCCGACGGCTAGTCGTTACTTTGCGGAACATCCGGTAGAAACCATCATAATCAATTTAAAGAGTGCGACTCATCTCCTGGAACTTGCAAGAAAAAATGATTCTGAAGGCTTTTTATTTTTATCAAGTATGGAAGTATATGGCGGCATACATTGTCGGGAAAAAGTGAATGAACAACATGCTAGCTTTGTTGATACCATGGTACCGCGAAATAGCTATCCGGAAGTAAAACGCATGGTAGAATCGCTGTGTGCATGCTACGCTGATGAATATGGAATACCTGCGAAATCAATTCGCCTGACTCAAACTTTTGGCGCTGGGATTCGAAAAGGGGATAATAGAGTCTTTGCTCAATTTGCTCATTCGGCTATGCAGCATAAAGATATTGTCATGTTTACTAAAGGTGGAACAGAAAGAGACTATCTATATACTGCTGATGCAGTAAGTGCCATTTTAGCAGTCTTATTAAAAGGGAAGGCTGGAGAAGCTTATAATGCTGCCAATGAACAGGCTTATTGTTCTATAAAAAAAATGGCTGAAACAGTAGCTAATCTTGACATCATAAAAGAAAAGTACAATGGGCCTGTATCCGTTGTCATTGACGAATCGAAAAATGATGGGAAAATGTATCCGCCGGAATTATATATGGATTTAGATACGAAAAAATTACAGCAACTTGGATGGAAGGCGACACGAAATTTGAATGAAATGTTTACGCGAATGATTTTGACGATGGGATAAAAATGGATGTGAGGATATGAAGGTATATTTACAATGTGGTATTTGCCAAGAAAATGTTCCTGATTTACAGCGGTTTGCAGTTCCTCAAAATTTTTGCATTCAGTGTTATGAAGAACATGGTGAAAGTCAATTTTTCTATCCCAATGATGAACTAATTCGCAAAGTTTTAGATGATTTGGTGTTAGTATATGATTTACTGGAAGATATTTATTTTCCGGATAAAACATTATATGAAAAAGAATCTTTTGCAGTACCAAGAGAAATTGCTCTTGGTGGACTTACTTCAGATAATTGTATTTCTAAAACAACGTTACAGGAAGTTGTACGGCAATTTAGGACAGATACTTTATGTAAGGAGGTATTGCCTCATTTAAATAAATTAATTTATTTAAATGATTGTCAGTACATTGTTAGTGCAATTCAAAATACGCTTGAAGATTTAGATAATTGTTTTATTGATTTTTATATTTGCTTGTCAGAAGTTAACTCCACAGCTATTGAGTTTAGCGAAGATGGAATACATACAGTAATGTCTCGTGTTGGAAGAAAGTGTTCTTTTTGCATTGAAAATTATTTTGCTAAAATGAATGCTGTTTTAGACCTTTTTTGTAAGCTGATGTATGAAATTGAAAATCCGCAAGAAAATTTTTCTACTATTCCAAAGTTAAGAGGACATGAAAAAACATATGGAAAAGCAAAAAATTTAAATATTTGGCAGACTCCAGGAACTCTTTTTGAAAGAGATGAGTTTATTAAGATGATTCTTAGTATACGCAATCATGTTATACATAATGGTTCTCTTGAAATGAATCCTAAAGTTTTTGTTGTGAAGAATAAGGGAAAAATTGTTGAACGTTATTTACTTGTGCCGGATATTGAAAATGACCATTTGGTGCAATGGGGAAATCGCAATCAGTTTTATAGTACAGAGACAAAATGGAATGATTTTCTTCCTGAGATTCATAGAAAATTTTTGGAAAGAACATTGAAGACGATAAAATATATCATGGGAGACAGATTAAAAGTAATCGAGAATTTTGTGGGTGATAATTATGGAAAAACAGAGTCTTGATTCGATTTTTAGTGATTCTCAATTATGCCAAAAGGCGTATAAAAAATTAAAATCCGATGCGTATTATGATAAGACAAAGGTTATCCTGAAGGAAGAAATTGTTGAATTTGAAACAAACAAAAAATCGGCTGAAGAACTTGATGAATTTCTGATTGGAATATGGAAAAAATTAGTTCAGTCAACAGACGCCGAATGGCAAAATTATGTAGAAAAAGAAGTTTTTAATGGAATTCACTGTATCCTCTTACCCAAGAAATTAAAAGAAAGTAAGAAGCAAGATTCTTGTATTATTTCTAATGTAGAAGAGAATTTACATAAAATAGAAGTGGATGAAGTCCAGGCTTTTATTCAACTGCCTGTTATTGGTCATATCTTGAGTGTCCTTTGGGTATTAACAATAGGGGCAGATCTTGATAAGCAGATGACAAACTGTTATGGGAACCGACTTCGGGAAGATGTGTATCGAGCTGAAGATTGTTGCAACGATATGAAGAAGATTACCTTTTCTCCATATTTATTCAAACCATATTATTTAGAATACGAAAAATGGCAAGATAATGCGTTAGCAATAGCAAAGCAGCATCTCAAGAATGGCGATGATATCTTAATTTTTACTCTGGATTTTCATCGTTTCTATTATTCTTTGGATGTTACAAATCAATGTATACAAGGTATTTTTAACGAAAAGTATTCGTCGTATAAAAATGAACAAGATGAAGTTTGTTTAAAGCGGTTAAATGAACTTGTGTGCGAGATTATAAGAGTCTATGCCGAAAAATATAAAAAGTATTTTTCGGGTACAGAGAAAAATATTCTGCCTATTGGTTTTTTACCTTCTAATATTTTGGCTAATTATGTACTTAAAAAGTTTGATGACACAATCATTAATTCTTGGAATCCCTTGTATTTTGGTCGTTACGTCGATGATATCATCGTTGTTGATAAAATTCATCCTAACAATCCCTTATATGAACAGATTAGGGCAGGGACAATGACAAGGAGTGAATTTATTGAAGACTATTTTAGTTCTTGGCTAAAGTCAGATGCTTTGTGGGGCAATAAAGAAACGCAATCGTGTCAAGTGAATCCAAGGTTATTGCCTCACTTAGGGGAAAAAACGGCGCTTTTTTTTAATATGAAAAAATGCAAAGTTTTTTATTTCTCACCTGAAAATTCTACAGAATTGTTGACTGCGTTTCGGAAACATCTGGAAGAAAACAAAAGTGAGTTCCGCTTTTTGCCGGAAGATGAAATTACTTTTCAGGAAAGTGATTATACTAAGATTTTTGATGTCGACCAACATGAACTCAATAAGTTCAGGGATATATCAGGGATTCGGCTTAACAAGTATAATTTGTCCAAGTTCTTAGCAAGGCAGCAGCAAATCACTTCGTATCATCTGCGCAGGGATAATCAGCTTCTTAATAAATTCATCAAGTCGCTGACCGATACCCAATTAATCGATAATTATGTGCTGTGGGAACGGATTCTTACGATTTTAGGCCTGCAGAAAGAGAAAAAACAGCTTGTTGATATGGTCCTGAAAATAGGCAGGGCAATCCAAAAAGTAAGTTATAATAACCGGGCTGTTGTACGCAATATGCGCCTATCTTTGCGTCGCTTTTTGTTTTTTGACTTATGCCGTGTCCAGAGCGCTCTCTGCCTTTTTCTAGATCCTCATGATGATTGTTTGAAACCGTACAAGGATTGTAGTTTGCTGAGAAAACAGTTTTCGACATTTTGCCGTTTAAGTTCTGCCTATGAACGAGCACGGATGGGGGATAAGTATCTATATGCCATCTGGCCTGACGTTTTTCTTGTTTGTCAGGAATTTATTGCACAGAAGAAGCAATATTCCTACAATGATTTACATTCTGTATTTAAGTTATTGGCCGATGCGGGCAAGGAGTGGAAATGGATTAAAATCGAATTGCAGAAATATAAATATTACCCGTATTTAGTTCAAAATTATGATATCCTCTTAGCCCGGCAATGTATTTCTTTGGCTTCTGCATCGAAACAGACCAATCCAGGGCTTCCTTTTTTGGCACATACTTATGATGAGGCTTTTGAGCTATTTCTTGAAGTTAATTTTCAATTTAAATCGGATTCATCGGATAAAGCGGATGGATGTAGTGAATATACTCATGGGTATTCTATTAAAAGTATGAAGGGGAAATCTAGCTATATTCGAAGAATTGCCATTGCCAATGAGCCGAAAAAGAAGTTTAAGGTTGTTGTTTCCAATATTAAGATAAAGCATGAAGATACGGAAAAGAATTTAGTGCATTTGCCTACTGCGACGCAGGCAAGATGGGAAGATATTTCTTGTCTAGTCAATGGTGCGCTGAAGAATCATGCGGATATATTGGTCATGCCGGAATGCTGTCTGCCGTTTGCCTGGCTGAGCAGTCTGGCCCATACGTGCAAGAAAAATGATGTAGCTGTGATTACAGGGCTTGAACATCTTATTGTAGGGGAAAAGGTCTATAATCTTGTGGCCGTCATTTTGCCTTTTAGAGAGAATAATGTTCCTTGTGCCCTTATTGTGCTGCATCCGAAGAATCATTTTTCACCGAAAGAATTCGAAAGCTTATTTGAACGAGGCTTTATTCCGATGGATGCGGACCATTTATTAGAGCCAGGTCAAACTCAGTATGAATTGTACCAGTGGCATGATTTATACTTTTCTGTATATTGCTGCTTCGAACTGTCAGCAATTACGGAGAGAGCTTTATTCCAAAGTTATGCGGATGCTATTTTTGCTGTCGAATGGAATCAGGACATCTACTATTATCAGAATATTTTGGAAGCCCTGGCCCGTGATCTTCATTGTTACTGTATTCAGGCCAATTCGTCTGACTACGGTGACAGCCGGATTACGCAGCCTTCCAAACATGATAATCAAGATATCCTGCGCGTCAAAGGCGGGGAGGCATCGACTGTCCTGGTGGGGACAATTGATGTCGAGCAGTTGCGATTCTTCCAGTGCAAAGGTTTTGGGGAACAAAAAGCGGATCGTCGTTTTAAGCCGACGCCGCCATTATTTGATAAAGAGGTTGTAGAAAAGAAGATACGTGGAGAAAAAATATTCTAAAATGTGGAGAAAATTTATATTATGAGCCTTCGTCAAGTTGTCAAAAATATTTCGTATTCTTTTGGTGCGAACATTGTCTCATTAGGCGTTTCTGTTTTGATGGTCATGTTCGTGCCGAAGCTGCTGCCTGTAGAAGACTATGGGAAGTGGCAGTTGTTTTTGTTTTATTTTTCTTATTTGGGCTTCCTGCATTTTGGCTGGGAAGACGGTATTTATTTGCGTTATGCCGGCAAAAGCTTTGAAGAGCTGAGCCCGCGCGTTTTTTCCGGGCAGTTCCTGGGGATTGTAATCCTGCAGTTGGTCCTGGCGGGTCTGGCGTTTTTATTTTCCCAAGTTTTCATCGCCGACCCGATTAAGCAGACCGTGTTCGTTTGTGCGGTCAGTCTGGCAGTTTTTGTTAATTTCAATACGGGCTGCAATTTTATTATGCAGATTACAAATCGGATCAAGGATTATGCCCGAATCATTTTATCGGAACAGATTGTCTTATTACTGTTGGTATTTTTCTTTTTGTTACTTGGCTTTAAGCAATTTCACTATATGTATATAGCAAAACTGGGTTCTTTATCGGTTGTTTCTGTAATGTGTTTTTATTTATGCCGTCGTTTATGGACGACGCATATTGGCAGCATTCATGATATTTGTCATGAAGCCGGTTTGAATTTGGAAGTCGGTATCAAGTTAATGTTTGCTAATATTGCAAGCATGCTAATCATAGGTATTGTTCGCTACGGGATTTCCATCGGTTGGGATGTCTCGACTTTTGGTAAGGTGTCGCTGACCCTTGGTGTTTCGAATTTCCTCATGGTCTTCATTAATTCTGTGAGTGTCGTCTTTTTCCCTATATTGAAACGTATGGATCGAAAGCGCCTGCCGGAGATGTACCAGCAGATCCGTACGATTTTGGCCTGTATACTCTTCTTTATGCTGATTTTTTATTATCCCATCAAGGAAATTCTTTCCTGGTGGCTGCCCAAATATGCGGATAGCTTAATCTATATGTCTGTGCTTTTTCCAGTTTGCCTCTTTGAAAGTAAAGTCGGTCTGCTGATCAATACGTACCTGAAAAGCCTACGTCAGGAAGCGTTAATGCTGAAAATCAACCTGATGAGTGTTGGCGTAGCTGCTGTTGTTACACTAATTACTATCGAAGTGTTGCACAATTTGAATGCAGCTGTTTTTTCTATCATTTTCCTTTATGCCTTTCGCTGTGAAGTGGCAGAACACTATATGGGAAAGCTGCTGAATCTGAGACTAAAAAGAGCAATCTTGGCAGAATTATTGATGGTAGCTGTTTTTATTGTTTCCAGTGTGCTTTTGGATGACTGGCGTTGTTCTTTTGTTTATGCGGCGGCCTATGTTGGGTATATGGTTGCCAATCGGAAACAGGTGCAAGAAGTCAAAACGATGATACGGCGGTAATAATGTTTAAGCGTTGTTGGTTCATCATGCAAGAATTCCTATATTATAAAAGTTTTGGCTTAATATAATACAGTTGCAACAGTTAACTGTATTTTGGGTACGATGAACAAAATTTGATCGATAAAAATAAAACAACTATTCTGTTTTATTTAATGATTTGTCATGGTATAATGAAGTTGTAATGTTAGAATTCATTAGCAAATATGTGGGGAATTGAGATGAGACAATGAGAATAGTAAGAGTAGAAATAAATAACGTAACGCTTTTTAATAAGAAATTTACGGTTGATTTTATGAATAATGATTTAGTTAGAAAAAATAGGGATGACAATGAAAACATATTACCTGCTTATAGAGTAAAGTCTGGCATCTATACCCAAGTTTTGATGGCATTTACTGGTCTTAATGCGACCGGTAAAACAACGGCATTAGAATTGTTGTCTGCCATTACACAAGTCATTTTACAGGGCAAGAGTCTGAATGATGCTTCGATTCAACAAGTATTTTTAAAATTAATTCCTGTGCTAAAAGAGCGCAAATTAGAATGGAAAATATTTTTTATACATGACCATACTTTTTATCATTTGCACTCTGTTATTTCAGCAGAAGATATTTTAAATGCAGCGATTGAAAATAATGGATTTAAATTTATTTTTGAAGAATTAAAAGGAATTGCATTGAGCAAAGTAAGCAGAAAAAATTTTAATGATGTATTCCAATTTAAAACCTATGTAAATCGCAGTCAGGAAAAAGACAATCCTTATTTACAAGATGATGTTAGTATTGCATCTTCTTTAAAGGGCGTTAAAGGAACGGTATTCCCTTTGGGACAAAATGCCAATTTTAATTTTCCTGCTTGGCTGGGTGTTCCATCTGAAGAAGCTTTGCATGTGTTTGACCCTAATATTCAAAATTTGAGCATTCGTCGTGATAAAGATGGTAATTCTCAGTATACACTATCTTTCAAAAATCGTGACGACTTTACATATGGTGGGTCTCCTATGGGATTGGTTAATTTGTTGTCTTCTGGTATGATAAAAGGATTGACTATTTTGCCGGGAATCATTCGTACCTTGAAGTTAGGAGGATATGTTTTTATAGATGAAATAGAAAACCATTTTAATAAAAAAATAATAGAATGGTTTTTTAAGTTGTTTATGGATAAAACAACGAATCCCAAGGGAGCTTGCTTGATATTTTCTACACATTATCCTGAATTATTAGATTCATTTATTCGAAAAGATAATATTTATATTACACGGAGAGATAAAGAAAATTATTTTGAATGTGTCAGATATTCAGACTTCGTTAAAAGAAATGAACTTTTAAAAAGCAAAGTTATTTTAGAAAACGTCATAAACGGGACAGCTCCGCGATATCAGGATTTGGAAAATGGAAGAAAATGGATTGCATCTATTGTGAATAAGGAGGGCGTATAATGTCTATTTTTTCAAATTACGCCTATGTTTTTTTCGTTTGTGAAGGGAAAAATGAAGAAGCTGCATTGCGATGGATTCATGAAAACCATAAAATAGGATTTGAAACGTATTCATTGGATTTTTTGAGGACGAGAGGACGCAAGAGCTGGGATAAATTACGAGATCAATGTTTTCAATATGACTATGATGGTGATGTAGCTGTATTCTATCTTCTGGACTCCAAACGAGAAGAAAGAGAGAATTTAAGATCAAAATATACAGGCCGAGAGATACCCGTTATAAAAATTCTTACACCGCCAGAAATTGAAATTCTCTTGATATTAGCAAATCCTGAAACAGAACGAGAATGGGAAAAAGCTTCTAGAAAAAATCGTCAGTTAAAACCATCGGAATTTTGTAGACAATACTATCAATGTGATATAAAAAATGGAGATAATTTTATTAATGCATTTGACTCATTTGAACAATTTGTATTAGCATGTAAAACATATAAATCAAGACATAAGAATCAATATTGCATTTATGATATTTTTGGTAATATTTTTATCTAGTAAAATAAGTAATAGTATAAAAGGAGTTGAATTATTTTGAAGGGAATTATATTAGCAGGTGGCAGTGGAACGCGGTTGTATCCGCTGACGATGGTGACTTCGAAGCAGTTGTTGCCTGTGTATGACAAACCGATGATTTATTATCCCTTGTCTACGTTGATGCTGGCAGGGATTCGCGATATTTTAATTATTTCTACGCCGACGGATTTGCCGAATTTTGAGCGCCTTCTTGGCGATGGTTCACGGTATGGAATTCATTTGTCTTACAAGGTACAATCC
>JBNMKW010000013.1:0-47699 GCA_050874545.1 Megasphaera sp. | reverse complement strand
CGTACTCAGCGCAATAAAAAAATCCGAAAAATCAATACCGCCAATCAATACGCCTAGCGGCGGCATAATCACATTACTTACCAGCGAGCTGACAATCTTTCCAAACGCGGCCCCAATAACAACGCCGACTGCCATGTCAATTACATTACCGCGCATAGCAAAATTTTTAAATTCTTCCAAAAAGGCTTTCATTCAATCCTATCTCCTTTATTTTTTCTTAGGACTAATTTTTAGTACATCCGGATTCTTCGCAGCCATTCGATCCAAGATTTTTCCATAACCGCCGCTGCCATACATCAGACAACGTTTAATACGGCTGATAGTAGCCGTGCTCGCGCCGGTTTTCTTGACAATATCTTCATAAATATCGCCGGCCTTCAGCATGCGGGCCACTTCCAGCCGGGCTGCAATCGCTTTCATTTCCTGAATCGTACATATATCTTCAAAAAACTCATAACATTCATCTAAGTCCTGCAGCTCTAAAATAGCCGTAAAGAGCTGGTCATGAAGGTGATCCTTCAATTTTTCGTTTGCACTCATCAACAGCTCAACTCCTTTTCACTTTTATCCTTTAGCGTATAAAACATAGTTGTATTATATGACAAATTAAAAAGAATGTCGATAGTCTTTACATGGCAAACAAGTCAATTTGTTCATCTTCCGGCAAATCACCCAAACAGCCTTCTTCTGCCATCAAATCCACGGTGGACTGATTGACTTTGCCCCGCATTTTGAGGTCAGCTTTAGAACTAAACGGTGCTTCCTCACGAGCTGCTACAATTTGTTCGGCTACGTTTTCTCCTAGGCCGTCTACAGCCGTAAACGGCGGCAAAATTTTTCCGTCGCAAATCGTAAATTTTGTTGCTGCAGAACGACTGATATCTACATTCATAAAGGAATAGCCGCGCAAGCTCATTTCTACGGCTAATTCCAGTGCGGAATACAAATCCTGGTCAATTTTAGTTGCACTTTTCCCTTTCGCTAAAATTTCTTTCATTGCCTTTCGCTGTCCTTCCAGACCATGAATCATGGCAGACAGCTTAAATGCTTTAGCACGAATCGTAAAGAACGCCGCATAGTACGCCAAGGGATAGTTAATTTTAAACCAAGCAATCCGAAAAGCCATCATAACATAAGCAACCGCATGGGCCCTAGGGAACAAATAGCCAATCTTGTGACACGAATCGATAAACCACTGCGGAATATGTCCTTCTTTCAGTTCACCTTCATAGTCTGTCGTCTTTTGTCCCAGTTTGTTTAATTTATCAATGCCCTTCCCTTTACGGACATTTTCCATAACCTTAAAGCTTGTTTTAGGTTTTATGCCGTGCTGAATCAAATAGTTCATGATGTCATCACGAGTGGAAACAGCTTCTTTTAATTGTACAGTCCCAGAGGTGATTAAATCCTGCGCATTGTTCAGCCACACGTCTGTCCCATGAGAAAAACCGGAAATACGTACCAATTCAGAAAAAGTTTTCGGCTTGGTATCGACAAGCATTTTGCGAACAAACGTCGTGCCAAATTCCGGAATGCCTAAACTGCCAACTTGAGAACCGAGTTCTTCAGCCGTAACGCCCAACGCCTTAGGCGAACAAAACAAGCTCATTGTTTCCGGGTCATCAAAGGGAATCGTCTTAGCATCGACACCCGTCATATCTTCCAGCATACGGATAACCGTCGGATCATCGTGGCCGAGAATATCGAGCTTAACCAACCGTCCTTCAATGGAATGATAATCAAAATGTGTTGTAATGATGCCGCTGTCCTTTTTATTGGCCGGATACTGTACCGGGGTAAAGTGGTGTACATCCATATCGCGCGGGATAACCATAACGCCGCCCGGATGCTGACCCGTCGTACTCTTGACGCCAGTACAGCCGCTAACCAAGCTGTTGATATACGCATCGTTGACGCGTATTCCCCGGGCTTCGGCCCATTTCATGACATAGCCATACGCCGTCTTATCTTTGACGGCACCAATCGTCCCTGCACGGAAAACATTGTCCTTGCCAAACAGTTCTTCTGTATATTTATGTGCTTTCGGATGATATTCGCCGGAAAAGTTCAAATCAATATCCGGAACTTTATCACCATCAAATCCCAAGAAAATAGCAAACGGAATATTATGTCCATCCTTATGCAGCGGCGTACCGCACTTGGGACATGTTTTATCAGGCAGGTCAAATCCCCCGCCAACTTCTCCATGGGTAAAAAATTCACTGTATTGGCAATGCGGGCAGACATAATGCGGCGGCAGTGGATTAACTTCCGTAATATCAGACATTGTAGCGACAAAGGAAGAGCCAACAGACCCACGCGACCCTACGAGATACCCATCATCGTTGGAATGTTTTACTAGTTTGTGCGCAATATAATACAAGACACCGAACCCGTGGCCGAGAATAGATGTAAATTCTTCTTCCAGCCGGTCTTCTACAATTTTAGGCAGCGGGTCACCGTAAATCCGATGTGCTTTCTCATAACACATGTTTTTCAGTGCTTCGGAAGAACCGGCAATCTGCGGGAAATACAGCGTTTCCTTCGGCACAGGCCGGACATCTTCAATCATTTCATTGACCTTGTTGGGATTGGTAATGACGACTTCTCTAGCTCGTTCTTCGCCAAGGTACGCAAATTCCTTGAGCATTTCATCCGTTGTCCGCAGATACAAATCCGGCTGGAACTGTGCATCTTTAAAACCTTTGCCCGTCATCAGGATTTCACGATAAATTTTATCTTCTGGATTGAGAAAATGGGCGTCACAAGTTGCTACGGTCATCTTGCCCAACTCATCACCAAGTTTTAAAATCGTGCGGTTAATATCCCGCAGTCCTTCTTCATCTGCAACTAGTCCTTCACGCACCAAAAACTGATTGTTTGTAAGCGGTTGAATTTCCAAATAGTCATAGTACGAAGCAATTTTTTTCAATTCTTCATACGGTAACTTCTTCTGCACCATTGAGCGCACCAATTCGCCGGCTTCGCAGGCAGATCCCAAAATCAGTCCTTCCCGATATTCATTGAGGACGGCGCGTGGAATCCGCGGCCGACCGCGATAAATATATTTCAAATGGGAAATGCTGACAAGTTTATACAAGTTGCGAATACCAACCTGATTTTTTGCTAAGATAATAATGTGATACGACTGGTCAATTTTGTCATCAAACAAATAGCCTTCCATGCCGTATATGACTTTGACGTTATTGGTCTTATCCGTAGAAATTTCCTGCAACAGTGGAAAAGACTGCACGACGCCATGATCTGTTACAGCAATGGCAGGATGATGCCATTTTTTTACCGTTTTGATTAATTTTTTTACCGTAATCAGCGCATCCATATCACTCATAACCGTATGAAGGTGCAGTTCTACGCGCGGCGTCGGGTTGTTGTCTTCCCGTTCCACCGTTTCCGCTTCTTCTTCCATAATATCTTTAGCACTGAATACATAGTCATTGACATACGTATCATAAATAACGTCACCATGAATGCGGACATACGCTCCTACGGCCATTCGCTTAACAAGCAGGTCATAGTCTTCCGGCGACAGCACGCTTTTACGGCGATATTTATTGGCACTGCCGTTCCCGCCCACTTCCAAAAACTGCCGACCAGAAATACCGTTTCCTGTATCTGCAATTTGGAAAGACATCAAAATACGTTTAGATTTTAATTCTCGAAATTCTATTTTTACAATTTTTCCCTTGATAATAATATCATTTCGTTCTTCACCAAGAATATCGTTAATGGGCAATACTTCACCGTTAAAGGACTTGCCAAACCAAACCCGACTGTCGGCACTGCTTCTAGCCGCACCGCTGCCTTGGCTATGGTTTTTCTTCACCGGTCCTTCTTCAGCCGCTTTGCAAGCTTTTCGATACTCTTCATCATACAGTGAATCGTCTTCTTCATAAATAGCGTCGTAACAGTCTTCATGGGGTATGCCGTACCCATCCATATCCTCTGCAGACATATTGACTACGCTGCGCAGCGGGTCATTCTCGTCAAGAGACAGCGGTATGTCGCCGCCATGACGAATGGTTACGACTTGATGTTCTACGTCGACATCTCCCTCCAATGCCAGCTTGCAACGCACTGCCTGGCGCAGTTGGTTCATATCCGAAATCTCACAGTCTGACTGTGTACGTATCTTCCATTTTTTTCTCGTCGGAAATGCGCATATTTCTTCTACGCAAACAGGATGCTGGTCATCAAAAGGAATCACGACATCGTGCTTAGGAACAATATGCCATACTTTCATTATTTTCTATCCTTTCAGGAATACGTATGAGTTATTCATCATCTTCTTCGTACCCATCATCACCATCTGTACTGCCATCATCCGATGCATCTGTGTTGTCTGCATCTTCACTGGGTGCTGCAACAGCCTGCAGCATATCATGCAGCGCGTTGATAAGGACATCCTGTGGTTCCAAATCAGATGTTTTAACGACATCTTCAGAAGCCGGGCCGTTTGTAATAATAATTTCTGTATTAGGTGCATAATGGGATGTAATATCATCAGCATAATGGTCGCCGTCTGTATACGCTACAGTACGGTGAATCGTGATATCATGGCCATCATAGCCTTCTTGTTCCCGTTTGTCCGCCACGGTATTGTCATCGTGTTTATGCACAACGCGATGCGGCAGATTCTGCAGTTGTGTCGTCTGGAACGTTACCGTGCAGGTATCCGCATGATTGCCTAAGATATAGGTTGTAATCGAGTTTTCACCAGCTGCCGTATAGACATAAACCGGATGCTGGAACGGATTGGTAAAGGCAAAATCCAAAGAATCATCTGCAACAGTCGCATCCATGCCGACCGGCACATAGGCTGCCGGTGCAAAATGAGGCGACCGGCTGGCAATAAACAAGCCGGCACGCAATACGGCATTAAACAACGTCGTACTTACTTGGCAGACACCGCCGCCGGCATCCGGCACCAGTTTGTTGTCAAAGTATACAGGCGCATCTTTGTAACCGTTTTCATGAGTTCGTGCACCGACATATTTGTTAAAAGAAAAATCTTTTTGTGCCGGCACCAGTGCATGATTCAGCTTTTTCTGTGCTAAAAGAATATTATCGTTGCGATCTTTATTAGAATCGTCAAAGTGCGTCGTATAATACGACAATACCGTATCAATGGATTTTAAATCGTCTTTTTTAACAGACGCTTCTTCCCGCGACTGAATCGGTGCGTCTATAGACGATGGCGTTCCTGCATGCAGCTGATCATCAATTTGACTGCGCAGTGATTCTGTATCAATAACAATACGGTCTTTTTCTTTATGCAGCGTAACTGTCGCATTATCCGCATTCGGTTCTGCATATGCATCTTTCGCTTCTTGATTATATGTATTATATATGTCCGTAATCTTATCATTCAATGCGTCATCATCAACTTTGAGAGACAGCGGTACATCCTTGCCATACCGCAGCGTCGTAACGACTTCTGCCACGCGGTGCAGCGGAGAACCGGTTCTCCCAATCAGATATAGTTCATCGTTGATGCGTTCCCGGTCAAAGTCCACATGCAGCGCATCCAATGAAATCGTTTCATCGATATCTTTCCCTGTAATCGTGATTTTCTGTCCTTTAAGCTGCTTTGTATGTGCCGCTATATATTGCTGCAAATCATCAGCCGTCCAGCCCTGAATCGACTGGCCATCCAGCGTTACCATCGCAGCGGCTTTATGCTGCGCCGCAAAAAAACTGCCAAAACCGGCAATGCATACGGCAATCACTACACCAGCAACTTTCTTCCAGCGGTGTGGATGTTCTTTGATGCCGTGTTTAGCACGATACCGACGGCGATAATCTTTCATTCTTTCTTTTCGAGCTCTTTCTTCTTCCTGCAATTTAAACCCTGCCTTTAGTACTGCAATATAAGCAAATAAGCGGCCCTATATCTTCTACTGCTGCCGTTCCTCTGCGAATATTGCGTTGTAATATAAATATGCTGCTAATGATGGTACGCAGTTCTTTCATAGTCCAATATGACGTCACTTTTTGCAAGTGATACAAAACATATTTGACACTGCGTCCCTTATTAATCTGCGTCATAATCTGTTCACATTGCCGCGGCCCCATATGAGCCTGCTGAAGTTCCTTATACGCCAGCAGCAGCCGCAGCCTAGACAGCATATAACCTGTGTTTTTTAAAAATAAATCTTGACGGGCAAACAATCCTTCAATGAAGGGAATGGTATGTCTGCCGTCACGACGCAGAAAATAATCCATGAATGTAAAGAGATTTTTTTCCATCGTGCCGGCAAATAGTTCCTGCAAATCCGGCACATCGACGGTACCTGTTTTCTCTGTCAGCGTGATGCACATTTTTTCTAATTCAGAAAAAACATACATGAGCGGAATCTCATTCCATGTCTGAAACAATCCCCGTAAATACTGCTGTGCACTGCGTGTCAGCGTTTTCCCTTTTTTCTGTAAAAACGTTTCTACGTACGGCATAATATTTTTTTCTGTAACAGCCTCTCCTTCGATGACATCTGCCATAGACCGTACAGCTTTAAAAAAAGCGCATCCTGTATCGAGTTTGCCTTTGGTATAAAACAACAGCCCATTTTCATCACTCATATGGGTCAGTTTTTCCAAAAACCATTCTTCCTCTTTAGAAAGCTTGCTCCGTGAGCGACCGCCCCGCTTGACAGGCAAAAAGGGACAATCATACCAAATACTGATCCCGCCACCGCCAAACAAGCTTGTCCCTTCAAACGCTTCTACTACAACGGCTGCAGCCGTATCTTTATGAAATGCCTGTACCGCGGCCTCCTTGCTGCGTTCACGGCAAGATGATAAAAAAGCAGCTTTTCCCTGCTCCATCAAATACGGTTCTGTTCCATATATAATTGCTACTGGTTTCATTTATTACTATCACCGCCGTAGGTTGTAAATTGCCACACGCCATGCCGATACGTTCCGATAATCTGACCGTCACGAAATGGCGAATAACAAGGGATTTCTTCATAAGCTGCCCGTTCCAGCCACTCAGTATACATCTCATCCTGTTTATGATTGCGATATATAATCAGCGCGTCAGCCTGTTTGGGAAACGCTGCGGGTTGTTTTGCCGAAACGCTGCGGATTTCAAAACAGCCTTGCCGAGGAAAGCCACTATTAGGCACTGCATCGTATATATAATACGGTACACGTTCGGCTCTTTTAGCCATGCCATCTGCCGGGGCAGACAGAATGCGGCACGGTGTACGCAGTACAAATAAGCGTTCCAGCTGCGCTGCCGTTTTTTCTGCTTCGTAGCCGCTGACAATACACTCCGTCACACAAAAGATGCCTGCATAACGCATGGCCGGTGCCAGCACGCTGGTTGGCTGCATTGGGCTTGCCCACTGTGACTTATTATACCACAGATATACAGAACTATCACTATAGCGAATACAGGTTACTTTATCCTTTCCTGTATCAAATATATATACGACAGCTTCCGGTTTTTGATACTGCGTCCAAAGCCCCGTTCCCAACAACCATACCCCTGTCAAAATCAATAATTTCTGCCGTTGAGACGGCCAGAAAAAGACGGCTCCAACAGCTAAATACCAAGCAGCTGTCCAAGGAAATGCCAACGCTCCCAGCCAATACCGGCTGTACGGCAGGGATGCCAAAAAATAATTTCCTTTAACAGCCAGTGACAGCAGCGGCGCAATGAGCCATAACACCATGTCCATCGCCGCCTCGCTCACAACAGACAGCACTGCTGCCAGCATTCCCAATACAATGACGATATCCAGTACAGGCGCAATTAATATATTGGCTGCCAAAGCATACATAGGCAAGGAAAAGAAATTAGCTAACAAGACCGGCAGCAGCAAAACTTGCGCACAAATACAAACAGCCAAACTATCCCGAACAAACACAGGTAACGCATGCAAGTATTTTTGCACGACAGGCTGCAGCAGGACAATCCCAGCTGATGCACCACAGGATAAGCGGAAGCTCAAATCATACACAAGAAATGGACTATACAACACCATGCATAATACGGCTACTGCCAATGCATGAGAACTAGTATATTCCCGTTTAACAACTACGCTGTACGCACACAATATACCCATGATAGAGGCCCGTATGACGGGAGATACAAATTCGGACAAAGCACTGTATCCCACGACAAACAACACGGCCAACAAAAATAAGCCTTTTTCCCTCAGGCCGGCAGCCTTTCCTGTCAACTGTATAACAGTCAGCAGCAACGCTATATGGGAACCTGATACAGATAAAATATGAATCAGGCCAGTCGTGCTAAAACTTTCAATCAGTCCCGGCGGCAAATCCTCATAATGGCCGCCAAAGAGCAAACTGCTCAGTATATAGGCATTATCGCTAGACAGCACACGCTTAAAATCCCGCGTCAACGTTTCTCGCAGCTGCTGCAGCGCATGCCGCCAGCCAGATGGTGCTGCCAGCAGCCGTACCTGTCTGGTATCTTCAATATACGTCTTTAGATATATAGATTTTTCCTTATCCCGATGCTGTGCATCATATGATCCTTGATTGCGGTAATAAGTAATCGGCTGTACCGTTCCTCGAAATGCAATCCGCGCCGCAGGCTGCCATGCTTCCTCTGTCGGCATCGTGACATATATATATCCCTGTCCCTGTCGTTTTATTTGATCATCTGTATAAGCAAACTGCTCCAACGCCACGACATATCGTGTCATTCGGCCTTTTTCCGTATCATACGTGTTCCCTTTTTCAGCAATTGTTCCTTCCATTGCCAAATCAGCTCCCTGCAAATAGGATGGCAATTGTTCGTATGCGTTATTCACCCAAGCCATTCGTCCTGCACCTATACAAAAAAAACACAAAAATAAACAACACCAGCAAGCTATTTTATGAAAACGCAGCAGGACAGCACCACCGGCAAACAATACACTGCCGATGGCACCACAAACCCATGATACTCCCACATAGACAGCCCCCATCATACCTAAGCAGCAAGATAAAGCAATTCCCATGCCCCAATGCGTCATATTGTCACCTTATCCTGTAGCTTTTTGAACTTAGCTGCACCAATTCCTTTTACCTTCTGCAATTCTTCTATACTCGTAAAAAAGCCGTGTTCTGTTCGATACGTCGTAATATTTTTAGCCATAGCCGGGCCAATCCCGGGAAGTTCTGCTAGTTTTTGCTCATCCGCTTCATTGATATTGATGCGTCCGTCCTGTACGGTTTCGCCAGTGGGAACACCGTTCAAATCATACGGCACATGAATGTGCATGCCGTCCTGCGCCATCTCTGCATAATTGACAGCACCTGCATCCGCATATGGCAATAAATCACCAGCTGCATGAATCGCTTCCCCTATCCGCACTTCGTCAGCAAACGCATACAATCCCGGCTTTTTTACAGCACCGCTGATATACACATACCGTGATACCGGCTGTGGTGCTTCCAAAACAGGGACTTCCGCTTCTTTTGTCGCTTCCTGTCCCCACGGCCACGACAGCATATCCTGCATTCCCCAGCTCCCCAACAATGCAACCATTCCCAGCACGATCCATTTCTTCTTCATAGTAACGCCTCCTCATGACATATGTTTTTTTATGAGCTTCTCCATATGATTTTTATATTCCTGCCCAACAGAAAGCAATTTAATCAAACTCTCATTTTATTTTCATTTTTCTCTCACTTTATTCAGAAAATATCTTCAAAAACAATCATTTTATGTGAATTTTCTTCCAAAATCAGTCATTTTATTTTTTTCTTCTCACCGCCATTATTTTGTGATATGATAAAAGCGGTAACGTTATATAATTATATATTGGAGGCCAGAACATGAAAGAATTCAAACCGTTCAAATCAGGAAAAGTTCGCGAAGTATATGATGCAGGGGACAGCATTATTATGGTCGCTACAGACCGTATTTCTGCGTTTGACCACATCCTAAAAAACCAGATTACCAAAAAAGGCGCTATTTTGACGCAAATGTCTAAATTCTGGTTTGATTTGACGAAGGATATTATTCCTAACCACATGATTTCTGTTGACAACGCGGATATGCCGGAATTTTTCCAACAGCCGCAATTTACAGGCAACAGCATGAAATGTCAAAAACTGACCATGATTCCTATGGAATGCATCGTCCGCGGTTATATTACAGGCAGCGGTTGGGAAAGCTATAAAGAAAATGGTACGGTCTGCGGTATTCAGTTGCCTGCTGGTTTGGTAGAATCTCAAAAATTGCCGGAACCTATCTTTACACCGAGCACAAAAGCCGAATTAGGTGACCATGACGAAAACGTTTCCCTTGAAGAAGGTGCCAAGGTTCTGGATAAAACATTCCCAGGCAAAGGCAAAGAATATGCGGAAAAAATTCGTGACTATACGATTGCCTTATACAAGAAATGTGCTGATTATGCTCTTTCCCGCGGCATTATCATTGCAGATACCAAATTTGAATTTGGTTTGGATGAAAAAGGCAATATCGTGCTGGGCGATGAAATGCTCACACCGGACAGCTCTCGTTTTTGGCCGTTAAAAGGGTACAAACCGGGACAATCTCAGCCTTCTTATGATAAACAATTCGTTCGTGACTGGCTCAAAGCCAATCCGGACAGCGATTATCTCCTGCCGCAGGATGTTATCGACAAAACAATTGAAAAATACAAAGAAGCATATGAAATGCTGACAGGAAAACCGTTTGACAAATAATCAGTAAATACAAACTGTATCTTTATATGCTAAAAAGCCCGCTGACAGATGAACACACCAGTCAGCGGGTTTTTAATATTGTATTTAATTATTGGCTTTAGCTTCGACCTTTGCCAGCACGTCATTAGCCATACGCGCTCTTCCTTTAATAATGTTATTGCCGTCTTTGATAGATTCCGGATAAAAACTGCTCTTATATTTGCTCTTTTTTGTTTTTGTAACCATTTCTTTCAACTGAATTGTCTGGTCATCCACATTATACACATATTTGCAGTAATCTGTCGTATCGCCTGCCGTTTCTACGGTTTTAAAAGTCAGTACTTTTCGTCCCATATCAAACGTAATTTGAGCTGAATTCATATCGATGGCAATATGTTTATTATACTGCCACATATTGTCCTTTGCTGCAAACGCTGTTGCAGAAATCATTAACGTCATCGCCAAAGCCAGCACGATTTTTTTCGTTTTCACGGTATATAGCCTCCTTTACTTCACTACGTTGTTGCTTCATTATATCATGAATACGTCTAAAAAAGAAGATTTTCCCATCATAAAAACAGCTTTGCCCGTTAAGACAAAGCTGTTTTTATGCGTAAACACTGCTGCCTACTTTCCATATTCTTCAGCTACATGCAAACGGCACAAAGCCCGTTTCATAGCCAAATTAGCTCGTTCTACATCAATATCGCCCTGATTCGTATGCAGTCTTTTTTCCGCCCGTTCCTTAGCAGACTGCGCACGCTTGACATCAATCGCCTGCGGTAATTCCGCAGCCGGTGAGATAACAGTCATTTGGTTACCGTTGACTTCCAGAAAACCGGACGCAACAGAAACGCAGTGGCGATGGCCATCTTTGTCATAGAAAAGCGGCGAAATACTCAGCGAAGCGATAAGCGGCGCATGGTTCGGCATAATACCCAAATCGCCGTCCAATGCCCGGACTAAAACAAACTCTGCATCAGTTTGCAGTACAGCAGCATCAGGTGTTATGACTTCCAAGTGGATGGTCTTTCCTTTTTCTGCCATAGCCTATTCTCCTTTCAGAGTCTTGGCCTTTTCGTATGCTTCTTCGATATTGCCTACCATATAAAATGCCTGTTCCGGCATGTCATCACATTTGCCGGACAAGATTTCTTCAAAGCCTTTAATCGTATCTTTCAGCGGTACATATCGTCCCGGCTGGCCAGTAAACTGTTCAGCAACAGCAAACGGCTGGCTCAAGAAACGCTGAATCTTACGAGCGCGGGCAACTGTAAGTTTATCTTCTTCAGACAATTCATCAATACCCAGGATAGCAATGATATCCTGCAAATCATTGTATTTCTGCAAAATAGCCTGTACTTCACGGGCTACTTTATAGTGTTCTTCCCCAATAATATGCGGGTCAAGAATACGGGATGTGGAATCCAGCGGATCAACTGCCGGATAAATCCCTAATTCAGCAATCTGGCGAGACAATACGGTCGTTGCATCCAAATGCGCAAATGTTGCAGCCGGAGCCGGGTCTGTCAAATCATCGGCAGGAACATATACGGCCTGTACCGATGTAATAGATCCATCTTTAGTAGAAGTAATACGTTCCTGCAATGCGCCAACGTCCGTCCCCAAAGTCGGCTGATAGCCAACGGCAGATGGAATACGTCCCAGCAATGCAGATACTTCAGATCCAGCCTGAATGAAACGGAAAATATTGTCAATAAAAAGCAGTACGTCCTGATGTTCTTTATCACGGAAGTATTCGGCCATAGTAAGACCTGTTAAGCCGACACGCATACGAGCTCCTGGTGGTTCGTTCATCTGGCCGTATACAAGAGCTGTCTTACTGATAACGCCGGATTCTTTCATTTCATTCCATAAGTCATTACCTTCACGCGTACGTTCACCTACGCCCGTAAATACGGAATAACCGCCGTGTTCTGTGGCAACGTTATGAATCAATTCCATAATAAGAACGGTTTTACCAACGCCGGCACCGCCGAACAAACCAATCTTGCCGCCTTTGGCATATGGTGCAATAAGGTCAACGACCTTAATACCTGTTTCCAAGATTTCCGTGCCAGTTGCCTGGTCTTCAAATTTTGGAGCCGGACGATGAATCGGCCAATACTCATCGGCCTGTACTTTTTCATCTACTTTATCAACTGTTTGACCCAAGACGTTGAAAATACGGCCTAAAACGCCTTTCCCAACGGGAACCTTAATTGGTCCTCCTGTATTTTCTGCAGCCATGCCGCGAACGAGACCGTCCGTCGAACTCATCGCAACGCAGCGTACTACGTCGTCGCCCAAATGCTGCATAACTTCTGCTACCAAGTCAACGGCCTGATCGCCTTCACCGCCAGTGACGTGAATAGCGTTGTAAATTGACGGCAAATCTGCTTCGGAAGCAAACCGCACGTCAATAACAGGGCCAATGACCTGTACTACTTTCCCAATGTTATTGCTCATGAAGAGGCTCTCCTCTCTTTCTTAGTTTTCCAATCCAATGCGCGATTATTGGAGGGCATTGGCACCACTGACGATTTCCGTCAGTTCGTTTGTAATACCAGCCTGACGAACTTTATTGTAATGAACAGTAAGTTTGTCAATGAGTTCACCGGCGTTGTCTGTAGCTGACGTCATAGCCGTCATGCGGGCACCGAGTTCACTCGCTGCTGACTGGAGCAGGCTGTTATATACAACCATATCTAAGTACTGTGGCAAAATCGACTCCAGTACTTGCTGCGGATTTGGCGCAAACAAGTATTCTTCCTTCGGTCCTGTCGTTTTATCTTCGGCTTTTGGCGTGATAGGCAGCATTTTAACTGTCTGTACTTCTTGCGATAAGGCAGATTTGAAGTGCGTATAAATAATATACACTTCATCTACGTCACCTGCCAGGAATTTTTCTACCGCCAAATGGGCAATGCGCTGGGCATGAACAAGCTGCGGTTTATCAGAAAACCCGCTCCATTTTTTGTCCGGCACAATATGGAGATGCTTTAAATATTCAGCAGGCTTACGGCCTGTAACGAAAAGGCATGATGCATCGCGGGGCTTATCTTTGAGAACAGCTACCATTGCCTTATTGACATTGGAATTAAATGCCCCAGCCAGCCCTTTATCTGAGCCTACAATGATGTAGCATATTTTTTTGACTTCATCATGCGGCTGAAACAACGCAATACCATCTCCTGCTGCAGCTGCCGATAAGCGCTGCAGCATCCCTTCAATTTTTTCAGTATAAGGCGCTGTTGCCAACGCCCGGTCCTGTGCACGGCGCAGTCGTACGGAGGATACCATCTTCATGGCCTTAGTAATCTGCTGGGTATTGGTAACGGATTTTATCCGTCTGTTAATTTCACGTGCACTCGGCATAGGCTATTCCTCCTCTTTAATCAGTTCATGAGAAGCGCCATACTGCTTCGTATATTCTCCGATTGCTTTTTGGAGAGTTGCTTCTGCATCTTTGCCGAGTTCCTTCGTCGTTTTGATACTTTCGCCAACTTCTGGATAATTGGCATGCATGAATTTGATAAATCCATCAGCAAACTGCGTAACTTCGGCAACTTGAACCGGCATGAGGTAGTTTTTAACAGCTAAGTAAATCTGCATAACCTGGTCTTCAACCGGCATCGGCTGATACTGCGGCTGAATCAACAGCTGCATGGTTCGTTCCCCTTTATCGATTTGCGCTTTCGTATTCTTATCGAGATCAGAACCAAACTGCGCAAATGCTGCCAATTCACGATATTGTGCCAAATCCAGTCGAAGTGTACCGGCAATCTTTTTCATGGCCTTAATCTGTGCAGACCCGCCAACACGGGATACAGACAAACCAACATTAATAGCCGGACGAATACCGGAGTTAAAAGCTTCTGTTTCCAAGAAAATCTGACCGTCTGTAATAGAAATAACATTAGTCGGAATATATGCAGATAAGTCACCGGCCAAGGTTTCAATAATCGGAAGCGCTGTAATAGAGCCGCCGCCTAATTCATCGGAAAGCTTGGCAGCACGTTCCAACAAACGGGAATGTAAGTAAAATACATCGCCTGGATAAGCTTCACGTCCTGGTGGACGACGCAAAAGTAAACTCATAGCACGATATGCCTGAGCATGTTTGGACAAATCATCATACACACAAAGTACATCCTTGCCTTTATGCATAAAATATTCGCCCATGGATACACCGGAATACGGTGCCAAGTACTGCAGCGGTGCACCATCAGATGCTGTTGCTGCTACGACAATTGTATAAGCCATGGCGCCATGTTCTTCCAGCGTACGTACGACCCGCGCAACGGTAGATGCTTTTTGGCCAATAGCAACGTATACACAAATAACGCCGCTGTCTTTTTGGTTTAAAATAGTATCAATAGCAATCGCCGTTTTGCCGGTACCGCGGTCGCCAATGATTAATTCACGCTGTCCGCGTCCGATAGGTACCATGGAGTCAATAGATTTCAGGCCTGTCTGCAGTGGTACTTTTACCGGCTGACGGTCAGCAATACCAGACGCTTTGACTTCTACAAGGCGTGATTCAGTCGTTTTAATTTCACCTTTTCCGTCAATCGGTGCGCCCAGCGGATTGACTACACGGCCAATAATACTGTCACCTACAGGCACACGCATAACACGACCTGTACGACGGACCGTATCGCCTTCTTTAATCAGTGAGTCATTGCCAAGCAATACCGCACCGACATTATCTTCTTCCAAATTCAAGGCCAATCCATATACACCATGGGGCAATTCCAACAGTTCCCCGGCCATGGCCTTGTCCAAACCGTAAATATGGGCAATGCCGTCCCCGACTTCCAGAACGGTGCCGACATCATCGACATTCATTTCCACATTATAATCTTCGATTTGTTTTTTGATTATAGCCGTAATTTCTTCTGGCTTCATTTTCATTATTCGTCCGTCACCCCATTCATTGCATCATTCTGCAACAACGTATGCTGCATATCCTGCAGCTGCCGTTTCAGACTGCCGTCTATTAATCTGTCGCCAATCTGAATGACCATACCGCCAATAATAGACGGATCTATATAGTAAAGCAGCTCAATCTTTTTACCTGTCATCGTTTCTAAGTTAGCACGCAGCTGTGTTTCTTCTTCTTTTGTCAATGGTTTGACAATGCGTACTTTTGCCACTTCGATATGCTGTGCACGGCGGGCCAAATCGATAAACCCGTCAATAGCCAGCAACAGCGCCGCTTCACGGCGTCTGTCAATCATGACATACATAAACTGCCGCACTAATGGCGATACATCATCTGCAAAAATCTCTTTGATTGTTTGTTTTTTAGACTGCGGCGGTACAAGAGGATGATTCAAAAATTTCCAAAAATCAGGATTTTCTTGAAATGTATCCCGTACTTTTTTCAGTTCTGTCCCAAATTCGTCAAGTTTTTTTTGCTCGCTGGCAATATCAAACATTGCCTGGCTGTATTTGCTGTAAATTGTTTCGGGTATCATACGATCAGTTCCCCTTTATACGGTTGTTCGTTTGGAGCTGATGAATACATTCCGCAACCAGTTTTGCGTTCATGTCGGTGTCCATGTTTTTTTTGAGTAGTTTTTCTGCTACAGCCATAGACAGTGTCACTACTTCTTTACGCATTTCTCTGATAGCGGCTTCCCGTTCATTGGCAATTTCCGTCTGGGCAATTTGTTTTTCCCTGGCGATTTGCGAGCGAATCGCATCAAGCTGAGCCTGTGCTTCTTTATCAGCCTGTTTAACCGCTTTATCTACAATAGCCTGTGCTTTTTTCTGTGCATCACGAATCTGTGCTTCATAATCAGCTTTCAGCTTGTCAGCGTCTTGGCGGGCTTTTGCAGCTTCATCCAAATCACTGGCAATCTTATTGCGCCGTTCTTCCAATACCTTTAACAACGGCTTATACGCAAATTTCGCTAAAATAGCTACCAAGATAAAGAAGTTGATGAATTGGAACAGCAAGGTACCATTTAAACTAACCAATGTACTTCCCTCCCCGGCTGTAATGGATAATCCATTTCATAGAAATTAAAGCAGGCTGACAAACGGATTGGCAAATACCAATACAATCGCAATAACAGCTGCAATGATAGGCATGGATTCAATCAAGCCGATAGAGATAAGCATATTAACCAACAGTTTGCCGCCCATTTCCGGCTGGCGTGCTGTACCTTCCAACATTTTAGATGCGGCATGACCGTCACCAATTGCAGCGCCAAGAGCTGCCAAACCAACGCCTAAGCAAGCGCCAAAGGCTGATAATGCTAATACGAGTGCTTTTTCCATAATAAATGACCTCCTAAGTTTGCGTAAATAGTACATCCATCTCTAATCTTCAGCAAAAGACGGTGCCAAGTACGATGTTGTCAAAATGGTGAAAATAAACGCCTGAATCAAACCGATGACCAAACTAAAAATAAGCCAGATAATCGGAATTCCTGCAGGTACAAGGAAATATAGGACTTCCAAGAGAATTTCGCCGGCCAAAATATTGCCAAAAAGACGGAAAGCCAACGTCAGTGGTTTTGTGATTTCTTCCATCAAATTAATAATGACAAATGGCGCGAACGGTTTAAAAAAGTGCTTAAAGTGCTTTTTGAATCCTTGGTTCTTTAGAGCCATAACGTGGACCATAAAAGAAGAAACCAGGGCCAGAGCTACTGTTGTATTCAAGTCATTTGTCGGCGAAGCCAATACGTGCGGATTTGGCAGTAAGCCCAATTCATTGGCAAATAAAATGAACAAGAACATGGTCAAAAGTACCGATACAACTTGACCGTATTTAGGTCCCAGCGTTTCCTTAAATTGATCCAGCAGGGATTCAATAATAATTTCCATGGCATTCTGCAATCCGGACGGCACCAATGAGCGTCCACGCGTAGCTGCCACTGTGACGATAATAACCAGTGCGGCTACGAGCCATGTCATCATCAGCGTATCCCAGTTCACATTCATTCCCAGGATTTGAACGACCAAATGATGCCCTGCATGTAACTCCATACAAGATACCTCCTTTCCTACCTACCCCGAATGAGCTTTCCTATGGCATCTGCAAAGATAATCACGCGATATGAGAAAATCCCTGCTACTGCAGCCCCAAAATGAATACTGGGAAACTGCAAAATGACAATGCACACTAAACAAATCATGAGCAAACGAAAAACTGCTCCGCCGCGAATAAAAGAAGCGGCTTGTTCAGGGGGTAAATGTATAGCCCGTGCAGATCGGCTGCTAAGCATCAAAAAATACACGATGTTTAAGCCGCTGCCGATACACCAGCCAAAAATGTACTGCTGACAGCCTATAGCGCCTAATACAGCCGCCGCAATACAAGTCAACCCAATTAGCTTGATTATCGTTGCCTTTACATATCTCACTAATTCTTCCATTATTTGTCTCCAATGTCTTTCTTTTGCACAGACAACTGACGATTCATGTAAGCTATCGTTCTTTTATACAAAGACCAAAAGCCGCTAACTGTCCCCAGCAAAGAAAATACAATAATTCCCCACGGAGACGTTGCCAAAAATTCATCAATCAAGCGTCCTATCAAAACACCGACAAAAATACAAACAAACAATGTCAGACCCAGTGAACCTGCTGTGACAACTAAATTCATAAGCTCCATGCGGTTTAACGAACTATCAGACGAATTCGTACGCTGCCTTTTCTCCTTCATAAAGACACCTCCCGTCTTCTTCTGATAACTTTTTATTACCAAAGACGAATAGTACCTATACATAACATTCATCTTTGATAGTGCTATCTTAGCACACTAAAATAGCAAAATCAATGCTTGACTTTTACGAATATTTGTGTTGAAATATCTATTTTTCAGGTGTATTTTTTCACAATAAATCTTATGATTTTCTGTGAAAATTATCTCAAACTTTACTTTTATTTTATCCTTCTTATGTGTGATACGCAATAGGTTGCACATAAAAAAATACAATCCATGCAAAAACGACATGGATTGTATTTTACACTCTATATTTAGTTATAGTATATTCTATATATATCTACTTTATAATTAGTCTAAACAAAATTCTTCAGGAACTTCTTTTTTCCCGCCAAATGCATGAAGAATAGCCTGTACGATACGCTGAGAAGCTTTGCCGTCACCATACGGATTCACAGCCATGCTCATGGCATGATACGCATCACTATCCGTAAGAAGCCGCTTTGTTTCTTTATATACAACATCTTTATCTGTTCCAATTAATCGTACCGTTCCTGCTGCTACAGCTTCCGGCCGTTCTGTTGTATCCCGCAGCACCAATACCGGTTTTCCCAATGACGGTGCTTCTTCCTGAATGCCGCCAGAATCCGTCAAAACCAAACTGCTCAAGCTCATCAAGTTAGCAAACGGTTCATATTCCATCGGATCAATTAAGTGAATCCGGTCTACACCTGCCAGTTCTTCTTCTACTACTTTACGTACCAATGGATTACGATGTACTGGAAAAACGATTTCTGTATCCGGAATTTCATCAACAATTCGCCGCAGTGCTTTATAAATATGACGCATCGGTTCCCCTAAATTTTCCCGGCGGTGCGTAGTCAGCAAAATAATCCGATGATGCTGAAAATCTACAGTACGCAGTGCATCATCTTCAAAATGATATTCACCGTCAACAGTCGTCATGAGAGCATCAATTACCGTATTGCCTGTTATATATATTTTTTCTGGATCTACATGTTCCTGCAGCAGATTTTGTTTCGCCGTTGGAGTCGGCGCAAAATGAATGGATGCCATGGCACCTGTCAGTTTCCGGTTCATTTCTTCCGGAAATGGCGAATAGATGTTGCCAGTACGCAGGCCGGCTTCTACATGTCCGACAGGAATCTGCTGATAATACGCTGCCAATGCGCCGGCAAACGTTGTTGTGGTATCCCCATGTACGAGCACCAAATCCGGTTTTTCTGTTTCCAGCACATTTTTTAAGCCCAACAAGGCCTTAGTCGTAATATCATACAGTGTCTGCCCCTGTGACATAATATCCAAATCATAATCCGGCTGAATATGAAACAACTGCAATACTTGGTCTAGCATTTGCCGATGCTGTGCTGTAACAGCAACAATCGTTTGAATTTCGCTGCTGTGTTTTTTCAGCTCCAACACAACAGGAGCCATTTTGATAGCTTCCGGCCGCGTCCCAAAAACGGTCATAACTTTTATCATACCTAATTCCTCCTAAGAAAAAAAACGGTACTACCCACATTATTTCTTGTGAGTAGTATCCGTCGTTGTTTTTCGTAATATACCAATACGCTTCGCTGAATAAATGATGACAGCCAGCACGATTACTACAGTCACAATCCCCGTTTTATAGCCTACACTAGCTACAAAAAGCGCCACTATGCCCAGCAGTATACTGACGCAGTACATCACCAGTACAGCTTGCTTCTGTGTCATTCCCAATGCCAGCAGACGATGATGCAAATGGCCTTTATCTGGTTGGAAAATAGGCACGCCGCTCATCTTACGACGAATAATCGCAAACAACGTATCCAAAATAGGAAGCCCTAATGCGATAACTGGTACGACAAGAGCTACAGTCGCCGCAGTTTTTACCAATCCCAGCACAGCTGCCACAGACAGCGTATATCCTAATAACATGCTGCCTGTATCACCCATGAAAATCTTTGCCGGATTAAAATTATACTGCAAAAATCCTAAGGCAGCGCCGGCCATTGACACAATAATCATTGCCGGCAATACCTGATTCATATTATAGGCCATCAAAAACATGGAAATAGACGCAATGAAGGCAACACCTGCAGCCAGTCCATCCAACCCGTCGATGAGATTTACGGTATTGGTAAACCCAATAATCCAGAAAATGGTAAGCGGCACAGCAATAATTTCTGGCAAAACAACAAGCGTACCAAACGGATTCGTCAGCCATTCAATTTGAATACCAAAAGCAACGGGAATCGCAGCGGCAATAATCTGCCCCACCAGCTTTACTTTAGCCGGAATATTACAGATATCATCCCAAATACCTAACGCTACAATCGCTGTGCATCCCAGCAACAGCCCTAGTAAATCATGACGAATCGGTACGTTGCAGAATAGCGCCGTTCCCACTACAGCCGCAACAAACCCAATATAGATAGCCAGCCCGCCTAACCGCGGAATGACATGAGTATGTACCTTTCTGGCATTCGGTCTGTCAATAGCCCCTACTTTGATAGCCAGTTTTTTGACACTGGGCGTCAACGCATAGGAGACGATCAATGCAATCACAAACGGTACAAGATATTCAAGCACAACACACGCCTACTTTCCATTAAAAGTAACCAAATGCCGATTAGTTAGTTAAGCTGCGCATCGGTGCCGGAATTCGGCCGCCACGCGCAATAAAGGCATCTGATTTATATGTATTGACGTTGATAATTGGGCAGTAGCCCAACAAGCCGCCAAATTCAACCGTATCGCCAACGTCTTTTCCCGGAACCGGAATGACGCGGACGGCTGTTGTTTTGTTATTAATCATTCCAATCGCTGCTTCATCCGCAATAATAGCCGAAATGGTCGCAGCCGATGTATCGCCTGGGATCGCAATCATGTCCAGGCCAACAGAGCAGACACACGTCATCGCTTCCAGCTTTTCCAAGCTGAGACTGCCACGGCCTACTGCTTCCAGCATACCCTTGTCTTCACTAACAGGAATAAAGGCACCGGATAAGCCACCGACGCGGGAAGACGCCATCAGGCCGCCCTTTTTAACAGCGTCATTTAATAATGCCAATGCGGCTGTCGTACCATGAGCCCCACAGCTTTCCAAGCCCATTTCTTCCAAGATAGCTGCCACACTGTCGCCGACTGCCGGTGTCGGTGCCAGCGACAAATCGATAATGCCAAAAGGTACATGCAGGCGTTTGGAAGCTTCCATCGCAACCAGCTGACCGACACGGGTAATCTTGAATGCCGTCTTTTTAATTGTTTCTGCCACTACATCAAAGGGTTGTCCTTTCACGTTTTCCAAGGCTTTTTTGACAACACCGGGACCACTGACGCCAACGCTGACACAAGAATCCCCGTTGGTCACGCCATGAAATGCACCGGCCATAAACGGGTTATCTTCTACAGCATTTGAAAAGACAACTAATTTAGCACAGCCCAAGGCATCCTGTTCTTTCGTAAGTTCTGCCAATTCTTTGTAAACATGGCCCATTTCTGCTACGGCATCCATATTGATGCCGGCTTTAGTCGAGCCGACAGCAACAGAGCTGCATACCAAATCAGTGCAGGCCAAGCTTTCTGCAATAGAATCAATCAAACGGCGGTCACCGTCTGTAAATCCTCGTTCTACCAGTGCAGAAAATCCGCCAATGAAATCAATACCGATTTCTTTTGCCGCTTTATCAAGCGTTTTAGCGACTTCTACATAATTCTTCAAATCACTAGCCCCTGCAACTAAGCTGATAGGAGTAACTGATACGCGTTTATTGATAATCGGTACGCCAAATTCCGCCCCAATGGCATTGCCGGTATCTACGAGATGTTCCCCATAGGATGTGATTTTATCATAAATATTACGACACAATGTCTTGCCGTCACTGGAACAACAGTCAAGAAGACTAATCCCCATCGTAATGGTGCGGACGTCCAGATTATTTTTTTGAATCATTTGATTCGTTTCAAGTACATCTTGGATTGTCAGCATGATACGTCTCCTTACCCTACACGATGCATGGCATCAAAGATTTTACGGTTTTGCGCTCTGATCTCAACACCAAGTGCATCCCCTTTTGCTTTCAGTAATTCCTGTAATGTATCCAAGCTAATGGATGCTTCGTCCAAATCTACAATCATAGCCATATTAAAAATTCCATCTAAAATGACTTGATTGATGGTCAAAATATTTACCTTGTTTTCAGCCATAATTTGGCTAACAGCCGCAATGATACCTGTCCGGTCCACACCGACTACCGTAATAACAACTTTCATGGATAATACACCCCTTTATATTCAAATTCCATGCTTGTTTATTATACCATAGGTAATACGAAAAATTCCACTGCTTGCATATAAATTCTACGGGAAACCTGCAGAGAAACACAAAAATATGCTGTTTTGTGCCTTCTTTATTTTGCCAGTGCTTTAGAAATCAACGCTTTTCCCTCTTCCAGCAGCATGCCAGCCTGGTCAGCAGATACAAAGCTTTCTGCATATAACTTGTATAAATCTTCTGTCCCGGACGGTCTAGCCGCTACCCAGCCGTTTTCGGTCGCAATTTTGACGCCGCCGATCGCAAACGAGCCGTACGGAGACTGTGACAAGACAGCCGTAATCGGACTGCCGCATAAGCTTTTTTCCGTCACGTCTGCTGCAGTCAGTGCGCTTATCTTTGCCTTTTCTTCCAACGTAGCCGGCGCATCGCTGCGCATCGTATACGGCCGGCCTAACGTTTCACATAAATCATTATAATAGTCAATCGGTGACTTGCCGGTTACTGCTTTAATTTCTGCCGCCAGCAGACACATGATCATGCCGTCTTTATCCGTCGTCCAAACACTGCCGTCTTTGGCAACAAAAGAACCGCCGGCACTTTCTTCTCCTGAAAAAGCAATTTTTCCTTCTGTATATAATGAGCCGAAATACTTAAAGCCTACTGGGACTTCATAACAAGGAATTTCCAATTTTTTTGCTGCACGGGCCAGCATATCCGTCGTAACTACAGTCTTAGCAATGCCGCGGCCTTTAAAATTACGGTGCGTCATTAAATAATGGGCTGCTACTGTCAAATACGCATTTGCAGAAATCATGCCCTGCACCCCTGATACAATACCAAACCGGTCATAGTCCGGGTCATTTGCCAAAATCAAATCATATCGTTCCTTACTGTTTGTCACCGCTGACATAACATAGGCAGACGAGCAGTCCATCCGCACTTTGCCGTCATGGTCATAATTCATAAACGTAAACTGCGGGTCGTATGTATCATTTACAAAATCGATATCAATGTGATATGTTTCCGCAATGCGATGCCAGTAGTTCATGCCGGAACCACCCAACGCATTGACCATGATACGAAGATGGGCATCACGGATAGCATCCATATCAATAATCGAATCTAATTCAGCTACATACATGCCTTTATAATCATACGGTACGACAAAGTTCCCTGCCTTGGCGTCTGCATAGGCAATTTGCTTTACTTCTGCATTGCCCGCAGCCAACAGCCGATTGGCTTCCGTTTCAATCGCTTTCGTAATATCTGATTCAGCCGGGCCGCCTGTAATCGGATTGTATTTAATACCGCCGTGTTCCGGTGGATTATGAGACGGCGTAATAATCAAGCCGTCAGCCAGTTTTTCCGTACGGCCTTCATTATACCGCAAAATAGCCCGTGATACAGACGGGGTCGGAACAAAATCTCCCTCGCTGTCCACATAAGCAGTAACACCATTGGCAGCCAAAACACCTAACACGGTTTCATAGGCAAGCTTAGATAAATAATGCGTATCTTCGCCTACAAACAGTGGGCCTTCTGCGCCAAATTGTTTGCGGAAATTGCAGACTGCCTGGGCAATCGCTGCCACATGGTCTGCCGTAAAACTGCCGTTTCCTGCCTGACCGCGATGGCCTGACGTGCCAAACCGTACTTGCTGCTGCGGTTTGCTGACATCAGGATGCGTATTGGCATACTGCGCGGCTATAGCCTGTAAATCAATATAATCTTCCTTTCGTACTTTTGTTCCTGCTAGTTTATGTACTGCCATTCGTATCACCTGTTCCTGTTTTGACAAGTATGTTCCTTTTCTATACAATAACATACAAGTATGCGTAGAAATTATGCTATACTATATCAAAATAATATTTTATCTTTATTATAACAAAAAATGTAGCTTTGTAACAGTAAATCAAAAAAGAAAGAAGCTGATTCGTATGAAATGTATTTCTTGGAACGTCAACGGCCTCCGCGCTGCCATGAAAAAAGGATTTATGGATACTTTCCATGCCCTAGATGCCGATATTTTCTGCCTGCAGGAAACAAAACTACAAAAAGGGCAAATTGAACTAGATCTTCCCGGCTATGAACAATATTGGAATTACGCCGACAAAAAAGGGTATAGCGGCACAGCCATATTCACCAAGCAGCATCCGCATGCCGTATCGTACGGCATGGGCATCGACGCCCACGACCATGAAGGACGCCTGATTACCTTGGAATTTGCTGATTTTTATTTCATCACCTGCTATACGCCTAACAGCCAAAACGAACTGGCCCGTCTTCCCTACCGTATGCAATGGGAAGACGACTTCCGTATTTACCTGCAAACATTAAACGCCAAAAAGCCTGTTATCCTTTGCGGTGATCTTAACGTAGCTCACGAAGAAATCGACTTGAAAAATCCAAAATCGAACCGCAAAAACGCCGGCTTTTCCGATGAAGAACGACAAAAAATGACTCAGCTCTTACAGGCCGGCTTCACTGACACATGGCGGTATTTCTATCCGGATACGACAGGCGTGTATTCTTGGTGGAGCTACCGCTTCAAAGCCCGCCAAAACAACGCCGGATGGCGTATTGACTATTTCATTACATCAACATCCCTCGATGATAAACTTGCTGAAGCTCATATATATACAGATATTATGGGCAGCGACCATTGCCCAGTTGGCTTGGTATTGAAATAATTACTAGATACGTATCAAAAAGAACGATGCAAAACCTTATATGAGCAAGGTTTTGCATCGTTCTTTTTGTATGTCATATGCTATTCTTACAAATACTTAGTATTCCGGTTCAATTAAGCCATATTTACCGTGTTTCCGTTTGTATACGACATTGATTGTATCGGTTTCTGCATTGAGGAATACGAAGAAATCATGGCCTACAAGGTTCATCTGCAAGATAGCTTCTTCTACGTCCATCGGACGGGCGGCAAATTTTTTAGTGCGCGCTACTTCAAATTTTTCTTCCGGATCTGCCGGACCTTCGACTAATGCAGCGTTGAACTCACCAGCCTTCATACGGCGGGCAATTTTAGTTTTATATTTATGAATCTGGCGGACCAGTTTATCATATACTAAATCAATAGCTGCGTACATATCGGCATTCGCTTCTACACCCCGAAGAACGACGCCGTCTACTTTCAACGTAATTTCAGCAATTTTGCGATCTTTTTCTACAGAAAGGAGAGCCTGTACATTTACTTCATTATCAAAATACTTTGTAACTTTCTTTTCTTGTTTCAATACATGATCTTTCAAAGCCGATGTAATTTCTAAATTCTTACCTCTAACGACGGTTGCCATAAAACATCCCTTCCTTTCGTGGGGGAGCTAAATAGAATTGTTGTTTTTCTATCTTCACTTCCCTTATATATATAGTATTCCACAAAAGAGCGGGATTTCCTTCTGCGAATTTTAATTATTTGAAAAAATTATATGTTTTATTAATGAAACGGCTGGATTACGAAATTTCCCCAAAGTTTTTTTTATAAAATATATGTGTAATCAGGCATCTGGTATGACGGCTTTCCACAGACCATGCAGATTGCAATATGCATAAACTTCACCTGCTCCCTGCACGGTAAATGTTGCTTGAGGTTCTTTGCCAGGCTGCAGATAGCGTACATCGATTTGGTCATCTGTTACTACAGCAATCCAATCAATATAGTGTTTTTCTTCCATGGGATGAATAACAGAACCCACCGTCACGGTCAGCGTACTTCCCTGTCGTTTTACTGACGGAATATGTTTTTCTTTCACTGCCTCAACAACACCTGCTTTCAGAGCCGACCAGGATATGCCGTTCATATCTATCGTATCTGCCATATCTCCCAGTCCTATCCATACTCGCTTTTCTTCTTGGCATCCATATACGGTTATTTTTTTCATACTATATACCTCCTATTCAGAATAACTATGCGCAATGTTTTCTATAATTTCACTATACGGTTTTTATATCATTTGGTCAATACGATTGGAGAATGTATATCCAATCGTATACAAAAAAAGTACTGCACTCTTTGATAGAATGCAGTACACACACAGAATACAGCAGGAGCTACATATTATTTTCTGGGTCAAATTGCTGCATATGAACAGCACGGTTGATATACTTGATTTTTCTTCCATAGAAGAAATAGTATAGGAAAAAGCAAACAACCGCAATAATAGCTGCTACAGCATACAGTTGTGGGAATGTCAATAAGCCGTGCAGGCTGCCTAAGACATATGGGCCGACGCCAATGCCCAAATCCAATGCAACAAAATATGTTGAAAGCGCTACGCTAACACGATATGGCGGTGTCAATTTGATGCAGACAGCTTGTCCATTGGACATAAACGTACCATAGCCAAGTCCAACAAATACACCAGCCAGCAGCAACTGCCAAGAAGAACCTGTAATATGAAGGAGATACAGGCCAACAGCTAAGCAGAGATAACACGGATACAACACGTAGTTTTCTCCCTTTTTATCAAAGATAACGCCGGTCAATGGCCGTGTCAACGTAATGACAACTGCATAGACGACGAAGAAAAAAGTACCAGCCTGAACGAGATGAATTTCCCGTGCATAGGCAGCCAGAAAAGACAAGACACTGGAATAAGCAAAGCCCATCAAAAAGCCAATCGCTGAAATAGCAAAGCCTCGATATTCGACGTAGTTGTTGAGCGTCATGGCTTTCATTTTCGTGACTTGTTCTATAGTTAAGTCCATTTCGTCAATATGAAGGAGTACACAGCCAATCATGCATAAGACGACGAGAATGGAACAAAAGGTAACAATAAAACGGAAGTTAGTTATCATAATGAGGAACATCCCCAAGAATGGTCCTATAGCAGCAGCCAAACTGGTGCTTAGTCCATAATAGTTAATTCCTTCACCTCGTTTATCCTGCGGAATACAGGAAGCAACAATCGTATTGGTGGCTGTCGATACAATCCCATATGCCATGCCATTGAAAAAGCGAATACCATAAAGAATGGATAAACTTGGAATGTAAAAATATAATAGCGTTGTCACCAAATACATTACAATGCCACAGTATAAAGAACGTTTGCGACCGTATAATTCAATGGCTTTCCCCAGCTGCAGCCGTGCCAACAACGTGCCTACAATAAAAATCCCTGAAGCCAGTCCCGCTTCGCCCAGCGAGGCATGCAGTTCATCTTTCGCAACTACAGCAATAATAACCATTAATAAATAATAAATAAGGTATACAACAAAATTGATTCCCGTGTCGAGTAGAAAATCTTTATTCCACAGTGAAGATTGTTCCGACATCTTTTATCATGCTCCTTTCACTAGCAAAACAGATTTTACACCAGCAAAAGCAGTTTGTATAATGGAAAAAAAAGATACCTGCCATCGTTTTAAACGATAGCAGGCTGGATATGTAATTACTTTTTTAAATGATAAACTTGGCGCATATAATCAATAAAAATTTGAATCGTTTTATACTTGGGATTTTCTTTTTTATACACCAAACAGCAAGGAATTTGCAGCGCCGGCTTTAATTCTGCATAGCCGCCGATAACCCCCATGGCAGACAGAAATCGTTTTGGCAGCAAGGCACCAATACGATTTTGCTGGCAATAGTTCATGATGGCATACGGTGTAGAAAACCAAGCCTGCGTCTTGTCAGGCGGACAGTCATTTTTCATAAAATACTCATTAATATAGGAATTCATGATATACTGCGGAGAATACTGTGCCAACGGCTGGGCAGCTGCAAATTGAGCTGTTACGCTATCACCCGGCAGTTCCATATTCGGTCCATAATAAATAAATGTTTCTTTACCAAAAAACACTTTTTCATAGTCACTCAAATCTACGGTTGGCAAATAAAACAGCGACACGATGTCCAGCTTATCTTCTTTCAGCCACTGCAGCAGTTCGCGAAATTCCAAGTTGTATACGCGAAATGAAGCTTCATTATGATGTTTTTGAAAATATGCTATATGGCGGTTCATATGGACATCACCCAACGACAGCATAATGCCTACTGCCAAAGACTGCACCTGATTGTGGCGTCCCTGCAAATCTAAAATAACTTCCTCCAAATCGCCGAGAAGACGGGATACTTTTTCATAAAATATTTCTCCGTCCGGCGTCAAATGGCTGCCTTTGTTGGAACGTTCAATAAGACATACGCCAACTATATCTTCTAATTTTTTCATTTGGGTGCTAAAAGCTGACTGTGTAATATTGGCTGCATTAGCAGCTGCTGTAAAGTTGCGGTATTTACTGTAAATAATAAAATTTTTTAACTCTTGTATTGTCGGTAATTCCATACTATCCTCTTTCCCATATAAAAAGAGATGTGACAAAATGGACTAAAACTTCTCATCATGTTACATCCCTTTTTATTTGATAGTGAGTGTTTTATAAAGAAAAGGACTGTGCATATAGAAAATCTATTGCGACAGTCCTCTCTTTTCGTTGTCTTATGCGCTTATTCTTCTGCTGCGCTGGCAGCTGCTAATTCATCAAATTTTTGATTGGCTGCTTCAAATTCTTCATCCGTAGGTGCTACATACACATCTTCCCCGTTTTCTTTATCAACGCGGGCAATAATAGCATCTCCTTCGCAGTCGCAATCGTCTTCACATAATTCGACAAGAAGAGAAAATGTTTTACCATCCATGTCAATGCGCTGTACTTCTTGGTATTCTACTTCGTTGCCGTTATCATCTGTAGCTGTAACAACATATACTTCTTCTAATTCATTCATTTCGTCTGCCATGCGGATCCTCCTTGAGCGTCTAAATAGTTTTGTAATATGAGTACAGCAGCCATTTTATCGACATACTGTTTTCTCTTTTCCCGCCGTACATTGCCTGCCATTAATACTTGCTGGGCCATGACGGTTGTCAGGCGTTCATCCCAATAGACAAATTTCATTTTGGGCATAGTCTTGCTTAAATCATTGACAAACTGTTCTATTTTTGCGATATTTTCGCTGTAATCTCCATTCATATGCCGCGGTTTGCCTACGACAATACAGTGTACTTCTTTTTCTGCGACTAGGGCCCGCAATCTAGCAAAATCCTTTTTTTTAGAAGTCCGCTGTATCGTTTCTACCCCCTGTGCCGTAATCAGTAAGGCATCGCTGCAGGCTACGCCTATGGTTTTGGAGCCAACATCTAATCCTAAAATCCGCATATACGCTTATAACCTGCGTTGTTTAACATAGGAACGAACTAATTCTTCAATCAATTCATCCCGTTCAATACGGCGAATATTGCTGCGTGCATTATTATGACTGGTGATATAGGTCGGATCACCGGACAGCAAATAGCCTACAATCTGATTTACCGGATTATATCCTTTTTCCTCCAATGCATGATATACATCTTCTAAAATCATAGAGGCAACTGTCTGTTCTTCATTTCTGTTTTTCACGATCATCGTTTCATCGCTAATTGCCATATAATCACATCCTTTGCGACCTTGCGGTCAAAATACATCAGCCGAGTAATCCACGAACGGCTTCTTTTCCGGCAGTAAGTGCATCCGCAATTTTTTCAGGTTCTTTGCCGCCAGCTTGTGCCATATCCGGACGGCCGCCGCCGTTGCCGCCAGCAGCCTGTGCAGCAGCTTTGATAATCTTGCCGGCATGCAGCCCCTGTTTCGTATCTGCTTTTGCTACTTTGCAAACGAAGTTTACTTTATCTCCATTGGCTGTTCCCAATAAAACTACGCCATGGCCCATTTTATCCATAATAGTATCTGCTAAATCACGCAGTCCATCCATTGAATCCGCCTGCGCAACGGCAGCAACAACAGGTACGCCAGCAATATCTTCTGCAGACGCCAAAATACTGTCTACATCCGAAAGAGCGGCTTCTTTTTTCAGTTGCTGCAGTTCTTTTTCTGTATCTTTCAACTGTGCCAATACCTGCTGTACTTTTTCCGGCAGATTAGCTGTTTTAGTCTTTAACAAAAGAGCCAACTGGTTTAATTCCGCTGCATCTTCTTTTGCTTTATTCAATGCTGCTGCTCCGGTAACGGCTTCAATACGCCGTACGCCTGTACCTGTGCCAGATTCAGATAAAATACGGAATGTACCAATAACTGCTGTTGAAGATACATGTGAGCCGCCGCACAGTTCACAACTAAAATCATCAACCGAAACGACGCGAACAACATCACCATATTTTTCACCAAAGAGTGCCATTGCTCCCTTTTCTTTGGCTGCATCCAGTGACATTTCTTCAATAGTAACAGGAACATTCTTCAAAATTTCTTCATTTACCATGTGTTCTACTTCTGCCAATTCTGCAGCCGTTACAGGAGAGAAATGCGTAAAATCAAAACGCAGATGATCAGGCGTAACGAGAGAACCGGCCTGGTTGACATGATTTCCAAGAACGTTACGAAGTGCTGCCTGTAAAAGATGCGTTGCTGTATGATTGCGTGCCAATGCCAAATTGCGTTCTTTATCTACGGCAATATCCAATACATCGCCCGTATGAATAACGCCTTCTGTAATTGTCGCAATCAAGTATACCAATCCATTGGGAAGTGCTTTCGCATCTGTTACATCTGCTCTGCCTTCGTGACCTGTCAATGTACCTGTATCGCCCAGCTGACCGCCGCCTTCTGCATGGAATGGGTTGGAATCCAAAATAATCGTTACTTCTTCTCCATCATGCGCTTCTTGGATTTCTACGCCGCCCTTGCCCAGCATAGCAACTGTCGCTTTGACAGCATGTATATCGTTAATCAATTTGCTTTGATCCAGTTTTGTCGTATCCGGTGTAGCCACTTTAGCAGATACATCCGCACGTGCAGCACGTGCTCGTTCCTGCTGTTCCTTCATGGCTGCATCAAATCCTTTTTGGTCGATAGCAATGCCGTTTTCCTGTGCGATTTCTTCTGTCAATTCAACAGGGAAACCATACGTATCATACAATTTAAATACATCTTTCCCTGCTAATTTCTTAGATGCGCCGGCATTTGCCATGAGCTGATTGAGCAGTTCCATGCCTTGTGCCAACGTTGCACTGAATTGTTTTTCTTCTGTATCAATAACTTTTTTAATCAGTTCTTCATGTTCACGCAGTTCCGGATATTCTTCACCTAAAATATCCATTACCGTATCTACCAAGCTGCTCAAGAACAATTCTTTGATACCCAACAAACGACCAAAGCGAACGGCACGGCGAAGGATACGGCGAAGCACATAACCGCGGCCTTCATTCGACGGCAAAATACCATCGGAAATCATAACTGTAATCGCACGGATATGGTCTGCAATTACCTTCATAGCAATTTTTTGCTGCGGGTCACTGTAGTCACCATGACAAATAGAAATTACTTTTTCAATAATTGGGAAAATCAAATCGGTTTCAAAGTTGGATTCTTTCTGCTGAATAACAGAAGCTAACCGTTCTAAGCCGCAGCCCGTATCAATATTTTTCTTTTCAAGAGGTACGTACTTGCCGTCTTTGGTGCGATTATACTGTGTAAATACTAAGTTCCAAATTTCCAAATAGCGGTCGCAGTCACAGCCAACGTTGCACGTCGGTTTACCGCAGCCTCGTTCCGGTCCCAAATCATAAAAGATTTCGCTGTCCGGACCGCACGGGCCTTCACCGATTTCCCAGAAGTTGTCTTCAAATTTAAAGATACGTTCATCAGCCAGGCCAATCATATTATGCCAATAGTCATATGCTTCTTTATCATCCGGATAAATCGTAACATACAATTTATCTGTATCTAATTCCAATACTTTAGTCAAAAATTCCCATGCCCAGGAAATCGCTTCTTTTTTAAAATAATTACCAAAGGAAAAATTGCCCAGCATTTCAAAAAACGTATGATGACGAGCTGTACGGCCGACGTTGTCAATATCGCCAGTCCGAATACATTTTTGGCTTGTCGTAACACGATATGATGGTGGTACTAATTTACCTGTAAAATATGGTTTAAGCGGTGCCATGCCAGCACCAATCAACAACAAGCTCGGATCATTCTTGGGAATCAAAGGAAAACTATGCAAAATTAAATGTTCCTTGTTCTTAAAGAATTGCAAATAAGCTTTGCGGATTTCATTACCCGTCATATACTTCATCAACTAACACTCCCTCTGTAGATCTTCTTTCATATGGGAAAATTATACACTCATTTACCATGCTGGGGCAACCTTTTGTTCATACTTTTCTCACATTTTTTATTGTATTCTGTATACCATGTGAAATGGCTAGTAAAGAATGGTCTATACATCCCCTTCCTACTAGCCATGCGTAATGCAATTGTTATCTAACGCGTTTCGCACCAATATACCGAGAACCCCAGTAACCGCTGTTCAAACTGTCCACGCGGATGCCGCCGCTGCTCGTAGCACTGATAAAGTTATCGTCTCCTACATAAATGCCTGTATGAGATACGCCTGGTTCATACGTCGTGAAAAAGACTAAATCACCAGGAATTAATTCACTGCGGGACACTTTATCACCCAGCATATATTGTTCATCTGCCATGCGAGGCAAATTGATGCCATTATGAGAAAATACATATTTCGTAAATCCGGAACAATCAAATCCATCCGGCGTATTACCGCCGAATACATACGGTACGCCTAAATATTGATACGCAGATGAAACCAACTGACTGCCTACACGGTCTGTTCCTGCCAAATTTTTCCATTTTGTATATTTGACTTGAGATGATGTAAGCGGATTTGCCAGATTGTTCTTTACATTTTTACCGCCAATAGATGGTTTGATGGCTTTTGGTGTGTTTTTAGTAAGCATGGTCCGTTGTCCAGTCAGTAAATAATATGTCCAGCCGCCAACATTGCCGCTGACCTGAATTTTTTTATCTGTCTGGAATTTGGCTACAGCTTTTGCCGTGTCTTTGGAATACACGCCGTCCATTTTGACTTTATATCCCAATTTACGAAGCTGTTTTTGAATCAGCAAGACATCGCTGCCTTTATTACCTACAGTATAATAATTAGCAGCTCCTGCCGGAATCGCTGCTACCGTCAGCAATGCTGCTACACACATGACTTTACTTAGTTTATTCCACATAAAAGCTCCTCTCCGTCTTTGTATCCACTGGATTTCTAGCAATTATATCTTATTTACTTTAACTTCGTTCCTAATTCAGCTTTCAGCCAATACAAAGGCCTATTTTTTACTTCTTCAAAAATACGTCCTATGTACTCACCCATAATACCAATAAAAATAAGCTGCAATCCACCGAGAAGGCATACCACTACCATGGTTGTCGTCCATCCCGGAGCGGCCTCTCCCATGAATTTGCAGTAGAGTACATGTATAATCATAAGAATGCTAAATAATCCGCTCAGTATGCCTGCATAAAATGATATACGAAGGGGAAGACGCGAATATGCCATAATCCCATCTAAGGCAAAGCGAATCATTTTTTTCATGGAAAATTTAGATTTGCCAGCAAAGCGTTTAGGAGCTACAAAAGAAATGGTTTCCTGTTTATAGCCAATATCACCAATCATGCCACGAATAAAGCGATCGTGTTCCCGAAACAGCTCGAATGTTTGTAAAACTTTTTTGTCAATTAGGCGAAAATCAGAGCCTCCCGGCACAATATGCACAGGCGACACGGCATTTAAAATAATATAATACCATTTGGATGTCTGCCGTTTGATAAATCCGGCATCATCTGTCGCTTCGCGCACGGTCTGCACTACATCGGCGCCTTCCTGCCATTTTTGAACTAAGTCTGGAATCATAGCAGGCGGATGTTGCAAATCACCGTCCATCGTAATCACAGCATCACCACAGGCATGATCCATGCCGCAGGTAATCGCCAGCTGATGTCCAAAATTGCGGGCTAAAATCAATGCCCGGACATGCGTATCCTCCTGCGTCAGCCGACTCAGCAGGAACGGGGTCTGATCTTTAGAACCATCATCCACAAAAATAATTTCATATTCCATGTCCAAGCATTTCACTGCTTTAGTCGCTTCTTCATAAAATTTTTCAATATTCGGTTGTTCATTATATACAGGAACAACAATCGACAGCATTTTTTTTTGCTGCAGCTTCTGCATTTCCATTACAATTATACCATCCTAACGTTTTTACTGTCAAAATTACGAATACTGACCATTCTCTGCTGTTGCGTTGTTCTCTGATTCATTAGATACACTTTGCAAAAATTTTTCAATTTCTTCTTGTGATGTATAGCCAATGATACGCCGCAGCGGCTTACCATCTTTAAAAAACAACAACGTCGGCACAGCCATAATATCATATTTTTCAGCAATATCCTGCCGTATATCGACGTTGACGCACACTGCATGTACCGTCGAGGCCATTTTTTCAGCAACATTTTCAATTTCGGATCGTACCATTTTGCACGGGCCGCACCATGATGCCCAAAAATACACCATGACAATACCGGTTTTATGCAGAACCTGCAGTGAAAAATCAGCATCATTTTCTATGGAAACAACTGCCATATTTATGTCCTACCTCCTATGGTCGGCTAAATATACCAAACCTATTATAGCAAACATGGGCCTTTTTTTCCAGTCATCACGACCAATCTCTTCTTTTTGACCTTTCCGGCATCTTTTTTATAAAAAATCACCCGGCATACGAGTACGTATACCGAGTGAATAGTACGGCAGCAATTATTCTTCCAAGGCATTCCATACATGGGAAAGCAACGCATCCCGGCCGTCCTTTTTCAGTGAAGAATAGGCTACGGCCCCATATACGGAAGGAAAAATTTTATTAAGCTGTGCTATATTTTTTCTTTTTTCATTGGCAGATAACTTATCTGCTTTGGTACCTACAATCTGTATATGAACACCCTGACGGGCCAGCCATTCATAGGCCTGGCAATCAATCGCCAGCCCCGGATGGCGCAGATCAATCAAGAGGCAAAGTAGTATCAAATGCGAAGACTGTGTAACATATTGACCAATAAAGTCACTCCACATCTGTCTTTTTTTGCCGCCGGTTCTCGCAAAGCCATAGCCCGGCAAATCGACGAGGAAAAAATTTTTTCGTTCTTCCTCTTCTTCGCTGCGGCTTCGCAGTACAGACTGAAAATAATTAATCGTCTGCGTCTTACCGGGTTCACCACTGACACGGGCCAAATTCCGCTGATTGCAAAGAGAATTAATCAGACTGGATTTTCCCACATTAGAGCGGCCCAAGAAAGCAATCTCCGGCAAACCGTCATCAGGATATTGATCAGGACGGACGGCAGATGCCATATAATTTGCTTTAATAATCTGCAGTTCCTGCGGCATTAGGCATTCACCAGTGCCTGAGCAAGCACTTCATCCATGTGATGTACGAATACAAATTCAACATCATCTTTAACAGATTGCGGTACATCCGGCATGTCCCGTTTATTTTCTTCCGGCAACAGAATTTTTTTGATGCCGGCGCGATGGGCAGCAATAACTTTTTCTTTTACACCGCCAATCGGCAAAACCGTACCTCGCAACGTAATTTCACCAGTCATCGCCACATCATGACGAACCGGCCTGCCCGTCAAAGCAGACGCCAAGGCTGTTGCCATCGTAATCCCGGCAGACGGTCCATCTTTTGGAATGGCACCTTCCGGCAGATGAATGTGAAAATCGTAATGCATATAGAAATCATCCGGCAGCCCCAGTGACTTTGCCCGGCTGCGGATATACGTAACACCGGCTTCTGCCGATTCCTTCATAACATCACCCAGTTGTCCCGTCAATAACAAGTTTCCTTTTCCTTTGACAGCGACAGCTTCTGTTTCCAATACTTCACCACCGACTTGCGTCCACGCCAAGCCTGTAACAAGCCCTACTTCATCTTCTTTATTGAGTTTTGTCGGCAAGAATTTGACAGGTCCCAACAGCGTTTCTAAATTTTTAACAGTAACCGTCATCGGCTTTTCTGCATCCAACAGAATAGACTTGCCAATTTTACGGCATACGGTACCAATCGTTTTTTCCAATGTACGCACTCCGGATTCCCGTGTATATCCCTGTATGATATTTTTTAATACGGCATCAGAAAAACGAGCCTGGCTTGCCTTCAAGCCATTTTCTTTAAGCTGTTTAGGCACCAGATACTGTTTAGCAATCTGTACTTTTTCTTCTTCTGTATAACTAGTAAAATCAATGATTTCCATACGGTCCAGCAAAGGACGCGGAATATCACTAATGACATTGGCCGTCGTAATCCAGAACACTTTGGATAAATCAAACGGTATTTCCAAGAAGTGATCACTAAAAGTATTATTTTGTTCCGGATCTAATACTTCCAGCAATGCCGCTGACGGGTCCCCGCGCATATCAGAAGTCATCTTATCCACTTCGTCGAGAAGAAATACCGGGTTTTTAACTCCTGCCTGCTTCATACCGGAAATAATGCGCCCCGGCAGTGCCCCAATATAGGTACGGCGATGACCCCGGATTTCGGCTTCGTCCCGCACGCCGCCCAAAGAAACGCGAACATACTTACGATTCATTGCTCTGGCAATCGAACGGGCAATACTCGTCTTACCGGTTCCCGGAGGCCCTACAAAGCACAAAATTGGTCCTTTTAAGCTGTGTGTCAGCTGTTTAACTGCCAAATATTCAATAATTCGTTCTTTGACTTTTTTCAAACCGTAATGATCTTCATCTAATACCTGCTGTGCTTCGTTTAAATCCAGCCGATCTCTGGTTTCTTTTTTCCACGGCAGTGCCAGCGCCCAGTCCAAATACGTACGTATAATTGCAGATTCTGCCATCATAGGCGGCATAGAATCCAATCGATCTACTTCTTTGAGTAAGGCTTCTTCTATTTTTTTAGCCAGCTTCATCTTGCGGATTTTATCCCGCAATTCCTGCATTTCTGTATCCTTATCGACTTTATCGCCTAATTCTTCATGAATCGCTTTAATTTTTTCACGCAGATAATATTCTTTTTGCTGCTGATCTAATTTTCCACGGACTTCGGTGTTCAACTTTGATTCCAGTTCGGTAATTTCAAGTTCCGTATCCAGCAGTGCCATCATCCGTTCTAAACGAGCTTTAATATCTATGGTTTCCAAAATCTGCTGGCGCACTACCAAGCGAATGGGAAGCTGCAGTGCTGCATAATCAGCCAGTACGCCCGGTTCTTCAATTGCGCGGGCCCTGTCCAATAATTCTTCACTGTTGCGAAGATTTTCCAGCCAGCTGCTAAAACGGTTGAAAAGAACACGGCGTAACGCTTCTTCTTGAACTGCATCCGTGCTTACTTCATTGACTTTAACGCAGGCTGCTTCTAAGTAGTTTTCTTTTTCTGAAAATCCCTGCAGCTGCACACGGGATATGCCGTCTACGAGAATACGGACTAATCCGCCGGGTAAACGGAGCAGCTGCTGTATTTTGACGAGTGTACCAATCTGATATACATCATCAAAGCCCGGATTATCCACTTCTTCATCAACTTGAGTCGAAACGACTAACATGCGGTCATGCTCCATGGCATAATCGACGGCTGCTAATGATTTATCCCGTCCTATGTCAATATGGTTTACTAGTTTCGGGTAAACGACAAGGCCCCGCAATGGGATAAAGGGCATTGCCAAAATTGCGTTTTCATCCATAGTCTTCACCTTCTTTAGTCTAAAAATAAAACTCATTTCTGGCTATGAGAAATGAGTTTTATTGTCGTTCTATATCATTCTTCTTCTTTCAATACCAGTTCCGGTTCTGTTCCTTTAGTCACGCAATCTTCCGTGACGATACACTGAGTAACGTCTGTACGGCTTGGAACATCAAACATGACATCCAGCATAATGCGTTCAATGATCGAACGAAGGCCGCGCGCACCCGTGTTGCGGCGCAATGCTTCTTTGGCAATTGCCTGCAGTGCTTCCGGTGTAAACTTCAGTTCTACATGATCCATATCCAGCATTTTTTGGTACTGTTTGACAAGTGCATTTTTCGGTTCCGTAAGAATATGTATCATGGCATCTTCGTCTAACGGGTTTAATGTAACCAGTACGGGAAGACGGCCAATCAATTCTGGAATCAGGCCAAACTTCTGTAAGTCTGTTGGAATAATTTCTTTCAGCAGTGTTTCCATCGACTGTTCTGTTTTAGAATGAATATCTGCGCCAAACCCCATATTCTTATCAGTTGTACGATTTAAAATCGTTTTATCGATACCGTCAAACGCGCCGCCGCAAATAAATAAGATATTGGTTGTATCGATTTGCAGCATTTCCTGATGGGGATGCTTGCGTCCGCCCTGGGGCGGTACAGCGGCAACCGTTCCTTCCAAAATCTTCAGCAAAGCTTGCTGAACGCCTTCACCGGATACATCCCGCGTAATAGACGGGTTTTCGGACTTACGGGCAATTTTATCGATTTCATCAATATAAACTATACCGCGTTCTGCTTTGGCAATGTCATAATCTGCAGCCTGAATGAGCTTCAGCAGGCAGTTTTCAACATCTTCGCCAACATAACCAGCTTCGGTAAGACTCGTCGCATCGGCAATCGCAAACGGAACATCGAGCAGACGAGCCAGCGTCTGTGCCAGCAGCGTTTTGCCGCTTCCTGTAGGGCCTACCATGATGATATTCGATTTCTGTAATTCGACATCTTCGACGACGCTATTTGTCTGCAACCGTTTGTAATGATTGTATACGGCAACAGATAAGGTCTTTTTAGCTGCTTCCTGACCAATAACGTATTCATCCAGCGTTTCTTTAATTTGACGCGGCGTAGGCAGCTCTTTCAAGTGAAATTCAGAAGAGGCCGCTTCCTGCTTTTCTTCTTCCATAATATGCTGGGCTACAGCAACGCATTCATCGCAAATGTATACGCCCGGACCGGCAATCAGTTTCTGCACTTCGCTTTGCGAACGGCCGCAAAAACTACATCTCGGTTCATCATTTCTATCTTTCACTACGTCTTCCTCCTGTCCTTCCTATCATTTTGCTTCGCCGTGAGGACGGACGAGAATTTCATCAATAAGACCGTAGGCTTTTGCTTCTTCTGCCGTCATGAAATTGTCCCGTTCAGTATCCTTTTGGATGACTTCTAAAGGCTGTCCTGTATGTGCGGACAAGATGCCATTTAATTCTTTGCGCATACGCAAAATTTCACGGGCATGAATTTCAATTTCCGTAGCCTGGCCCTGCACACCGCCTAACGGCTGATGAATCATGACTTGTGAATGAGGAAGGGCAAACCGCTTGCCTTTGGCACCGGCTGTCAGCAAGACCGAAGCCATGCTGGCAGCAGAACCAATACAAATCGTTGATACGTCAGGCTTAATGTACTGCATCGTATCGTAAATGGCCATACCGGCAGTAACAACACCGCCGGGGCTGTTAATATATAGATGGATATCCTTGTCAGGATCATCTGCTTCTAAAAACAAGAGTTGTGCTGTAACGATATTTGCTACGGTATCATCAATCGCGCCGCCTAAAAAGACGATACGGTCTTTAAGCAAACGGGAATAGATATCATAGCTTCGTTCACCCTGTGCCGTCTGTTCTACGACAATGGGGACATACATACTCATAGAAAACACCTCCGGAGATTACGCTTCCGGTTTTTCTTCAGCCTTTACCTGTTCTACTTTAGGTTCGTCAGCTTTTTCATTTGTGTCAACAGCATTTTTCAAGATGAAGCTTGCTGCTTTTTTGCGGCCAACAGACTGAACAAGCATCGGAACGCGATGTTCTTTCATAATAATTTTGTATACTTCTTTAGGATCTGCACCGAAGTTCTGAGCCATCGTAATGATTTCTGCCTGCAAATCGATATCTTTTACTTCAATATTTTCTGCTTTGGCAATGGCTTCCAATACAAGATCCATCTTGACGTTTTCTTTTGCCGGTTCAGCATACTGTTCTTTCAATTTGTCCATATCCTGACCCATGTATTTAAGATAATCGTCAATATTCATACGCTGTGTTTCCAATTTCATGGAAAGTTCTTCAATCATCTGGTCGATTTTTTCATCAATCATGACCTGCGGAATATCTACTTCAGCATTATTAACAGCTGTTTTGAGAATTTCTGCATTGTATTTTTCCAAAGCCTGGAAAGATGCTTTAGATTCCAACCGTTTGCGGATATCTGCTTTCAGTTCGTCAACACTGTCAAATTTGCCTGCTTCTTTAGCAAATTCGTCGTCGATAGCCGGTAATTCGCTGCGTTTTACGTCGTTTACTTTAACGGCGAATACAGCTTCTTTGCCTGCGAGAGATTTTTCAAAATAGTCTTCCGGGAAAGTAACTTTAACGTCTTTTTCGTCGCCTGCTTTGCAGCCAATCAACTGATCTTCAAAGCCAGGAATGAAGCTGCCAGAACCAATTTGGAGCGGATAGGACTTGCCTTCGCCGCCTTCAAAAGCGACTCCATCAACAGTGCCTTTGAAATCGATAACAGCAAAGTCATCTTTTGCAATTTCAGTGCCTTCCGGTGCAACGACCATTTTAGCGTGCTGTTTCTGCAGGTTTGCTAATTCTTTGGATACATCTTCATCACTGACAGCTACTTCGTCTTTAGCAGCTTTGATGCCTTTGTATTCACCGAGTTTTACTTCCGGTTTTTTGGTAATCGTTGCTTCAAATACAACATCTTTGCCTTTTTCATCGCTGATTACTTTGATTTCCGGATCTGTAACCGGTACAATATTTTTTTCCTGCAGTGCATCGCTATATGCTTTATTGGCAATGGCTTCAAATACTTCCTGTTTGACAGCGTCTTTGCCCAAGAAGCTTTCCAACACCATGCGCGGTGCTTTGCCTTTACGGAAGCCCGGGATGTTTACTCTGCTTGCCAAATTTTTGCAAGCAGCTGCAGCTGCTTTGGAAGCGTCTTTAGCAGGCACTTCAATGTGCAGGGTTACTTTGTGTTGGTCTACTTCATTAACTGTTACGTTCATTCTAAGTATGTCCTCCTTATGGGCCAAAGCCCTAAATTATCTCTAAAATACCATATTACGCTCTACATCATACCACAAGTTTACATATTTTACAATAAATATTTAAGATTACAGCACGGCAAAAAAAACGACTCCCGAAGAAGCCGTTTTTGTATGCTGTAAATTCCGTATTTACCGCAATTCGCAACTCAATTTTTCTTTCAAATCCTTGACAATGGCATCAACAGGGGTCTGAATATCTGCATCGGTAAGTGTTCCTTCTTCTGAACGGAACACCAGCGAATATGCCAAGCTCTTGAAGCCTTGCGGTACCTGTTTGCCTGTATACATATCAAAGAGATGTACAGCTTCCAAATACGGGCCGCCATCTGCCTTAATAACATCAATAATGGATTCGTTAGTTGTCGCAAGCGGTGCCAAAACGGCAAGGTCACGGCTGGAAGCCGGGAATTTGGCGACTTTGTGATAATCCGGAATCAGATTAATAAGCGGCAAGATTTCATTCATATACATTTCAAATACATATACCGGGCCTGCAACATCATAGTTATCAATAGCTTTCGGATGAAGTTCACCAAACCGGCAAAGGACTTTGCCATCTTTAACATACTGAGCCGCTTTTCCCGGATGAAGCGGTGCGTAATCCGAAGCTTCCAAATCGGCATGAATGCCCAGTCCTTCCAATACCGCTTCCACGATACCTTTAACATCATAGAAATCATAGTTAGCAGCCTGTGTCGGCCATTGTGCCGTTGCCCGCTGGCCATAGAGCAGACCGGCTACATGATATTCCTGATGCGGCAGTTCCGTCACGGGCAGTTCTTTCGGCGCATATACCGGCGCAATTTCATAAATACCGACGGACGGATTCTTTACTGCTTGGTTACGAACCAATACATCCATCAGTGACGGAATCAATGTCGTGCGCATCAATGGAAATTCTTCTGTAATCGGGTTGAGAATCGGTACAGCATGGTATACGGGATCCCCATCTTTAAAGAGCAGTTTTTTCAGCGAATCTGGATGCACAAAGCTGAATGTTACTGTTTCATTCAAGCCGCTGCCGCTGAGAATGGCGGAAATTTTTTCGCCGACTTGATGATGGAATCCTTCTTCTCCCTTGGAAATGTTGGACCAGGGGCGCGTAGACGGAATATTTTCATAGCCATAAATACGGGCTACTTCTTCTGCAATATCCGGCATTTCCGTGCAGTCGCCGCGATAAGACGGTACAACAGCCGTAACGGTTTCGCCATCTTTTTCAATGCCGAACTGCAGCGTTTCCAGCATGTGTATCATCTGTTCTTCTGAAATATCTGTTCCTAAGAAATTGTTGACCTGCTTAGCCGTAAAGGAAATCTTCGTCGTTTCCTGCGGATGCGGGTACACATCAACAATCCCCTTAGCAACGTCGCAGGCATTCATTTGCTGCAGGAGCTGAGCGCAGCGATCCAATGAACGCAGGCAGCTGTGTGCATCCAAGCCCCGTTCAAAACGGCCAGATGCTTCCGAACGAAGGCCTAAGGAACGGCCGGTATGACGAATACTGGAGCCCTTGAAAGATGCACATTCGAGAATAACGGTTTTCGTATCTGCCGTAACTTCTGAGTTATAGCCGCCCATAATACCGGCAATGCAGCACGGTTTTTGTGCATCTGCAATGACGAGCATATTGTCATTGAGCTTACGGTCTATGCCGTCCAATGTCTTAATTGCTTCATCAGCATGCGCACGACGGGCAATCAGATGATGGTCTGCTACTTTATCATAATCATAGGCATGAAGAGGAATGCCCAATTCAATCATGACATAGTTGGTAACGTCAACAACATTATTAATGGGGCGAACACCAGATTTACGCAGACGCTGCTGCATCCAAAGCGGCGATTTCCCGATTTTGACATTAAGCAGCAAGCGAGCAGCATACCGGCTGCATAAATCTTCATCTTCAATCGAAACAGATACTTTGCCGTCAATGGATTCATCACATTCCGTGACTTGGATGTCCGGATAAGAAGCCTGTTTGTTGCTCAAGACAGCAAATTCACGGCTCAAGCCTACCATTGAGAAGCAGTCTGCCCGGTTTGGCGTCAATTCATATTCATAGACAACATCTCTGGCATCCAAATACTCTGCTGCATCGACGCCAATCGGTGTATCTTCCGGCAAAATCCAGATGCCGTTGCGTTCTTCCGGCAAGAGCACACTGTCATCAAACCCAAGTTCATGGGCAGAGCAGAGCATGCCGTTAGACGGAACGCCGCGGAGTTTGGAGCGTTTAATTTTGACACCGCCCGGCAGATGAGCCCCGTGTACTGCAACCGGTACAATTTGGCCTTCCCGAACATTTTTAGCACCCGTAACGATTTGCAATTGTTCACTGCCAACATCAATTTGGCAAACAACTAATTTATCTGCATCAGGATGTTTATCAATCTTTAAAATTTTACCAGTTACTACTTTTTTGATTTCGCTGCCCCAATATTCTACTTGTTCTACAGGAATACCAGCAACTGTCAGCGTATCCGCAAATTTCTGCAGATCTTGTGTCATATCGACATCTACATAATCCTGCATCCATTTCAAAGAACTTTTCATCGTTTATACCTCCTAGAACTGGTTCAAGAACCGCATATCATTTTCATAGAACAACCGCAAGTCATCAATGCCGTATTTGAGCATGGCAATACGTTCTACCCCCATGCCAAACGCAAATGCACTAACTTCATTGGGGTCATAACCGTTCATGCGCAATACATTGGGATTCGTCATGCCGCACCCCAAGATTTCCAACCAGCCGGTATGAGAGCAGACACGGCATCCTTTACCGCCACACATAACGCAGGAAATATCAACTTCTGCACTAGGTTCCGTAAACGGGAAATAGCTGGCACGGAACCGTACTTTTGTCTGCGGTCCGAAAATATCGCGAAGGAAGTCTTCCAACATACCTTTCAAGTCAGAGAAACGAATATTTTTATCGACAATCATGCCTTCCATTTGATGGAATACCGGGGAATGCGTTGCGTCATAATCGCAGCGATATACTTTGCCCGGTGCAATAATTTTAAACGGTTCATTCGGTTTATGGGCCTGCAGTGTACGTGCTTCCATACCTGAAGTATGCGTACGCAGCAAAATATTATCGGTGACATACATAGAGTCCTGCATATCACGGGCTGGATGATCTTCCGGCAGATTCAAGCACTGGAAATTATAATAGTCGGATTCAATATCCGGCCCTTCTACAATGGAAAAGCCCATGCGGAGGAACGATTCTTCCATCAGGCGGCGTGTCAAATGCAAGGGATGTTCATGCCCTAATACAGGTCTTCTGCCAGGAAGTGTAATATCAATTTTTTCGGACTGGATTTTTTGTTCCAATTCCTGTTCTTTTAATTCTTCCATCTTGGCTTTTACTTGTTCTTCGATGACACTGCGCGCTGCATTCACCAACTGTCCGACTTTTGGCCTTTCTTCTTTTGACAGTGTTTTCAATTCCTTCATAATAGACGTTAATTCGCCTTTTTTCCCTAAGTATTGGACGCGGACATTCTGCACATCCTGCAAGGCTTGGCTGGCAGCAAGTTGCTTGCTGACAGCTGCTTTAATAGCCTCAATCTTATCATTGATCATTTGTATAATCCTCCTCTTCATACTAAAAAAGACTTCCGCCCCGGTAAGGGGCGAAAGTCTGACTTCGCGGTACCACCCTAATTGTGTCTCATGCGTTCAGTAACGGGAACTCCCGTCCAGCCTACTCCGTTCAGCCGAAAAGCTCCAAAGCGAACCGTATACCTTATCTGATGCGCAGCTCTCAATCTACGGCTGCGTTCCCTGTTTTCAGACATCTAGATATACTCTCTTTTTCATCGCCATATATAAAGTCATGATATGTGACTGTTTATATTGTATCAGTATAACGTCTTATTGGCAATAACCAACCGCTGAATTTGGTTAGTACCTTCATAAATCTGCATGATTTTAGCATCACGCATATATTTTTCAACCGGATATTCTTTGATATATCCATAGCCGCCCATAACTTGTACTGCATTGGTTGTTACCTGCATAGCCACATCCGATGCGTTGCATTTGGCAATTGCTGCTTCACGGCTGAATTCCATACCTTGGTCTTTCATCCAGCAGGCACGATGTACCAAAAGGCGAGCCCCTTCTACCTGCATAGCCATATCAGCAATCATGCTCTGAACCATCTGGAATGAAGCAATCGGTTTATCAAATTGTACCCGGACTTTGGCATATTCACAGCAAGCACGGAATGCTGCTTCTGCAATACCAACGGATACGGCACCGACAAACGGACGGGCAGCGTCCAACGTATTCATGGCAATACGGAAGCCCTGGCCTTCACGGCCCAGCCGATTTTCTACCGGCACATAGCAGTCTTGGAAAATCAGTTCCGTCGTATTGGAAGCACGGATGCCCATTTTATTTTCTGCTTTGCCTACTGTAAAGCCCGGTGTGCCTTTGCGGACAATAAATGCTGTCAAGCCGCGGATACCGCCTGTTTTGCGGGTATTGGCAAATACAACAAAAACTTCGGCCAACGCACCGTTCGTAATAAAGCATTTCGTACCGTTCAAAATGTATCCTTTGCCGTCTTCTGTTTTGACAGCGCGTGTAGAAACAGAACCTGCATCTGAGCCAGTACCCGGTTCTGTTAAGGCAAATGCTGCCAAGTTATCCTGATTGATAATATCAAAATACCGTTTTTTCTGATCATCGTTGCCGGCAATAATAACCGGATAGGAAGCCAAGGCATTGGCAGCAACAGTCGTAGCTACACCAGCACAGCCTTTCCCTAATTCTTCATAAATAGCGGCAATGGTAATAGCATCCAAGCCTGCGCCGCCGAATTCTTCCGGAATCGCTACGCCTAACAGTCCCTGTGCCGCTAATTTTTCTAATAATCCTTCATGAAGTTTACCCGTTTCATCCATTTCTCCTGCATACGGGACAATTTCTTTTTCTACCAAATCGCGAACAACCTTAATAATTTCTTTTTGTTCGTCATTATAGGCAAAATCCATATCTGCTAACCAACCTTCCGTTTTTAACCATATTTCAACTAATCAAGTCGTCCTAAGACATAAAAAGATGAACGTCCTTTAACAACGACATTTCCATCTTCATCAAAACATTCACATTCTACGACAATTGTCTTGCCGCCGTGATGAACCACTTGTCCTATGCCAATCACATGATGCCCGGCTTCCACGCGGCGGATATAATTCATATTAATTTCCAACGTCGTTACTTGAAACCCCAGCGTTCGGCTGGCAATCCCCATAAGTGTATCGCAAAACGCAGCCAACACGCCGCCAGAAGCAATGCCCCGATAATTGCACAAATTAGGCTTAATATCAAAAGACAGCCGAATCCATCCTTCATCCGCATCTTCAATCGTACACGGAAGATTTTTAAAATACGGTGTCTTACTCATAATTCCCTGCTGAATATGCAGGAGCCGCTGCTTCATCATTTCATTCATGCGTCAGGGAACTCCTTTCTTCCAGGCTGTCTTTATCAGCTATCGTATACGGCCCGGTTACAAAAAAAGTGCCTTTTCCATGCGCCAAATAGCGATTGTTATTATCATAGAAATCACACAGTGCGACCATCGTCGTATGCCCATTATGAATCACTTTGGCTTCGGCTCGAATCGTCGTATTCGAAAAAGCCGGACGGAGAAAATTCATGGCTAAATCCAAGGTCAGTACGGCCTTGCCGCAGACAGCACACGCTGCTTCCATAGCAGAATCTGACATGGAATATAAAACACCGCCATACATCGTGCCATTCGGATTATCCCATGAAGTCCCCTTATTTTCAAAAACGAGGATTGTACTTTCTTCATCAGCTTTACATACATGAAAACCCATAAAATTATCAAAGGGATTTTTCTGTATTTCTCTGTCTACAGACTGTATATCTACTTTCATCGACAGGTCTCACTCCTCCAAGCGTCTGAATATAAATACTTTTATATTTTACTATATCGTTTTGAAAACGTCAAATAAAATCAATGCATACTGCCTAAAAAAGGATTTCCGCCTCATGTATTTCACTTGTATGACAATCTTTTTCGTTTTTAGCTTTCAGTTTGACGTGCAAAGGAAATGAATGTATTAGCTATACTCCTGTACATGTAAAACTGCAT
>JBNMKW010000012.1:0-48515 GCA_050874545.1 Megasphaera sp. | reverse complement strand
CACTGAATATGACAACGCTGCAGGTGAAAGATCATGCAAAGCTGACGAGCGGCAAAGCAATGACATTAGAAAAAGCAAATGCAGGCAGTATTACTGCGAAAGCAGGCACGACGTTGCAGGTAAAACAGAAACTTCAAGCCGTAGACAAAGCAAGTCTAACAAGCGGCAGTGACATGACGCTGGAAGAAATCCAGGCAGACAGCGTACGTGTAAATGCCGATGGAAAGCTTGTTGCAAAAACTCTTGGTATAACTGGCGGGGCAGATCTCACAAGCCGTGATTCGATGGAACTCTTGGATGCGAACGTAGGCAGTATGATTGCAAAGGCAGGCACGACGCTGCAGGTGAAAAAGCTTATTGCAAATGACAAAGTCGATTTCACAAGTGATGGCGACATGAAGCTGCATGATGTAGAAGCAGGCAATAGTCTTATGGCGAATGCCGACGGAAGTATCTTGTCGGATGGTGTAAATGCGCAGATTTCTGCAGGAGATATCCAAATGACCGCAAGCGAAGAAATCCGAATGACAGATCGTCCACCGGTTGGTAAGCTTTCTGGCGTAGATACGAGTATTCTTCCCAGAATAACTACAGGCAGCGGCTCGGCAGGAAGCTTTGTTACAGGTGAGGCAATTCCACATGATTTTGATGTAAGTAAAAAGGGACATGTGCAGCTTTTATCCACGAACGGAAAAGTCAACCTCTCGGCTAAAAACGTGGAAATTGATGCGTTGGCAAATGGCAATGGAGCTTCAGCAGAACTCACGATTTCCGCCAATCATATTGGCATCGATGATCTGACAAGTAGTGCAAGTAAGCAACACGTTACGATTCACGGCAGCGATGGCAAAAATCAGGCTCGGTACGCTGGTATCCACAATACGGCTAAAGGCGGCATTTTGATAAAAGACAGTGCAGTTGAACATCTGAATGTTACCGGTATTGAGCCGATCGGACTTACGAATACGGCAATTGGTGGCGACAGTATCTTTGCGACGGAAAAAATTCGCGTAACAATTGACAAGAATCCGAAGAGTAATCTGGCAGAGTATTTTGGTAATCTCCATCTTAATGGCTATAACATCACAACAGATCATCTCCTGACAAGTATCAAAGATGGCCTTACGGTAAATGGTGAACGATTCCCTAAGACGGCGGATAGCATTATGAATACAAACCTGTATAATAATCGTCTTCTTGGCAGTGACGGGAAAAAGAAAGCGGAAAAAGAATCTCGCAAAAGCGATAGCAACCTCGTTTTTGCTAATCCGACCGATAAGGAGTCATTTGCCGCAATAAAATAGCGGATGAGATATAGGATGTTTTGATAAGATGAAACATCATTAAGAACTTTTAATCAAAAAGGAACGGCATAACGAAATCCAAAGGACGGTTATGCCGTTCCTTTGCCTGCCTGTTTTTTCTAATTTATGTGATAAAATTGGGGGATTCCTGTGATTTTTGGTAAAAATATGATATAATACGGCATATGTATGATGTGAAAATATACTAACTATAGGGCTTTAGGAAACTAAAGCCCCATTTTCTATGAGGTTTATAGTCAAATGAATCAAGTATTTCAATGGATAAATCGTGATGAAAATATTGGTAAGGCTGTCCAGCAATTTACACAGCCCGGCTGTCATAGTATTTATGGCGTAGGCGGCTCAGTAAAGAGCATGCTGGTAGGAAAAGCCGTATGTGAAATCAATAAACAGGCTCTTGTTATTGTCCCGTCTAAGGAAAATGCGTCTGCTTGGATATCTGATTTACACTTTATGGTGCCGCACATGCACATCCTGGATTTTCCTTTTGTGGATAAGGCCGTATTTACAACGACGGCCAAGAGTATCGAACGGGCTGCCCGGCAAATGGAAGTGCTGGGCTATCTGCGTTCCGGTCGTGCCGGTATCGTGCTGGCTACAGCAGAAGAGGCACTGCAGTATATTATCGCTCCGCAGCGGATTGATGATGCATCGATGGATATTGCTGTAGGAGCAGAATACGACCGCAGTCAATTCCTGCAGCATTTGGTAGATGGCGGCTACGAACGTGTCGATTTGGTAGAACGGCGGGGCCATTTTTCGGTGCGCGGAGATATTATCGATGTGTATGCCGTCAATTATCCAGACCCGCTTCGTTTGGAATTCTTCGGGGATGAAATGGAAAGCATTCGCTTTTTTGATGCTGCAAACCAAAAATCGAAAGAAACGGTAAATAGCGTCCGTATTCTGCCGATATCCTTGGAGTCGCAACCGGAAGAAACAACGTATACGCTGCTGGACTATGTTGGCGACGGCGTAATTATTTGGGATGAACCAAATCGGGTTCGTGACAATTTAAAAAAATTACTCAAAGAATCGGATGATTACAAAGGTCTTGTCTGCCCATGGCAAAAAGCCGTGAGCAAGCCGCGCGGCACACAGATTGTGTTGTCGCTATTAGCTCAGTCTGTACCGGATATGACGATTGATTCCTCAGCTAGTTTTGCCGTGAAGATGATGGCTAGTTTTCAGAAGCAATTTAATTTATTAGCTGATGAACTGCAGCATTGGCAGCAAAATGACAATACCGTTCTTTTTGTCTTAGGCAGCAAGGAACGGACGGCAACATTGACATCATGGCTGAAAAAACAACAGCAGCAAGTGCTGACATATGACGATGATGTACCGTTAAAAACGAAACGTATCTATATTGCGGATGGTGAAATCGGCAATGGTTATGAGTTGCCATATGCAAAACTCGTCATCATTTCGGAACGGGATATTTACGGTATGCAGAAGCATCGTCTGCGTCATCACGCTGCTAAAGGACAGGAAATCAACGTCTTTACAGATTTAAAGCCTGGCGACTATGTTGTCCATGAATCCCATGGGATTGGCCGGTATGATGGTATTAAGACAATAGAGCTTGACGGCGTGCACAAGGATTATTTGGAAATTCATTATGCCGACAAAGATATTTTGTACGTACCGACAGACCAGCTCAATCTGCTGCAGCGGTATATTGGTAACGAAGGAAATACGCCGAAACTACACAAAATGGGCGGCAGCGATTGGCAGAAGGCTCGCAAAAAAGCACAAAAATCCATTACGGATTTGGCAGAAAAATTGGTAGATATTTATGCGAAACGGGAAATTGTGACGGGATATGCATTTCCGCCAGATTCACCGGAACAACGAGAATTTGAAGACGCATTTCCTTACGAAGAAACAGAAGATCAGCTAAAAGCCGTGGCATCCATCAAAAAGAGTATGGAAAAGCCATTCCCAATGGACTGTTTGGTCTGCGGGGATGTTGGCTTTGGTAAAACGGAAGTGGCAATGCGGGCTATTTTTAAAGCCGTTATGGGCGGTAAGCAGGTAGCAGTTCTCGTACCGACGACTGTTTTGGCCCAGCAGCATTTCCAAACATTTACAGAACGATTTGCGCCGTTTGGTGTGTCCTGTGATGTCTTGAATCGTTTTCGCTCGTATAAAGAGAAAAAAGAAATTTTAGCCCGCACGTTGGACGGCGATATTGATGTACTGATTGGTACACATAGCCTACTGAATAAAAAAGTAAAATTTCAGGATTTGGGACTGCTCGTAGTCGATGAAGAACAGCGGTTTGGCGTAGCGCAGAAAGAAAAATGGAAAGCTTGGGCAGCTAATATCGATGTCCTTACGTTGAGTGCTACCCCGATTCCCCGCACGCTTCATATGTCACTGGTCAACTTGCGTGAAATGTGCGTCATTGAAACGCCGCCAACAGACCGTTTTCCCGTACAGACCTATGTCACGGAATATGATGAACGTATTGTTCGTGATGCTGTCATGCGTGAAAAACGCCGGGGCGGACAAGTTTTCTTTGTATATAACCGTGTCGAAACGATTGAACGCATGAAAGATGAACTGCAGGCACTGCTGCCGGATATTTCTATCGGTATTGCCCACGGGCAAATGGCTGGCGGTCAATTGGAACAGCTGATGTTTGATTTTTATGAAGGAAAATATGATGTGCTGCTCTGTTCTAGCTTGGTTGAAAATGGTCTGGATGTAGCAAACGCCAATACGATTATCATTTACGATGCCGACCATTTCGGCTTATCGCAGCTGTATCAAATGCGGGGGCGTGTAGGCCGCAGCCACCGCATGGCGTATGCGTACTTTTTGTATCGCCGGGATAAAGTATTGTCAGAAGTAGCTGAAAAAAGATTGCAGGCAATCAAAGAATTTACTGAATTGGGTTCCGGCTTTAAAATTGCTATGCGTGATTTGGAAATCCGCGGAGCCGGCAATCTGCTGGGACGGGAACAGCACGGCAACATTGCCAGTGTCGGATTTGCTATGTACTGTCATATGTTAGAAGATGCCATTGCTAAAGTGCAGTCCGGCAAAGCAAAGGAAGAACCGACACCGGAAACTGTCATGGAAGTGCATGTTGACGCCTTTATCGATGACCAATATATCAGCAACGGCGGTCAAAAGATTGAAATGTATCAGCGAATGGCGATGCTTAAAACAGAAAAAGATTTGACAGAGTTGGAAGCTGAATTATTAGACCGGTACGGCAAGCCGACACAGCCTGTCAAAACGCTGCTGGCAGCTACGCATATTCGCCTGCAGGCACAGGCACAGCATATTCTTTTGATTTCACAGAAACGAGATGTGTTGGAACTTAAATGGCAGCATACGGAAAACATGCCGCTGGTACCGCAGCTGAATGCAAAATTACGTCGCAGCATACGGCCTGTTCCTGGCAATCCGCTGATGCTTCGTATTTCTTTGCAGGGTATATCAGATATATTAGCTTTCCTGGGCTCTATATTGAAAACATTTGCATCCTTATGAAAGGGGAATTCGCTTGACTAAAACATCTTTTTTACAGGGCGCAATGATTTTAACAGCTGCCGGTATCGTCGTAAAAATTCTCGGCGGCATGAATCGCATTTTGTTGTCAAGACTGCTGGGCGGAGAAGGAATAGGGCTGTATCAAATGGCGTACCCTGTATATATTCTGTTTCTCAGTATTGCCGGAGCAGGAATTCCGATTGCCGTATCGATTATGGTTGCCGAACAAACTGCTAAGGGAAATTATAGTGGTGCCAAACGAATTTTTCATATTACACTGATTACCATGAGTTTAGCAGCTTTTTGCTGCGGTGCTGCCATGCTCTTTGGTTCACAGGCATTAATACAATATGGTGTCGTGCGGGATGAGCGGGCGCTGCTGCCGTTGGTGGTTTTAGCCCCGGCATTGACTATTTCCATTATTACATGTTGTTTTCGCGGTTATTTTCAAGGACTGCAGCTCATGACGCCAACGGCGGTTTCTCAAATGGCAGATCAGTTTGTTCGCGTATGCACTATGCTTATTCTGGCTTGGCTGTTTTTGCCGTATGGACTGGAAAAAGCAGCAGCGGGAGCAACCTTTGGTGCTGTTCCAGGAGCTGCTGTAGGGTTAGCCGTTATTGCGTTACTGTACTATCGCCATACTCGTACACCGCTGCCTGATGATACCCGTACATTTACTCCCCGTCGGGTGTCTCAGGTGATTCGCCGTTTGGCTGTATTGGCGGTTCCTGTAGCCGCTGCTAATATGCTGCTGCCGGCTGTATCAAGTATAGATTTATTTATTGTGCCGGCGCGGCTGGAAGTGGCAGGCTATACGGTACATGAAGCAACTGCGTTATACGGTTATTTGACAGGTATGGCTAACGGGTTAGTGCAGCTGCCGACTATTTTGACGATTGCCTTGGCTACCAGCCTAGTACCGGCTGTTTCTGCCGCCTATTCACAGCAAGACGCAGGCAGTGTATTACAGCGGGTTCATACAGCGATGCGCATTGCCAATGTTATTACGGTACCAGCGTGCTGCGGCTTGGCTGTGTTAGCAGGACCCATTTCGCAGATGCTCTATGCAACACCAGCAGCTGGTCCTGCTATTTGTGTTTTGTCAATCTCTGTCTTTTTGGTAGGGCTGCAGCAAATTACCAGCGGCTTATTGCAGGGCATGGGACATACGGCAATTCCACTGTGCAATATGGTGATTGCTGCTGTTTTTAAAATCGCATTAAGCTGGTATTTGACAGCGATTCCCTGGCTGGGTGAAGTGGGGGCCGCTTGGGCTACCAATGTAGACCTTGCCATAGCGACGGCTCTTAATTTATATTTTTCCTATCGGTTTATCCAATACAGCGTGCAGTGGATGTATGTATGCCGCTTGTTTTTAGCTGCAGCAGCCATGGCAGGAACAGCTTGGTTTATTTATCATGGGCTGCATCTTTTCTTAGGAAACGCAGGGGCAACGATATTTGCTATGGGGACGGCAGCATGCGTATATGTCATTTGTTTATTCATCTTTCGAGCTGTACAGGCCAGTGACGTAGCGCATATTCCTGTTATAGGACGCAGACTGGCAGCATTCGTGCAGCGGCTAGAAAAATAAAAGAGGAAAATTAAATGGGAACAATTGAAATTTTATATATGGGAAAAGACTTTCCCGGCTGGCAGCATCCTGAAAATTCGGATATGTCATTTGAAGAATGGTATCAGCCTGTTGTATCACATTTGCTGGAACTGGCAGCTTCGCGTGATATTGTGCATACCGTACCCGGTGGACCTCAAATGGCGGCTGCCGTAAAACGAATGATTCAAAAGACTGAAGAACAACAGCAGGTATCTTCACCGCTGCCGTTTGATATGACTCCGATTATCGATGTCATGGCTGCGCTTCGCGGTGAGCATGGCTGTCCTTGGGACAAAGCGCAGACACATAAAACACTGCGGCGTTTCCTGTTGGAAGAAGTATATGAAATGCTGGATGCGATTGATCAGCACGATATGCAAGGAATTCGGGAAGAACTGGGAGATGTACTGTATCAGGTGGTCATTCATGCCCGCATTGCAGAAGAAAAAGGGCTGTTTTCAGCGCAAGATGTTGTCAAAGACATTTCAGAAAAGATGATTCGGCGACATCCCTACGTTTTTGGCGAAAAAAGCCTTGAAAACATAGGCGCGAGTATGTTAAACTGGGATAGATTAAAGCAAGGAGAACAGCGACAGCATCATAAACACTTGCTGGACGGAGTCGTAAAGGGTCTGCCATCACTCTTAGAAGCCTATAAGCTTCAAGAAAAAGCTGCAAAAGTTGGATTTGAATGGAACGAAATAGAAGAAGTCTTCGATAAGTTTCAAGAAGAATGGCAGGAGTTTTGCAGTGCAGTGCAGGAACAGGATCTCGATCACATCGAAGAAGAAGCTGGCGATGTGCTGTTCGTCTTTGCCAATATATGCCGGCGTCTCAACATAGAGCCGGAATGCGCGTTACATCGGGCTAATACTAAATTTCGCCGTCGTTTTTCCCATGTAGAAGAACGGGTTCAATCGTCTTCTCGTTCGTGGAATGAATTCACGCTCGATGAGCTGGACTCATTTTGGAATGAAGCGAAGATGTTAGAACGAAAGCCGAAAAAAGCAGATTAGTTGGAAAATAATGGATGTAACCATTTAAAGGAGGATTTACCAATGAATAAAACCGATTTAATTAAAAATGTAGCAGAAAACGCCGAATTGACAAAGAAAGATGCTGAAAAAGCAATAAAAGCTGTTTTTGAAGAAATCAGCCAGGCATTAGCTGAAGGGGATAAAGTACAAATTATTGGTTTTGGCACATTTGAAGTTCGCCAGCGTAAAGCTCGTGAAGGCCGCAATCCCCGCAACAATGAACCGATTCAAATTGAAGCATCCAAAACTCCGGCATTTAAAGCTGGCAAACAGTTAAAAGATTTGGTCAACAATAAATAATTTTGCAACAGACGAAGGGCCGCATAAAAACGGCTCTTTTCTTGTGATTTGTCGTAACATAGTATATAACTAAGTATCTAAAATCTTCTACGTAAAAGAAGGAATTTCTATGACGAAGAAAAAAATCCTAATCATGTCGGCTTCTATCGGAACTGGTCACACACAGGCGGCACGAGCCATAGAAGAATATATAAAAACACTGCCGGAAGAATGGGATGTAGAACAATTAGATTTTTTATCTAATGAGGTTCTTTCGATTGACAATATTGTAAAAGAAACATACATTAAAATTTTGGATTTATTTCCTATGCTGTATGATTTGATGTATTATTCTTCCCAGGGATATAAGAAAGGTATGGTCGTTAAGACGCTGATTGCTTGGGGATTAAAACGGCGCATGCTGCGCGTATTGGCTGAAAAAAAACCGGATATTTTGGTCTTTACGCATCCTTTTCCCGCCGGTGCCGCGGCATTGTTGAAACGGCAGCATCGCCTGAATATTCCCATTGTCGGCGTTATTACAGATTTTGCTATTCATCAGCTTTGGGTATATCCGCAAATGGATTTGTACTGCGTTGCTGCATCTCAGCTCAAGGATTTACTGATGCAGCAGGGCATTTCAGATGATAAAATTATGGTTACCGGTATTCCCGTGCGCAGTGCATTTCACCATAGTCAGTGGCATTGGGATGAAGAACATGCCAAAAATAAAAACATCCTGATTATGGGCGGCGGCTTGGGAATGGGGTCCATTCGTCAGTCTCTTGTCTTGTTGGATAAATTAGATGTTGTAGACAGCTTTACCGTTGTGACGGGATATAATGCGGATTTGTACGATGAAATTTATCAATTGCGTCATGAATTACAGCATCCTGTACAGGTATTGGGATATACTAACCATATTCCTCAGCTCATGCAGCAGGCGTCTTTGCTGGTTACAAAACCAGGAGCACTAACGTGTACGGAAGCAGCAACGGTACAAGTGCCAATGGTTTTATATAGTCCTATTCCGGGACAAGAAGAAGCTAATGCTACGTATATGCAGGAAAAATGCTGTGCTCGCTGGGTTAAACGACAGGAAGATTTAGTGGACGTTGTTTCGCAGCTTCTTACACATCCCGATATGTTGCAAACTATGGCAGATGCTAGTCTGACATGCCATCGTAATGGAGCCAGCATTATCGGTGCGCAGATTTGCCGTATGCTGCAGCCACAGCATACACCACAGCTGTCTCCCAAAGGTAACCCATGTTCCCACGAAACGATATAATAGAGCCGGGGCATCACGCAGTATTGCTGTTGTGACTGTGTCCGGCTTTTTTTGCAAGGAGGACGTATCATGAGACAAAGAAAAAAACAGGGACGCCGAATACGGCGCCGTTCCCGCTCGGTTGTTACACCGCTTAGCGTCTTGTTTGTTATGCTGGCAGTCTGTGCAGGTGCGTATTGGAATGGCAATACGGATATACCGCTGGCTGCATCGCAAACAGCTACTGCATCTATGGAACAACTGCCGTCTGGCTATACAGAAGGGCAGGATGCCGAATATACGCAGGTTTCAGCTGATATGCAGAAAGCTATCGAAAACTGGCTGCAGGCACAGCATGCAGAGGTTTCAACGATAAAAACGGAAGAACGACAAGAACACCGTCGTGCCACAGGTGGTACTATTCGGTGGACAACAAAAAGTCTGCTGGTCGTACCGTCTAAACCATTTTCCCGACAAGAACTTGAAAAACAGTTGAGCGGCAGCAACGGAAAGGCTGTCGTTTATCGTACAGAAAAAACGACACTGGACGGTAAAGACGTTACAGAATACGATATTGCCTATTTTGAAATGTTGGATAAAGAACAGCTGTATTTGGTTATGAATAAATTGTATGTAACAGCCCCTAAAGTAAAAACGAATCTTTTGGAAAACATCAAAAAATTTATATTAGGCTCTTCAGATGGTTCTTTAAAAGAGGCTGCAGCAAATACAATAGCCAACCAACCCAAAAACAATAGCAGTCAAGGTACAGCCCAAAGCCAACAGCATCCGGCACAAGTAAAAGGCCGGTTGGCGATTGTCATTGACGATTGCGGCAGTGATATGGCAACTCTTGAAAAATTAAATACACTGCCGATTCCGCTGACATATTCTGTTATGCCTAATAAAACGCATACGACAGAATCTGCCCAGAGTGGGCATCAAGCAGGCCGTAAAATTTTTGTCCATTTGCCTATGCAGCCGCTGAATGTATCCTCTTCAGAATCTGTCTTCATTGGTAGTGATATGAATGATAGCACAGTAAAAGCAACGACGAACGAGCTGCTCGATCAGGTACCGCATGCGATTGGTATGAATAATCATCAAGGCTCTATGGCGACAGCAGATGCCCGCTTGATGAAAGATGTCATGTCTGTCATGAAGAAACGAAAATTAGTGTATTTAGACAGCCGGACCAACAGCACGTCTGTAGGCGAACAAACTGCGGCAGCAATGGGGATTGCAACAAGCCGCAACAACTTATTTATTGATAATGATGCCGATGTCAATGCCATCAAGCAGCGTTTGCGTCAGGGCGGTGAAATCGCCAAGAGCAACGGCAGTGCTATTATCATTGGGCATTGCCGTCCTAAAACGGCACAGGCACTTAGTGAGATGATCGATGAATTACATAAAGAAGGCATTGATATTGTATTTGTCACAGAATTGATGCAGTAAGGAACAATATGGAAATTTTCAATGATATTTCAATATATATGTTAGTATTCGTCATGGCCGGCGGTTTTTTAGCCGGCTTTGTCGATTCGATTGCCGGCGGCGGTGGATTGATTTCATTGCCCGTGTTGATGGCGACGGGCATGCCGCCACATCTTGCTGTCGGTACGAATAAGTTTTCGGCTACCTTTGGTGCGGTTATGAGTGCTTGGCAGTTTGTGCGGGCCGGTAAAGTGGACATGCATTTGATGAAGCGCGTCGTTCCTTTTACGTTTATCGGTGCTGTGATTGGCTGTGTCTGCATGCTGCATTTGTCAGCCCAATGGCTGCAGCCGATTATTATTTTGGCTCTCATAGCAACGGCTATATTTGTTTTTACACAGCGAAACTTAGGCAGTACAAATACATACCAAGGGGAAACGAGAAAATCTCTGGTTCAGTCTATAGCAGCGGCATTGGCTATCGGCTTTTATGATGGATTTATTGGCCCGGGAACAGGCACCTTTTTAATTGTAGCTTTTGCTATGATTGGATTTGATTTCATCATAGCCGCAGGCAATGCCAAGGTTCTTAATTTAGTGAGCAATGTAACAGCCTTTATCGTATTGGTATATAGCGGTACTATTTTATATGTTTATGGCGTAGCTATGGCCAGCTGCATTTTTGCTGGAGCCTATTTTGGCTCTCGCATGGCCATTCGTCGCGGTACAGGGTTTGTCCGCATTATTATGTTGACCGTGACGATTATTCTGATTGGAAAATTAGCGTTAACATATATAGGTATCATATAAAAGGAGCGTACATATGGATGCAAAAACAGCATATATCAGCGGCGGTACATCCGGTATAGGGCTGGCAACGGCTGAAATTCTTTTGGCAAAAGGCTGGCAGGTGGCCATTGGCGGTCGTCACGAGCAGAAGGGCCAGGAAGCGTTGCAGTATCTTTCCCAAAAAGGATATACGGCAGTTTATGTTGCCGGTGATGTCAGCAAAGACGAAGATTGCCGTCAGATGATTGTCCAGACGGTACAACGGTTTGGCAGACTGGACGGTTTGGTTACTTCTGCCGGCTATTATGAAGAAGAATTGTTGGAAAATACGACACCGCAGCAAGTAAAGCAGCTTTTTTCTGTCAATGTCTACGGGACGATTTCGCTGTGTCGGTATGCGCTGCCGTATCTAAAAAAAAGCTGCGGCAGTATCGTAACCGTCAGCAGTGATGCTGGCCTGCAGGGGAATGTCGCATGCTCTATTTATGGGGCGACGAAGGGGGCCATCGTGGCGTTTACCAAATCACTGGCATTGGAAGCTGCGCCGCATCAAGTACGAGTCAACTGCGTCTGCCCCGGCGATGTAGACACGCCGTTGCTGGAAAAACAGCTGCAAAAAGATCCGACGCTTACCCGGCAGTCTATTAAAGAACAGTATCCATTATACCGTTTGGCTAAACCGGAAGAAATTGGCCGCAGTATTGCATTTTTGCTAAGCAATGATGCTTCTTTTATTACAGCTGCGGCATTATCTGTAGACGGTGGTTTGACAAGCTGGTAAAAAAATGAGAAAATTAAGACATAACATAACTAGTTTTGAGGCAATGGGGTGATATACATGTCAGAAGAAATAAAGACAGTAGAAGAATTACAAGAAGAAATTGCTAAATTAAAAGCAGAATTAGCGGCTCTAAAAACACAGCCCGGCCCGGCAGTACAGGAAGACGCATCTATGAATGTGATGAACTCATTGGATCAATCCACAGAAGATGCCGATGTGAAAGTGGAAACATTATGTCGCTGGGCTGCTGCCCGCGCCGGTGCTATCGTTGTTGCGCCTGTATTGGGGACGGTCGCATTGATGGCAAATGAAGTATACTTGGTAAGCCGTATTGCCCGCGTATATAATGTCAAATTGACGGAACGCGCCTTAATTGCGTTTTTAGGGGCGGTAGGGAGCCGTATGGCCGGCAATCTCTTGACTACGCTGATTCCATTCAGTGCTATTCAAGTACCCGTAGCGGTAGGTATTACGTACAGCTTGGGACGTGTGACACAGCGCTGGATGAAGGACGGCATGCCGACTGACATGGGCCCGTACATCGACATGATGGCTGAATGGAAGGATAAAGCACGCGAACAAGTAGACCGGCTTCGTGAAAGCCCGCTTAAAAATATTCCGCTGGGTGATGAAACCATTGATTTCATGAAAAAATGGAGCGGCGCAGCTAAAGATAAACTGCAGGATGTCAAAGAAAAAGGGCAGGAATTATATCATACAGTACGTCATCCTAACGATTTGGTAGAAGAAATCGTTGATGAAAAGGAAAACGCAGCTAAAACGCCGGAAGATACAGCAGAACCGGCAGAAAAAGCAGCAGCAGAACCAAGTGCTGAAGCTCCTGCACAGAAACCCGCTGCCGATGATGCTGCAGCAGCCGCTTTGGAAGAACAAGTCAAAGCCGCTGTGGAAGATGCAAAAAAAACATTAGAAAACGAATAGGACTAGGCTTATGTGGAAAATACTGCATTTCTTTGCTCGTTTTTATACACCGGGAAAATTTATTCGATTTATTCAAGGAACGGGACGCCGGGTTCGCTTTATGCCAAAACTGCTGGCGATTTTCTACTGTATGCAGGATAAAGATACGCCTAAAGTTGTAAAGCTGGCATTGATGGGGGCTTTGGGGTATGTGATACTGCCGCTGGACCTGATTCCGGACGGTTTTGCCGGCATAGGCTGGCTGGATGACGCTGCAGTGGTTGCTGCTGCACTTCATTTTGCCGGCACATATTTGAAACCGGAGCATAAAGAAAAAGTGCGCCATATGTTCCCGTTTGTAAAATTATAGGTATATAACCAATTCCGAGAAAGGGATAATCTCGGAATTGGTTATTTTTTCTTAAAATAATAGACAAATCCTTTGACAAACATAGAGCATCATCGTAAAATGATATGAGTGCGTTTTATAATGGGAGTAGATAGCATGGTTACAATTGTTGAAAAAGTACGTTTTTATGAAACAGACATGATGGGAATTGCCCACCACTCGAATCATATTCGCTGGTTTGAGTGCGGCCGTTGTGAATATCTGCGGCAGGCAGGCATTGACTTATTTGAACTCATGGAGCAGGGGATATTATTTCCTATCAAAAGTGTATCGTGTGAATACATGGTGCCGATCAATTATGCGGACACAATTGTTATTGAAACCCGTCTTACCAAACTGACACGGGCCCAAATGGTATATTCCTATCGGATTATACGTAAAGAGGATGGTGCCGTATTGGCAACAGGAACATCTCAAAATGTCTTTACGCATAAAGACACGGGAACGGTTGCTCGTTTGGATGATGCACATTATAAAAAGCTGAAAGCATGGTATGAACAAGAAAAGAAAGCCGTGCAATAATGGAGGAGTGTCTAGTGGATAGGAATAAACAGCCTATCGGCGTATTTGATTCCGGCGTCGGTGGATTAACCGTCGTCAATAAGCTGCGTATGCTGCTGCCGCATGAGAATATTATTTATGTCGGCGATACGAAGCGAAATCCGTATGGGTCGCGTACCCCGGAAGAAATCGTGTCATATACACGGGATATACTACGGTATATGACAGCACAGGGTGTTAAGCTGGTAGCTATTGGCTGCAACACCGTTACAGCTGTTGCGTATGATATAGTACGCCCAGAAGTGGCATATCCGCTGATTGGCATGAGCCGCGGCATTGCTACAGCCAGAGAAATTACGACAACAAAAAAAATTGCCGTTTTTGCAACAGAATTGACAATTTCCAATCACAGTCATAAAAAAATTGCTGCTGCTGTCGATCCTGAAATTGAAATTATCGAACAGGCTTGCCCGGCATTGGCAAATCTGATTGAACGAGGTATTCTCAGCGGAGAAGAAATTATGTCGCCGCTTAGAAAATACACAGCACCAATTATTGCCTCCGGTGCGGATACAGCTATTTTCGGCTGTACGCATTTTCCTTTTATTCAGCCGTTGTTTGAAGAATTGTGCGGCGATACGATAGCCTTTGTCGATCCGGCCCATGAAATGGCACTACAGACGCTGGACGTATTAAAAAAAGATAATTTACTTAATGAAGATACTGAGAATGGGTATTTAAAGCTTTGTTTTACGGCAGAGCCCGAACGAGGAGGTAAATTGGCAGAGCATTTAATTCCGGCCAATGAATTCACTGTCGAAAAAATTTCCTTTGCCTAATGGCAAATATATTGCATACTATATCATATTTTTATTAAAAGGAGTCTTGCACCGTGTTACTGTATGTATTTATCAATGTCGTAATTGCCGTTATCGGCATTATTGCTGTCTTGTACCTGTTATTCCGCCTGTTTGCCTGGCGGCAGGGTGATGCCCGCTTTGTGATTGAAGCGCGCCGCCGTGCTCCATTTACATTAAAAGAACTGACAACAGATACTGCTGTATTTGAAACAGAAGTTCCCTTTTATAATGGCGGACGTCAGTTAGGTACTATTATGGATTTCTATCCCCGTACGCTGCTGCCGCGTGAACAGTATGACAGATGCGTCGTTCATTCACAGCTTGCTAATAAAGATGCTGAACGGGATGATAATTATTGGGAATCCGTCATTTATAATCCTGGTGACCACGGCAGAATTCGCGTTACGATTGCGCTGGTCAGCAAGAATCATTCCATTCGTGAAGATTTGAAAACATTCCCGGATATGCCAATTGATTTAGTATATCAAGTAGTTTCCCGCAGTGAATGGTATATTCACAAAGCCCGTATTACCTTAAAAGCGACAGAAGTCCAACACGAATTGGAACTACATTAGGAGGTAGATGGCAATGGCAGAATTAGAATTAGTTCCTGTAAAAACAAGAATTCTCACAGATAAAGATGATATTGTAGATGTAATTGAAGAATATGCAAAAAAAGATGTCGGTCCGGATGACATTGTTTGTTCTGCAGAAAGCGTTGTTGCGATTACACAGCGCCGCTATACACGCCCAGAAGAATTGACACCATCGTGGCAGGCACGGTTAATGCGCCGTTTTGTTCCGGGTGAAGGCAGTATGGCAAGCTTATACGGCATGCAGGCAGCCATGAACCTGGAAGGGGAATGGAAAATGCTGTTTTGCTTTATTATTGGATTTTTGGCAAAATTGGTTGGCAAAACCGGTGTTTGGTATCATCTATGCCGACAGGCATCCCTGACTGACGATGTTACAGGGACGATGCCGCCTTTTGACAAATGCATTGTATATGGTCCGGCTGAACCGGATAAAGTGGCCGAAAAAATCAAACAGCGTTTGGGTTGTTACGGCGCTTGTGTTGCCGACGTTAACGATTTGAAACGTTCTGCCGTACTGGGTCATTCCCGCGGCTTAGATCCGAAAGAAATTGCAAAAATTTTAATTGATAATCCCTTTGGCAACGCATCTCAAAAAACACCGATTGTCATTATTAAAAATTATGCCAAATTTGTAAAGAATAAGGCTAACACATCGGCGAAAGGATAAAAAATATGAAGCAGACTATCGTACTGGCTACACACAACGCCGGTAAGATTCGCGAATTGAAAACAATCCTACAGCCTTTAGGCTATGATGTCAAAGCAGTTCATGAAATTTGTCCGCATATAGAAGAACCGGAAGAAACAGGGATGACCTTTGCAGAAAATGCTCGTTTGAAAGCCGCGTATTATTTGCAGGCTACAGGACTTCCTTGTCTTGCTGATGATTCCGGTATTATTGCCGATGCCCTGCAGGGACGTCCTGGTGTATATTCTGCCCGCTTTGCCGGCCCGGAATGTGATGATGAAAAAAACAATCAGAAATTGATACAAGAGTTGTCTGCTTTTCCGCCGGAAAAGCGGACAGCTTATTATGCCTGTGTGCTGGTTCTTCTGTTTCCGGACGGTCGTGAAATCGAAGCAGAAGGGCGTTGTGAAGGGATTATTCGTGATTTTTACGCTGGCTCCAATGGGTTTGGCTATGACCCTTTATTCTATGTTCCAGATAAAGGGAAAACGATGGCAGAATTGACTATGGATGAAAAAAATGCAATCAGTCATCGGGGCAAGGCATTGCGAAAATTAGTTGAGGCGTTATCATGAGCCGCTTATATATTGGGATTGTCAGTGACAGCCACGGACATTTCGCGGCCTTGGAAAAAATGATAGAGCAAGCTCCCGATGTGGCTGCTTGGATTCACTGTGGTGATTATTGTGAAGACGGTGATGATTTAGCTATCTGTACAGGTGTTCCGGTATACACCGTGCTGGGAAATAACGACTTTATGACAGAGACAAACACCCCGGAATATCGGGATATTGCAATTGGCGGTATCCATATTGCGGCTATCCACGGTCACCAATGGTATGGCAGACAACGTTTGGAAAAATTAGCAGCATTGGGAAAGCATATGAACGCTGCACTTGTTGTATTTGGTCATACACATCGCCGTTATTATGAGATCGTAGACGGCACGCCGATTTTAAATCCGGGAAGCATTGCGCTGCCTCGCGACGGCCGCCATGGAACCTATGCCATAGGCTGTATTGAAAATGGCATGCTGACAGATGTACGCATGTATGAATTGACCAAGTAAACGTAAGGGATTACTGTAACTTTAAAGTAAAGGTATGGATAATATGAAAAGTAAAGCAAATAAACTTAAACTGTATGGTTTCAATAATCTGACAAAAACGCTGAGCTTCAATATGTATGACATCTGTTATGCCGTCAGTGATGAAGCAAGGCAGCAGTATATCGAATATATCGATGAACAGTATAATGCGGAACGCTTGACCAAAATATTAAAAAATGTTTCTTCTATTATTGGTGCACACATTTTGAATGTAGCTAGCCAAGATTATGATCCGCAAGGTGCCAGTGTCACGATTTTAATTTCTGAAGAAGAAATAGAACAAGCTAACGATGCTGACGTAGTGTGCCATTTGGATAAAAGTCATTTAACCGTGCATACCTATCCAGAAAGCCATCCGCAAAAAGGCATCATGACATTTCGGGCAGATATTGACGTTTCTACATGCGGTCGTATTTCTCCTTTGAATGCGTTAAACTATCTCTTAGATAGTTTTGATTCGGACATTGTCACGTTAGATTATAGAGTCCGTGGCTTTACGCGAGATGTAAACGGTAAAAAGTTGTTTATTGACCATCGAATTAACTCTATTCAAAATTACATTTCCCAAGCGACACGTAATCGGTATGACATGATTGATGTCAATGTATATCAAGAAAATATTTTCCATACTAAGATGATGTTAAAAGACTTTGATTTAAATAACTACTTGTTTAATATAACCAAAGATCAATTAACAGAACGGCAGCAAATACAAATTCATCGGCTGCTCCGTCAAGAAATGCAGGAAATTTTTCATGGACGAAATATGCCGACAATACGATAAAAAGTAGAATGTTGTCTTTAAGAAAAAATAGGAATACCCAATGCCATCAAGTCTCAGAGTTGCAATGCAAGAGGTGCAGCTCATGGGACTTTTTGCGTATGAGACTGATTCGTTCTCAAGCCAATCTAAGCGGTGAAACCAATGTAAACCGTCCGCTTTGGAAGTTGATTGTTCATATACTTGGATGCAAAATTAGCAATACAATCCGTACCTGGTTGAATCGCATCTGTGGCGTTGTGATTATTCTCTACGGAATTAAACTTCTCTGCACATTAGTGCGAGGCTTTGCGTAATACGATGTATCATTTTCTTTATGCTACGGCTGTTTCTTTTTTGTGATATAATAAAGCATATACATTATATTGAATATATCAGTTTGAGCATAAAGGAGTGTTATACATTGGATACAAAGAAAACATTGTGTAAAATCGGCTGTAAGATGAAAGAAGCTGGTTTGGTTGCAGCATGTGACGGTAATATTAGTTTTCGTCGCCCGGATGGCACGATTGTCATTACACCGTCTGGTGTACCCAAAGGAGACGTGAAACCTTCTGACTTATTGATACTGGATGCCGATGGCAAGTTGTTGAAGGGGAAGGGCAAGCCATCTTCCGAAACGGCGTTGCATGTCGAAGTGTATAAAGCCAGACCGGACGTGCAGGCAATTATTCATGCCCACCCAATTGTAGCAACGGCGGTGACTGTTGCTGGACTGCCGTTTCCCAGCAGTATCGTTACCGAAGGAAGCCTGGTCTTGGGGTCTGTCGTACCGACCGTGCCCTATGCAGCTCCAGGAAGTCGGGAATTAGCCGTTGCCTGTGCTGAATATGCAAAGAAAGTAAACGTTTTCCTTATGGAACGCCATGGCGCAACCGCTTTGGGAAAAGATTTAAGCGAGGCATTAAATCGGATGGAAACCTTGGAAGCCGTTGCTAAAGTATACAGAGCTTCATTAGCGTTTGCTGTTAATACACATGCCTTGGAAGAAATCAAACGCACACAGGATTTGGCATCTCTGCTCCAACGATAGCTGCAGCATACAAAAACATATAAAACGGGGCTGTAACAAAATGAGAACGTTTAATCCATTTTGTTACAGCCCCGTTTGTCATACTGTTTTATGTATATCGTTTGCAGCATGACAGTTCATTTTCTTCAAACTTCAAACAAAAAACTAAAAAATGCTATAGTGCATGATAGGCAAACGTATTATGTTACATCCTCGTTTTTCTATTTTGTGCACCAATGACGATTATTTCGCCGTATGAGCACTCCAGTCTTTCGGTTCTACCATGTACGTTGTTTGATTTTCAAAAATGACAAATCCCGGTGCTGCATGGGCAGGTTTCTTTACATTGCGTACCAACGTGCAGTCTACTTCGACTTTAGAACTATTGCGGCTTTTGCTGTAATAGGCGGCTAATTGCGCAGCTATTAAAATTTGTTTATCTGTTGGCTGTACGCGATGGCAGGCCAAAATAACATGAGAGCCCGTTTGATTTTTTACATGAAACCATAAATCATACGGATGTGCTTTTTTAGTCGTTAAGAAATCATTCTGCCGGTTGTTTCGCCCAACCCAAATGGCTAATCCATCGGCATCGACTGTTAAAATATGCTGGGAAAATTCGCGTTTCATTTTATCTTTAGATGAAGAAGCTATCAGACCCATTTGTTTCATTTCCGCTTTGATATCTGCGACTTCCCCTTTACTGCCAATATTTTCTAAAGCATATTCCAAAGAATACAGATAGTCCAAATGACGTTGATTTTCTTCATGCAGCTCAGCGGATTTCTGTTTGCGGTTTCGCATTTTGGTATATTTTTTGTAGTACCGGTTGGCATTATCGGTCATAGAATACGCAGGTTCCAAGGAAATAGTCAACGATTCCTGCTGCTCCGATAATAAATTTTTTACGGTAATGCTTTTTTCATGGTCATGTTTTTCATAGGCATAAATCATCAGCAAGTCGCCGTACAATTTATACGTGTCCATTTTATCAGTTTCTTTTAATTCAGCAGCAATACGTTTAATTTTACGCTTCTGTTTTTCGATAAGTTTAGCTACCCGTTTTTGCATTTGTTCTTGTTCCCCGTTTAAACTGCGATGCGTAGCTTGGTATTCATCTAAGTATTCTTCAATTAGCGTAAAATGACGCCGTGGATAGGGACGCAGGCTTTCAAGTTCCAATGGGAAAATGACTTCTTTATGATTTACGGTATAGACGTAGGCACCAGAAATATGCTGCAGTTCTTTGCCAAAGGTTTCAACGGCCCGGCACCATGCAAATGTATCAGCCGGTGACAGGGTATTCACGATTTGATTTTTATCGAGGTGAGTACGGTATGCCAATTCATCTAATACAATCGTACTCATGCCGTTGAATCGTTTCAGCATCCACTTTCCCAGTGGTTCGTCCGTGCCGGTCTGCATCATATCAGCTAATTCTTCGGCAGAAAAGGCAAACGGATCCATGCGCATAAAATTAGGCGGGAAATCATACGGTTCTTTAGGAGCAATAGTTCGCAGTGCCTGTTTATCCTTACGCGTTTTAATAAGTGCCTCAATAATCGTGCCGTTTTCTGTAAAAATAACATTGCTGTATTTTCCCATCAGTTCTACATGAATTTTACGAGTTGCCAAGCGGCCGGATATATCCAGTACGTCTACGGTAATTTCAATAAGACGGTCCAAATGCAGCTGCTGAATAGATGCAATGCGGCCGTTTTCATAATATTTTCGCAAAAACATGCACAGCCCTGTCGGTATATCCGGCGTAGGAGGCATTGTCTTTGCAATATACAGGCGCGGTGAATCGTCCAACGTCATGATGAGATGATGGATACCCGTTTCATTAAATATACGAAAATAAAGAGAACGGCCATCCAGTTGATAAATTTTGGATATTTGTCCCCCTTTTAATATATCTTTTAATTCATTTGTAATGCCATGTAATGTAATACCATCGAGATTCATCGTTCTTATCTCCTCTTTAGAAAATTACTTTTATCATACCATGAATAGGGGATTCTGAGTAGGGAAGGAACCGTTTTCTCTAAAAAATCGCAAATTTTTTCTGAAAGGACATAGACCAAACTCAGAATTTAAGCTATACTAATACTTTAGAATGATACGACAAAGGAGGTCCTGACATTGCGAAGTATGACTGGATTTGGTGCCGGAACGTACAGCAATGAATCACTGAGCGTTACGATTGAAATGCGTGCCGTCAATCAACGCTTTTTAGAATTGAATATACGTATGCCTCACGCTTACTTGGCACTGGAAGATACACTGCGCCAGCAGATAAAGCAAGTACTGCATCGGGGGAAGGTCGATGTCTTTGTAACTGTTCGTGAAATTGCGCCTAAAGAACCGACTATTTCTATCAATTATGCTGCATTGACAGCTTGTAAAAATGCGTTGGATGCCGTACAGGCCAAGGTATTTGACGGAGAAAAAACGACGCTTCCCGTCCTCATGAACTTGACAAAAGATTGGTTTTCCCAAGAACCGCCGGTTATTGATACAACAGCTGTTTGGCCCGTGTTTGCACAAGCCCTGTCCCAGTCGTTGCAGGAAATCGCGGCTATGCGTCAGCGTGAAGGTAAAAACATCAGCCGGGATTTGCTTCAGCGGACCGAAGCGATGACAGCGATGATTGATGCCATCGCTTCCCGCAAAGAAGACATCGTTGCCCATTACCAAGAACGGTTGGAAAAGAAAATTCTGTCGTTGCTGGAAAAAGCGGACAAAGTTCCTGATGAGGACCGGCTGCTGCAGGAAGTAGCTATATATGCAGACAAAGTTGACTTTACAGAAGAAGTTGTACGTTTCCGCAGCCATGTGGTACAATTAAAAGGGTTTTTGCAGCAAGACGGCGATATAGGCCGTAAGCTTGATTTCCTTATTCAGGAAATGAACCGAGAAGTGAATACGATTGGTTCTAAAGCTGGCGATATGGATGTCACAGAATATGTGCTGCAGCTCAAGAATGAAATAGAAAAAATTCGCGAACAAATTCAAAATATTGAATAATGGTGAAGCTATGAACTTTAACTTACTGAATATTGGATTTGGCAACATGGTGATGGGCAACAAAGTGGTTGCGATTATCAGCCCGGAATCAGCGCCTATCAAGCGGATGATTCAAGATGCACGAGAGCGCAACATGTTAATTGATGCGACATTTGGCCGTAAGACCCGTTCCGTACTGATAATGGACAACGGGCAAGTTATTTTGTCTGCATTGCAGGCAGAAACGATTTCGCATCGCATTTTGCAGGTCGATGCGTCTGCTGATGATGAACAAGAAGAAATATAGAAGAGAGGATGTTTTTGCATGATCGATTCTGGCTTATTGATTGTGGTATCCGGGCCGTCGGGGGCAGGGAAGGGTACGATATGTGACGCGCTTCGCAAACGCTTTCCAAAAATTCATTATTCCATTTCTATGACAACAAGAAATCCTCGACCTGGTGAAATCGATGGTGTAAATTATTATTTCACCAACAACAGCCATTTTGAAGAGCTGCTAAAACAGGATGCTTTTTTAGAACATGCCAAAGTATACGACCATTATTATGGAACTCCCAAAGAGTATGTTTACAACATGCTGCAAGAAGGAAAGCACATTATGCTGGAAATAGATATTCAAGGCGCGATGCAGGTCAAAGAAAAATATCCGCAGTGTGTCCTTATCTATATTGTTCCCCCCAGCAAGGCCGTGTTGGAAGCCCGGCTCCGCGGCCGCCATACCGATAGCGATGAAGTCATTGCCGGTCGGTTGGCAAAAGCCAGCGCTGAACTGGAATGGATACCTAAATATGATTATCTGATTATCAATGACCAGTTGGATACAGCGGTAGAAGAAGCTTCAGCTGTATTGCAGGCAGAAGAGAAAAAAGCAGATCGCTTGACACACCGTATTGCCGCATTAAAAGAAAATTATAAATAATTGCAGCCTTAAAAGGAGAGATGTTTTATGTTAATTAAACCGACATTAGAATCGTTGATGGAAAAAGTAGACAGCAAATATACATTAGTCACGTTAGCCGCTAAACGGGCCCGTGAATTGACAGACGGGGACGAACCCTTAGTAGATGTAGATACGACGAAAGTAGTATCTATTGCTATGGAAGAAATCGATCAGGGTAAAATTACGTATGAAGCCCCGCAAGCTGGTATCAAATAAACGACGGAGGCTATCATGCTATTAGAAAATAAGAATGTTGTTCTTGCTGTTACCGGCGGTATTGCAGCTTTTAAAGCGGCAGAAATCGCTAGTCAGCTTCGCAAACGCGGTGCTCATGTCAAATGCATAATGACGCAGCATGCAACGGAATTTATTACACCGCTGACTATGCGGGAAATCTCCGGCAATCCCGTCGCTGTATCTATGTTTGGTGATATTCCGGAGTTTAATGTGGAACACATTGCCTTGGCGCAGTGGGCTGATATTTTTGTCATTGCCCCAGCAACGGCCAATATCATCGGCAAAATTGCCGGCGGTATTGCCGATGACATGGTATCTACTACTGTCATGGCAACTAATGCCCCTGTATTGATTGCCCCGGCAATGAATACCAACATGTATCTGAATCCGATTGTACAGGACAACATTCATAAGCTAGAACAATATGGATACGAGTTCATTACGCCGGCAAGCGGTCATCTGGCCTGTGGTACTACTGGCGTAGGACGGCTTCCTGAACCAGCTGATATTGTAGACCATATTGAATGGATCGCATGCCGCACGAATTTGCTCCAAGGGAAAAAAGTAATCGTTACGGCTGGCGGCACGAGAGAACCGATCGATCCGGTTCGTTTTATCGGCAATCACTCCAGCGGCCGTATGGGCTTTGCTATTGCCAAAGCAGCAGCCTTTGCCGGTGCGGAAGTCACGCTCGTTGCCGGTACGACGGATCACCTCAAAACACCTGTAGGCCTAGCAAGGCGTATTGACGTCGGCAGCACGCGGGATATGAAGGAAGTTGTAGATTCGTATTACGATACCTGTGATTTAGTCATTAAAGCGGCAGCTGTTGCCGATTACCGTTCAGCTCATCCGGCAGAAAACAAAATCAAAAAATCGGACGAAACACTGACGCTGCCCATGACGAAAAATCCGGATATTTTATTTGGCTTAGGGCAGCGAAAACAACATCAAGTCTTGGTTGGTTTCGCTGCAGAAACGACACACGTACTGGAATACGGTGCAGCTAAGTTAAAAAAGAAAAACTTAGATATGCTCGTAGCCAATGATGTTAGTGCAGAAGGCGCCGGTTTCAAAGGCACGACAAACATTGCTACATTCCTTTTCCCCGATGGTTCTGTTGAAAAATTGGAAAAAATGGGAAAAGACAAATTAGCTACACTGATTGTGCAGCGAGCAGCAGCCATTTTGGCTAAGAAAGCATAATGTGAAAAAAATTTTATAAAGGGCAGTGCTACTTAGAAATATAAGACGACCGTCAATTGTTAGACTCAGAAATCTAGCAATTGGCGGTCAGTTTTTTATGGTAAAATGCAAAAAATCGCATTTTAAATGAAAATCAACAATCCGGCAAAGGCTTTCTCGACTTGCTGCAAAAAAAGTAACGAGATAACGCTTGCTATCTCGTTACTTTTATTATATCGAAATATGACGAATTATAGCTGTTGTACGGCTTTTAATATATCTTTGGACATATTGTTTAGATTATATGCAGATGTAGTAATCATAGGGCAGTGGGCTTCTTTAGCTATGGCCATGACACGCTTAATTTCTTCTGTTTCTCCTTCGTATAAATTGATGATGACGAAATTGGACTTTGCAACAGCCAGCATGGGATCTCGCTGCCGTATCAGCATGACAAGCTGAGGAAATCTGGAAGCTACGTATTGCTGCCATTCTATACTGCCGCCAATATAACTGACTCGCTGGCAGTTTAATACATTATCTAAATCTCTCGTATAATCATGTTGTGACATGAATGCAGGAATCGATAATTCTTGGGTTTCTTCTTTTTTGGGGGCTGGATGGGAAGTTGTTTGATTTTGAGGAGGAGCTGTTTGCGATGCTGTAGCAGAAGCGTGAACAGCTGCTTTCAGCGACTTTAGTTCATCCCGCATAGATAGCATATCGTTTAGTTGCTGCGCTGCTTTTTCTTTTATTTTTTCTATATATCGGTCTTTTTCTTTTAATACCGTTTCAAAAGTATCTTTATCTTTGGCACGTTCAGTGCGTTCCGTATTTAGCTCATGACGCAGACGCTGCAGTTCAGATTCTACGGCTTTGCGGTTTTTCGCTTCGATGCGCAGTCGCAGCAACTCTTCGTTGCAGGCTTCTAGGGTTTCTTTTTCCTTTCGCAGCTGCTGCAATTCTTCCCGTTCTTTTCCTAGCAAAACAGATGGCATACTGGCGGTTTCCATAGATGTCTCCGGATCTACCCAAGATAATTCAGAAACAGCCAGCAGGTACATACCCAATGAAACAGCAAATTCATGTTTTACTTCTTGAATCAGCTTAAATTCCGGTGCGATGTCTACAATATCATCATCTTGTTTAATAATGACTAAGTCAATGATGCCTCTGTATTGAAAATCTCGTAATTGCTGTATATCTTCATAGGCTTCAATATGAATCGTTCCCACATAAATTTCTTTTTGCAGCTGGGATGTCCAAAAATACGTATTGATGAACAGCCGTGATGCTGTTTGTTCATACATGCGGAAGGTTAAACGACGCTGTGCCTGTTGCGTGTCTATATCATGGGTAAAGGTCAAGGAACCCTCTTTTAACAAGGTGGCCGCCAAGTCTTTGATTTTCTGCCATTTACCGAATATATTGATACGTTTCGCTTTGCGAAGTTCAGTCGGCCCGCAATACATCGTTTGTTCAAAATAGGGGTCGTTCAAGAGAATATCTTTCGGCCTCAATTTTTTCATACGCTATCATCCTTTCTGTTTTTACTGTTGTATTATACCATGATTTTTTAGGGATATATAAATTTTCTTTTACATGTTTTGCCATATCTTTTAGTGAAAAGGTCTTGCAATATCTGATGACTTGCTATATAATATGGCAGTGAAATAAATTAAATATAGTTCCATCAAGAGCTGCGGAGGGATTGGCCCGATGATACAGCAGCAACCTTCATTGATTGAAAGGTGCTAAATCCAACAGTATGTACTGGAAGATGGGTAAACATGGACCCCTCTTTGCAAGAGGGATTTTTTTTTGAGGAGGATATTCATGGCTAAAAATCACGAATTTTTTACGTCAGAATCTGTAACTGAAGGCCATCCCGATAAAATGGCGGATCAGATTTCAGATAGTATTTTGGATGCAATTTTAGCAAAAGATAAAAATGCCCGCGTTGCCTGCGAAACATTAGTAACAACCGGCATGGTTCACGTTGTTGGTGAAATATCTACAACTTGTTATGTTGATATTCCGCACATTGTACGCGAAACAATCCGCGATATTGGTTATACACGCGCTAAATATGGTTTTGACTGCGATACTTGCGGTGTTCTCGTATCGCTTGATGAACAGTCTCCCGATATTGCTATGGGCGTTGATGATGCCTTGGAAAAGAAAGAAGGAAACGAAGATAAGTTTGATACCATCGGTGCCGGCGACCAGGGGATGATGTTTGGGTATGCTACAAACGAAACAGACGATTATATGCCTCTTCCTATTTCCTTGGCACATCGTTTGGCACGTCGTTTGACAAAAGTCCGCAAAGACGGCACATTGGCATATCTCCGTCCGGACGGCAAAACGCAGGTTACTGTTGAATATGAAGATGGCAAACCTGTCCGTATTGATACGATTGTTATTTCCGCACAGCATAGCCCGGAAGTAACGCGTGAACAAATCGAAAAAGACTTGCTCGAATATGTTATCAAACCGGAACTGCCGGAAGGTTTGTTTGATGAAAAAACAAAATTATTTATCAACCCAACAGGCCGTTTTGTTATCGGTGGGCCGCAAGGCGACTCTGGCTTAACTGGTCGTAAAATCATTGTTGATACCTACGGCGGCATGGCTCGCCATGGCGGCGGCGCATTCTCCGGTAAAGATCCTACAAAGGTAGACCGTTCTGCCGCATATGCAGCCCGTTATGTTGCTAAAAATATTGTTGCTGCTGGCTTAGCTGATAAATGTGAAATTCAGTTAGCCTATGCAATTGGTGTTGCTCATCCTGTATCCATTCATGTTGAAACATTTGGCACAGGTAAAGTAGCAAACGAAAAAATCGTTGAATTGATTCGCAAACATTTCGATCTTCGTCCAGCTGGTATCATCGAAATGCTCGATTTGCAGCGTCCAATTTATAAACAGACTGCTGCATATGGTCACTTTGGCCGTAACGATCTTAAACTTCCTTGGGAACAAACAGATAAAGCAGACGTTCTTCGCAAAGAAGCTGGCTTATAATATTCGCTGGTATCCGATAATTGAATATGATACAATGTACAGGGGCTTGTTTGGCAAGCCCCTGTATTTTTTCGTATATACAGGAGCTGCGCATGATTGCAGAAATTATTATTAATACGACAGCCAAACGGCTGCAGCAAACGTTTACGTATGCTATTCCCCACGGTATGGATATACATATAGGAAGCCGAGTGCTGGTACCTTTTGGAACACGAAAAGAAGAAGGCATTGTCATTGCCGTAAAAAAAGGTACAGGGAAAGAACTTTCCTTTACGATAAAACCAATTCTTGCTGTGTTGTCTACGCAAAATGGATTCCAAGAAGAAATGATTCAAACGGCACTTTGGATTCATTCGTATTATCTGTGCAGTTTGTCTGATGCACTGCGTCTTTTTATGATAGAAAAAAAAGGAATTACTACTGAAGAATATTATGTGCCAATGGCAGCGGCATCTCCGTTATCAAACGAGGAACAGCAGGTTTTAACGTATATACAAGAACAAGGCAGTATTCCCAAACATACACTGCAGCGGAAGGTTGCCCCGTCTCTATTGGAGGCACTGCTTGCTAAAGGATGTATCCGCATCGAAAAAAAATGGAAAAATAAAGTAGCCGATAAGAAAGAAAAATGGCTTCAATTTGTTCATGATGATACGGACCATATGCTTACACATCGCCCTCGACAAAATCAATTACTGCAGGACGTCAAACAAGCTGGAGAAATGTCATGTCAAGAAGTGATTAAAAAGGGCTATAGTGCTGCCGTCATTCGCAATCTAAATGCAACAGGTTTAATACGTGTCGTAGAAAAAACACGCCGGACGGCTAATCTGCTGCAGACACTGCCGGCAGATATGGCTGTCATTCTGACAAAAGAACAGCAGGCTGCTATTGCAGCCGTTCGCAACGATACGCAGGGTGATACGTATGTATTGCACGGCGTTACAGGCAGTGGCAAAACAGAAGTATATATGCAGCTGGCTGCTGATGTGCTGCAGCAGGGAAAACAAGTCTTTGTCTTGGTGCCGGAAATTGCTTTGACAGGTCAAATTGTCCGTCGCTTTATTCGGCGTTTTGGCGCAGATGTCGTCGTAATGCACAGCCAACTTTCCAAAGGGGAACGGCAAAATAATTGGCTTCGCATGCTGCGCGGAGAAAGCCACATCTGCATTGGCGCCCGCTCTGCCATTTTTACGGCCGCAGCCTCCATCGGATTGATTATTGTGGATGAAGCGCATGATGCCTCATACAAGCAAGAAGAATCGCCGCGGTACCATGCGGTGGCAGTCGCCCGCAAGCGAGCAGCCTATTATCACTGTCCGGTTATCTTAGGCAGTGCTACGCCGTCTATAGCCGACTATTATCGTGCTGAAACGGGAGAATACCATCTTTTAGAATTAAAAAAACGAGTTAAAAATCACCCTTTGCCGCAGGTAACAGTCGTAGACATGCGTGATGAACTAGCCCGCGGCAATTATCGTGTCGTATCAGACGCGTTGCTGGCGCTGTTGGAAAAAACACTGGCAGCCAAGCAGCAGGCTATTATTCTTTTAAACCGCCGCGGCTTTTCTACGTTTGTCATGTGCCGTAAATGCGGCTATGTGGTTAAGTGTGATACTTGTGACGTACCGATGGTATATCATAAACAGGCATCAAAACTACGGTGCCATTATTGTGAAGCTGAAAAGCCCATTCCTGTCGTTTGTCCATCCTGCGGCAGTAAGTACATTAAATTTTTTGGTACAGGAACGGAAAAAGTAGAAGAACAACTGCGTGAGCTGTTGCCAACGGCTCGCATTGTTCGTCTAGATCAGGATACGACGAGCCGTAAAAACAGCGGTGACCATATTATAGAAAGTTTTCGCCGTCATGAGTATGATATTTTACTCGGTACGCAAATGGTGGCAAAAGGGCATGACTTTGCTAATGTGCGGACTGTCGGCATTTTATCAGCAGACAGCCTGCTTAATTTGCCAGCGTATTGGGCTGGCGAACGGACTTTTCAACTGCTGACTCAAGCCGCTGGACGAGCTGGGCGAGGACAGATTCCCGGTGAAGTGATCATGCAGACGTATGCACCGGAACATTATGTCATTCAGTATGTAAAAGAACAGGATTATCCTGCCTTTTATAAACAGGAAATTGAGTTTCGCCAAGCTTTTTTATATCCGCCGTTTCATCAGATGATTAAACTGATTATTACGGATGAAGATGAAACGCTGCTTTGGCAAAAAGGCAATGATATTGCCAAGGCACTGCAGTGCTGGAATACAACACATGGCACGGCTGTTGAAATCACAGATCCGTATGTAGATGTGATAAAAAAGATACGGAATAAATACCGGATTATTATTTTGATAAAGGGAAAAGATGTCTCTGCTGTCAAAATGTATATCCGCCAAGAACCATTATGTTGGCAGACAGGCGTAATTATTGATGTAGATCCGGCTTTTTAATTATATTTGTTATCTTTTAGTGGTATAAATATCAAATCTGTTATATAATGAATCGATGAATTGAATCTTACACAAGTTATTACTATATGAGGTGAAAGCATGGCCATTTTAAAAATCATAGAAGCTGGCGCGCCCATTTTAAAAGGGACAGCCAAACCAGTTGACCATATTACAAAACATACGAAAAAGTTGTTGGACGACATGGCAGAAACGATGTACGCTGCCGAAGGAGTAGGATTGGCAGCACCGCAAATTAACCAATCTTTAAAAATAGTTGTTTTAGATGATGGAAACGGATTAATTGAATTAATTAACCCAGAAATACTAAGCCATTCTGACGAAACCGAAATGGGCGTAGAAGGCTGTCTGAGTGTTCCTGGCTATTACGGCAGTGTCAGCCGCTATAAAAAAATAAAAGTTCAAGCTTTGAACCGTCACGGAAAAAAGGTTGTCTATGAACCGGAAGGGTTTTTGGCACGTATTTTCCAACACGAAATTGATCATCTGTATGGTACATTATTTATTGAAAAAGCGGAAAATTTACGGAGAGTTGACTAATGAAACCATTACGAATTATTTTCATGGGAACGCCGGATTTTTCTGTTCCTTCCCTGCAGCGATTATATGATGACGGCTATGATATTGCAGCTGTCTATACACAGCCGGACAAACAACGGGGCCGGGGTAAAAAGGTAACGTATTCTGCTGTTAAAGAGAAAGCACTGGCACTGCACTTGCCGGTTAAACAGCCGGACAGTATGAAAGATGAAGCAGTAATTGCTGAACTGGCAGCATATCATCCCGATGTGATTATTGTCATTGCCTATGGTAAAATTCTGCCCAAGGCTGTGCTCGATATTCCACAGTACGGCTGCCTGAATGTACATGGTTCACTGCTCCCTAAGTATCGCGGCGCTGCACCGATTCAATATGCGATTAAAAATGGTGAAAAAACAAGCGGTGTTACGATTATGCTGCTGGATGAAGGTATGGATACGGGCGCTGTTTTGAAAAAAGCGGAAATCTCGCTGGATGCCAAGGAAACAACAGGAACCCTGTTTGATAAATTATCTGTTTTAGGTGCGGATGCGTTATGTGACGTACTAGATGATATTGGGGAATACGAAAAACATGCCCAGCCCCAAGAAGAAGACCAGGCTACGTATACGGCTAAAATAGAAAAAGATATGGCACACATTGATTGGTCACAGGACGCAGTTGTGATTGAACGCCTAATCCGCACATTAGACCCGCATCCAGGTGCTTACACGATGTGGGACGGCAAACGGCTTAAGATTTGGGCGGCAGATGTAGTAGAAGGAACTAAGGCACCTGCCGGCACCATTATCAGTCTTTCCAAAAAACAGTTTACCGTGCAAACAGGCAACGGCGCATTATGTGTTCACGAAGTACAGCCAGAAAGCCGCAAACGCATGGCTGCTGCTCAATTTTTACAAGGTGTGACATGGAACGTAGGGGACATGTTGTAAAAGGTGATTTTGCCGTGAAACAAGAATTACGGCCGACCATTCTTTTTATGATTATGAGCGGGATAGCTGCAGCACTTGTTGCAGCTGTTCTGCTTTTAAGCTGTATTATATTGGAGCCTGGTTTGTTGCTGTATGGCATGACGTATAGCAGTACTGCTTTGCCTATCATCGCATACAGTTGGATGTTGGGGAATATGTTGATATACACAGGCACACTGCTGTGTATCTATACATCATGGTGTCAACATGATGTATGGCGTACCCTTTGTTTGCGGTATATTTCATTCTTATTTCCCGTTACCCAATGTATATCCCGCTTTTGTGGACAATCATCTTTGATTCGTTATGGCTATATTACCACACGTAATATCATGACGCTGCGAAAAAAACAGCACTTTATGCCCAGGGATATTTTGATATTAGCTCCGCATTGTCTGCAGTGGGATCAGTGTCCGCATAAAATCACGCGAAATGTTGATAATTGTCGTCGGTGCGGTCATTGTCCAGTTGGTACGATTTTGTCATTATCACAGGTACATGGCGTTCATTTTGTCGTAGCAACAGGCGGAACACTGGCTAGGCAGCTGGTATGCCAGCATCATCCCAAGCTGGTAATTGCCATTGCCTGTGAACGGGATTTAATCAGCGGCATGCATGACACAGCCCCTTTGCCGGTCATTGGCCTTTTAAACGAACGGCCCAATGGTCCCTGCTTTAACACGCAGGTCAATATATCTGCTTTACATACCCTTTTAGATACAATGATAGGAGAGACATCATGAACGTACGTGAAATTGCCTTTCATAGTCTGGTGACTATATGCAAGGATGAAGGATACAGCAACATAGTTGTATCACAAACCATACAGAAACAAGGTCTGGTGGACAGAGACCGCCGTTTTTATACAGAACTCGTCTATGGGACATTACGTCACCTGAATTACTTAGACTGGATTATTTCCCAAATCAGCAGTCGAAAACTCGCTAAATTAGATCCTGTTTGTTTAGCAATTATTCGTCTTGGACTATATCAAATTTTCGGTATGACAAAAGTTCCCGAATCAGCCGCCTGCAATGAAGCTGTCAAGCTGGCAACTCGTTTTGGCAATAAAGGCATGGCAAAATTTGTCAATGCCATGCTGCGCAATAGTATTCGCCGCCGCCAGGAATTCACAATTCCTACGTTGGAAGAAAATGCACGGTTGCATCTTACGCTAACGTATCACCAGCAGGAATGGCTTATCAATACGTGGATAAAGACATATGGCGTAGAAGATACGATTGCACTTTGTAAATATTTTGACAGTATTCCCCGATTATGCCTGCGAACCAATACAAGCCGTATTAGCCGCGATGCACTGCTGCAAAAATTAGCAGACCAAGGCATACAAGCCAGCAAATCGCTGTATTCGCCAGAAGGAATTTATATATCAGATATTCCTAACATCAACGGGTTATCTATTTTAAAAGAAGGCCTGGCCATCATTCAAGATGAACCGTCGCAGCTAGTTGCTCATGTCGTAGACCCGCAGCCCCATGAAGTGATTTTGGATGTTTGCGCAGCCCCTGGCGGCAAAACCACGCATTTAGCAACGTTAGGCGGTCCTGCCTGCACGGTGTATGGTGGCGATATTTATGAACATAAGCTTCGTCTTATTGAACAGAATGCGCGTCATCTGGGATTAACGAATGTGCGTACTATACTTCAAAATGCCTGCACGATTGGTAAATCGTATGCAGGAAAAGCGGATCGCGTTCTTGTTGATGCGCCCTGTTCAGGTCTAGGTGTACTGCGGCACAAACTCGATTTGCGTTGGCGTAAGAAACCAAGTGATTTAAAATTGCTGCCGGCCCTGCAGCGCCGCATTTTGGAAAGTGCTTCACAATGCGTCAAGCCGGGAGGTATACTGGTTTACAGCACTTGTACTATAAATGATGAAGAAAATATTCAGATTGTTCGCGAATTTTTAAAAAACCATTCCGAATTTACCTTGGAAAATGCCGTCCCCTTCTGTCATGTCAATCATGAAGGCCCTTGTGTCCAATTATTGCCGCAGCATGACAACCTTGATGGCTTTTTCATTGCCCGCATGAGAAGAGGAGCCTAAGATGAACGATATTTTTAATATGACTAAAAAGGAATTGCAAGCATTTATAGTCAAGCATGGTATGAAAAAATTTCGTGCCGATCAAATTTTTCATTACATATATAAAGAAAATGTTTTTTCTTGGGATGATATGGTACTGCTCCCCAAAGCGGATCGAGCGTTACTGTCGGCACTTCTTCCTATCTGTTTTCCAACGATTATCTCTCGGTTAGAAGCTTCGGACGGACAGACGGTCAAACTGCTGCTAAAACTTCATGACGGTAATACGGTAGAAACGGTACTGATGAAACATGATTACGGCAATTCGATCTGCATATCATCGCAAGTGGGATGTGCTGTAAATTGTGCTTTCTGTGCATCAGCCAAAAACGGTTTTGTGCGCAATCTATCTGCAGGAGAAATGGTTGCCCAACTTTTAGCATTTAAAAAATACGTTTCATCGGAACTGCATTCCCTTGTCCTCATGGGAACAGGAGAACCCTTGCTCAATTATGACAACGTCATCCGTTTTTTGCATATGATTCACGAAAAAGATACCTTTTATTTAGGATACCGCAACATTACTTTATCTACGTCGGGTATTGTTCCTAACATGTATAAATTGGCCGAAGAAGGGCTGCCCATTACGTTGGCGATTTCCCTGCATGCACCAACTGACGGCATGCGGCGTCATATTATGCCGATTACCAACAAATATCCTATCGCAGCGATTATTAAAGCGGCAGACAACTATTTTGAAAAGACAGGCCGCAAAATTACATACGAATATATACTGATTAAAAATTTGAATTGTAATATTTCTTGTGCCCGTCAATTAGTACAACTTTTAGGTGGTAAAAATATTCTAATCAATGCTATTCCGATTAATGATAATTATGATGTTGGGTTATATCGGCCGTCTGCCGCTGACATGGAAACCTTTGCAGCGTATTTGCAGAAAAACGGCATTTCTGTCACACTGCGGCGAGAAATGGGCAGCAACATCCAGGCGGCCTGTGGACAACTTCGCATCAAACGCGAAAAAATTTGACATGTGATGGGGAATATGATATGAATTATGTATACCCAATAATAAAACACCGTGAGAGGACGTGAGAATTTGGGCACATACGGTGAATCAAAGATTGGTTTGGTGCGCAAAGTAAACGAAGATTCTTTCTATATCAGCCAGGAACAAAATGTCTTAGCCGTAGCAGACGGTATGGGCGGTTATGTAGGCGGAGAGATAGCAAGCCGGACAGCAGTAGAAGCGATTGCTTACTATTTTAAAAATTTCACCTACGCAGCACCAGTACAATTAGAAAAAGCAATTCAATACGCTAATTCCTGTATCCTTAGCAAAACGACGATTGACCCGTCGTTGCAAGGCATGGGAACTACGATTTCTATTGTTACATTAGCCCGTCATTATGCGTTTTGGGGGCACGTAGGAGACAGCCGTATTTATTTATACCGTGACGGCGAATTTAAGCAAATATCCACAGATCACACAATTGTGCAAGTACTCCTGGATAAAGGGAAAATTACTGCTGATGAAGTAAAAGATCATCCGCAGCGCCATGTCCTGACACGGGCTGTCGGCGTAGATGAAAATCTGCTGGTGGACAGCGGGGCATTTCCAGTATTGCCTCATGATAGAATTTTGATTTGTTCTGACGGCCTGACGTCATTTATTGATACAGACATATTAGCAGCAGCCATTGGAGACTACGGCCGCAATGAGCGTGACATCATCAATGGATTGTTTGAAACAGTATATGAAAATGGTGCCAAAGATAATGTTACTGCCATCTTAACAACCATATAATCAAGATTACGACTATGAAAGTGGTGGAAAATCTAAAAATGATTGGTCATATCTTAGATAATAGATATAAGATATTAGAAAAAGTCGGTGTAGGCGGCATGGCTATTGTGTATAAAGCACAAGACATCCTGCTGGATCGCATTGTAGCTGTCAAAGTGCTGCACTCCAAATATGGCAACGACCATGATTTCGTTGTCCGTTTTCGCCAAGAAGCGCAGGCAGCTGCCAAATTATCACATCCGAATATCGTCAATATATATGACGTCGGCTACGATGAAAATGTGCACTATATTGTCATGGAATATGTGCGCGGTGAAACACTCAAAGAATATATAGAAAAACATGGACATCTTCCGATTAATACCTCTATTCAAATTACCTTTGATATTGGAGAAGCCTTAGAAAATGCCCATAAAAACGGCATTGTGCATTGCGACATTAAGCCGCATAATATATTGGTCACAGAAACGGGACGAATTAAAGTCGCAGATTTCGGTATTGCCCGGGCTATTAATTCCAGCGTAGGCAATAAAGACGACCATGCTGTGTTGGGATCCGTTCATTATTTCTCGCCGGAGCAGGCCAGCGGCGGTCCTGTCGATGAACGAACGGATATTTATTCGCTCGGCGTTGTCATGTATGAAATGATGACGGGTGTCGTCCCCTTTGAAGGGGATACCGCAATTAGCGTTGCGTTGCAGCATGTGCAGGATGATATTCCACTGCCTACCAAATACAATCGCCGTATTCCTAGGCTGGTAGAACAATGCATTCTTAAAGCTATGGCTAAAAACCCGGATGATCGTTTTCAATCTATTGGCGAAATGATGTCGGAACTGCGCCTTTCTCAAGGGTTTGTCAATACCAATAAGGGCGCCATGCCGATTATCAAAAATAATTTTGCAACCCAAAAGCTGCCGCCATTAAAGATGGAAGAAGAAAAGAAAAAGAAGAACCTTTTCTCACGGCTTATGGATTGGACCAGCAGTCATTCGCAAAAAACAATTATCATCGGCATGCTGGGCATCTTTCTCGTTGCATTTATGTGGGCTTTTTTCTCATTTGGCAATTTTTGGAGTACAGAGAATATCACCGTTCCGGATGTAACGGGAAAGCAAGTAGAAATTGCCAAGGAAATTCTTTCTAAAAAACATTTGGATGTTTCCGTTAAAGAAGTAGAAAGCTCGGAAGTGCCAGTCGGGGAAGTTATTTCACAAACCCCTTCCGGTGGAGCGGTCGTCAAAGAAAATCGAACGATTTATTTGACTGTCAGCAAGGGAAACAAAGGGTCTGAAGTACTCATACCGGATTTACGGGATTTGACATTAGATGAAGCCAAAAAGAAATTAAAAGAAATCGGCCTGAAAATAGGTTCTGTTCATTATACAGAAAGCGACACATATGCAGATGGGAAGATTGTCAGCCAAAATCCGTCTTCCCCGCAAAAAGTTGCTAAGGGCACAGCAATAGATGTCGTAGTTTGCCGCAAGAGTGACAGCAGTAAGAACAAAAATACGGCAAAAACGGATGGCAATGTTCCTAATACGAGCGGCATGCCTTTGGACGCAGCTGTTCAGGCATTGGAAAATGCTGGTTATTCTGTAGGCAACGTTGCTAATTTGGATTCGTCGAAAGACAATGGACAAGCTAAAGTTACCGGTCAAAGCATTCGTGATGATAAAACGGTTGATTTAACGGTTGAATATCCGGCAGCAGATACACCTGATTCATCTAGCTCCAATACAGCAGACAGTAATGCCAATAATCAAGAACCAACCGGAACGCCCCATTATGGAACTGTCAATATCAGTGTGCCTAACGGTGCTTCCAGTCAGCATGTACAGATTGTCGTCAATGATGACAACGGTTCCCGTGTCGTATATGATAAAAACCAATCCGGCGGCGACAGTATCACTAAAAACGTAAGCGGTACCGGCCGGACGCGGGTTAAAGTATATATTAATAATTCCCTGGTTCAAGATCAGTACATTTAATACATTAGGAGACATATGACAATCGGTCGCGTTATAAAAAATTACAATGGATACTACTATGTAGATATAGGAACAGATGAGTTGGTAGAATGTCGCCGGCGCGGTAAAATTAAAACTAAAATTCTCGTCGGCGATGAACTCGAAATTACGGAGCTGGGAGCGGCAAAAGGAGTTATCGAAAAGATACTGCCACGAAAAACATATCTCCGCAGACCGGCTATTGCCAACATTGATCAAATGTTTGTCATTATGGCTGCCCAATCACCAGATCCCAACCAATTTTTGATTGACAAGATTTTGATGACCTGTGAGTACGGCGGCATTCATCCCAAACTCTGTTTTAATAAGTGTGATTTGGATGCCGCTGTGGCGCACGCCTATCGCAGCTTTTATACACAATGCGGTTATGAGGTATACCTTGTTTCTGCTAAAGAAGAAGAAGGCCTAGAGTCTATCAAAGCTTTGCTGCCGCATAAAATGACAGCCTTTGCCGGCCCTTCCGGTGTAGGTAAATCTAGTCTGTTGTCCAAAATTTTAAACAGACACGACTTATCTATTGGGGCTGTTAGTGAAAAAATTAAACGCGGGCGTCACACGACTCGGCATTCTGAAATCATGAAACTGGAAGAAGATACGTATGTCGTTGATACGCCTGGGTTTAGCTCGCTGGAATTTGAACATTTGGATGCAAAAGAAATTTTTCCTTTATTCCCAGATATGGCGCCGTATGGTGGACATTGCCGCTTTTCTTCCTGTCTCCATCTTTCTGAACCAGATTGTCCTGTCAAAGAAGCTGTACAGGAGGGCTTAATAAAAAAAGAACGGTATGAAACGTATTGCAAGATTTTAGCATCTATTACAGAAAGGAAACGATAGTTATGGCTATTATGGTTTGTCCCTCTATTTTATCGGCTGATTTTTCCCACCTAGCAGACGAAATCCAAGACGTAGAAGCAAAAGGTGCGGATTGCATCCATTTAGATTTAATGGATGGGCATTTTGTTCCGAATCTTACCTTTGGAGTGCCTGTTATAGCTGCCTTACGTTCTTGTACACAGCTGCCTTTTGATGCCCATTTAATGGTAGAACATCCAGAAACATATATTGATGGCTTAGCAAAAGCAGGTGTGCAGTATGTAACGGTTCACCAAGAAGCATGTACTCATTTGGATCGCGTGCTGCAGCAAATCCGCGAAGCTGGTATGAAATGCGGCGTAGCCTTAAATCCGGCAACACCGGTCAGCACCTTATCTTGTGTAGCTTCTCAACTCGATATGATTCTTATTATGAGTGTAAATCCAGGATTTGGCGGGCAAAAGTTTATTCCGTATGCCGTGACAAAAATTCGTCAGGCGAATGAATTGCTGGCTGCTGCAGGCAACACGCAGGCTGTGGTTGAAGTAGACGGCGGCGTCAACGCACAGACGGTACAGTCTGTGAAAGATGCCGGAGCTACGTTTTTAGTTGCTGGCAGTGCGGTCTTTGGTGCTGCAGATAGAAAAGCAGCTATTGCAGCACTGCATTAAACAGTAACCACATACTAACAGACGTATATATTGCAGATAAAAAAGGCTTAGCACTTTGTGTGACAGCCTTTTTTTAATATAGTAGTATTTTATTTTGCAATCCATCTTGTCAAGCTAAGCAAAGTTGCCTATAATAAATTGGTTAGAATTATTATATATCAATATGTAAAGGGAGATTTTTTATGAACGCATTCATTAGTCCTGACAACACTTGGCTTTTAGCCTCTATTATGCTGCTGGCTGTTTCGCTTGCTATTTATTTAGAGCATACGTATATGTGGGCTTCCAAAATTTCCGGTGCTGTCATTGCTATTCTTTTAGCTGTTGTGTTGGTAAATTGCCGTGTAATTCCTACGCACGCTCCGATTTTCGATGATGTCGTTTGGGGATATGCCGTTCCTATTGCAATTCCGCTGCTGTTGCTGCAGGCTAATCTGAGTAAAATTTGGCGGGAAACAGGCAGACTTTTATTTATTTTTCTCATTGGAGCTGTTGGAACCGTAGTCGGTGCAGTCGCGGCAACCATTTTATTGCAGTCTTCTATTGAAGATTTGCCTAAAGTAGCAGCAATGATGACTGGTTCTTATATCGGAGGCGGCGTAAATTTTGTCGCTTTGGCAGACGTATTTAAACCGCACAGTACTATTATTTCTTCTACCATTGTAGCAGACAATCTGAATATGGCGATTTATTTTTTAATTCTCTTAGCTATCGTAGGAAACGCATTTTTCCGCCGTCATTACCTGCATCCCCATATTCAGGATGTAGAACAAAAAGGTGTTTCTAAAGAAGGCATTACACAGGCAGCCGCGTATTGGAGCCGTCGTGATATTTCCTTAAAAGATATTGCATTCAACATTACATATGCTGTTTTAGTCGTCACGATTTCTAAAGCTATTGGTACATGGTTAGGCAGTGCCATCCCGACAGAATCCAATGTACTGCATATGTGCAATACGTTTTTTGGCAGTCAATATGTTTGGATTACTATTATTTCCATGGTATTTGCCACATGTTGTGAAAAACAAATTGCCTATATGAATGGAGCACAGGAAATCGGCACGTTTTTCATTTATTTGTTTTTCTTTGCTATTGGGGTTCCGGCATCTATTATGGAAATCATTTTAAATGCCCCTTTTCTTTTTGTATTTTGTTTTATTATCGTATTAGTCAATATGTTGTTCTGTTTTGTTGGCGGCAAATTGTTTCACTTCAGTCTGGAAGAAATTGTCTTGGCATCCAATGCCAACATTGGCGGACCCACAACGGCCGCCGGCATGGCTATTTCTTTGGGTTGGGTTCGTCTTATTGGGCCGTGTATGCTGGTAGGCACATTTGGCTATGTTATTGGTACCTACTTGGGGATTATTGTCGGCAGTATATTAGGCGCAGGCTAATGAAACGTTTATTTTCTGTTTCTGTTTGATTGGTCATGCAAAGATGCATGCAAGATACAAGCTGTAATTTCTGTCAAAGAGTGAGAAGTGGATAGTGCGCAAAATACTATCCTGTAGTATAATAAGAATCAGATTTATTTTAGAAAGTTTTAGAAAGGATATCATATAGTATGCCTATAGCAGATAAAATTATTCATTATACATCAGACGAATTGATTCGCGTTTCTGTCGCTGTTACCCGCAACATTACAGAAACAGCTCGCAAACGTCATCATTTATCGCCAGTTGCCTGTGCCGCTTTGGGCAGGACAATGACCGGGGCGTTATTATTAGCCGGTGATTATAAAAATCATGAAGGAGTTTCTTTGAAATTTTCTGGAGATGGCCCGTTGGGTGCTGTTCATGCCGATGCATTTGATACCAATAAAGTGCGCGGGTATGTGGACAATCCTACTGTCGATTTACCATTAAAAGCGAACGGCAAATTAGACGTCGGCACAGCAGTAGGCCAGCACGGACAGCTTACGGTAACGCGTTTTACACCAGAAAAAACAACGTATACAAGCCAATCTGAACTTGTATCTGGTGAAATTGCCGAAGATATTGCCTATTATCTCTTTACATCAGAACAAATTCCATCCACCATTAGTTTAGGTGTGCTTGTCAACCAAGATTATACGATTGCTGCTTCCGGAGGATTTTTGGTACAAGCATTGCCTGGGGCAAAAGAAGAAGATTTGGCCAGAGTAGAAGCCAATATCACACAAATCGGTCCAATTACATCCTATTTGCAAAATCATCCTGACGGAGAAGAATTAGTATCCGTCATTTTGAGCGGCATGCATTATAAAGAATTATTCCGTCAAAACGCTTATTGGCAGTGTACTTGTTCCCACCAGCGCATTGAAAATGTATTATTAACACTGCGGGATAAAGATAAAGAAGAACTGTTAAAAGATCCGCAAGTAGAAATGACATGTCATTACTGCGGAGCAAAATATGTAATCAGTCATGATGAATTAGCTGCGTTATATGCAGCACACACCAAAAAAGGGAAGGAGTAGTGCTATGGGGTTGCTTGCTGTCATTGGCGGTACCGGTGTTTGTAATCCGGATATACTAGAAAATCGGCATGAAAGCCAATTAGACACGTTTTATGGTACCATTCACTATACTTGCGGGACTTATAAAGGGAAAAAAATCGTATTTTTGCCCCGCCATGGAAAAACACATTCCATTCCGCCGCACTTGATTAATTATCGCGCGAATATCTTGGGACTGAAACGACTGGGTGTTACAGCGATTTTATCTACTACGGCTGTCGGCTCACTTAATGCTGATTTTAAACCGGGAGATTTAGTACTGCCAGATCAATTTATTGACTTTACGAAGATGCGTCATACCTCTTTTTTTGACGGTGGTGAAAACGGAGTAGTTCATGTTGATATGACAGAACCATATTGTCCTCATCTGCGTCAAGCTGTCTGGGATGCAGGCAAAGAACTCGGTGGATATACGCTGCATCAGAGAGGTACGTACGTTTGTACAGAAGGCCCGCGATTTGAAACACCAGCAGAAATAAAAATGTATAAAAAATTAGGCGGTGATTTAGTAGGCATGACCAATGTACCGGAGGTATGCCTGGCACGGGAAGCAGAAATTTGTTATGCAACCATTTCTATGGTTACTAATTTTGCTGCCGGCATTTCAACAGAATCACTGACACCTTCAGAAGTATTGGAATGCATGGCAGACAATGCGTCTCGCCTTCGCCAATTAATTATGAAGTGTATTGAGTTATATCCGGATACGGATTGTGATTGCCGCCACGCGTTAGCAGAATACGGCGGTTTTATGGTGTAATTATGATGGAAACTATGCGCTGGCAACAAGGTCAGCTAATCCTTTTGGATCAAACAAAACTTCCTCTTGAAGAAGCATATCTTACTTGTACCACATGGCAGGATGTCTATGATGCAATTTCTATATTAGCAGTTCGCGGTGCGCCTGCCATTGGCATCGCGGCAGCCTACGGGGTTGTTTTGGCAGCACAGACGATTGTCAAAACAGAATCGAATCTTTCGACGACATCCTTTTTACAAAAATTAAATGACTGCTGCCAAAAATTAGATGCCTCCCGGCCTACGGCTGTTAATCTCCATTGGGCTTTAGAAAAAATGCAGGCGAAAGCTGCTTCTTTGGCACACCAGACAATAGAAGAGATTCTGACAGCTTTAGAAGCATTGGCTGTACAGCTTCAACAGGAAGATATTGAAATCAATACGGCTATGTCCGTATATGGTGCTGATGAGTTAGCAAAAATCGGCCGCCCTTTAACTATTTTGACGCATTGCAATGCCGGAGCCTTAGCAACGGCTGGTGTAGGCACGGCTTTAGGCGTTATTCGTATGCTGCACCGGCGAGGACTCATCAAAATGGTATATGCTGATGAAACTCGTCCTTTGTTACAGGGAGCCCGCTTGACCGCATTTGAACTCATGGCAGATCATATTCCGGTTACGTTAATTACTGACAATATGGCTGCATGGGTAATGAAAACCAAAGGCGTTGATGCTGTCATTGTAGGTGCAGACCGTATTGCGCACAATGGTGATACAGCCAATAAAATTGGCACATATGGCGTATCTATTTTAGCTAAAGAACATCATATTCCGTTTTATATTGCGGCACCCGTTTCGACGTTTGATATTGCATTAGCTTCAGGCACCGAAATTCCTATTGAAGAACGAAACCATGATGAAGTCCGAATGATTTACGGTGCGGCAACGGCACTACCGGATACACCAGTATATAATCCGGCATTTGACGTAACGCCTCATGAAAATATTCAAGGCATTTTTACAGAAAAAGGAACTATCCTTCATCCTAATGATGAAAAGGTTCAAACATTTTTTTCAAAATTATAGAAAAGAGGTCATTATCACATGGAATCAATTATTCGCGATATTACATTAGCCAAAAGTGGTCATGAAAAAATCAGCTGGGTCGATCATTACATGCCGACGTTGAATGCAATTGGTGATAAATTAAAAGAAGCACAAACCTTTAAAGGGAAAACAGTATGCGTCAGTGTCCATTTGGAAGCTAAAACAGCTTATTTAGCAGAAGTTATTCATCGTGCCGGTGCTAATGTCATTGTTACAGGCAGTAACCCGTTATCTACACAAGATGATGTCGCAGCTGCATTGGTTGAAGACGGCTTAACTGTATATGCTTGGTATGGTGCAACGGATGAAGAATATTTTAACTTCCTCAATAAATCCTTAGATCATAAACCTGATATCATTATTGATGATGGTGGTGACCAAGTACATCTTTTGCATACCACGCGGCAAGATGCTATGGAAAACCTGTTGGGCGGTACTGAAGAAACGACAACCGGCGTCAACCGTCTTCATGGCTTAGACAAAGCAGGTACATTGAAATTCCCGATGATTGCAGCTAACGATTCCTACTGCAAATATCTCTTCGATAATCGCTACGGCACAGGTCAGTCCACTTGGGACGGCATCATGCGTACAACAAATCTTACGGTTGTTGGCAAAAAAGTTGTTGTTGCCGGCTATGGCTGGTGCGGTAAAGGCTGCGCTATGCGTGCCAAAGGCTTGGGTGCTCATGTCATCGTTACGGAAGTAGATCCAATTAAAGCAATTGAAGCTGTATTTGATGGTTTTGAAGTCATGCCTATGGCAGAAGCTGCTAAAGTTGGAGATATCTTTGTTACCTTGACAGGGGATAAAGATGTTATTCGCGGCGAACACATGAAAAACATGAAAGACGGTGCTGTGATGGCTAATGCCGGCCATTTTGATGTGGAAATCAATAAAAAAGAATTGGAAGATTTAGCAGTCCGTCATTTTGAAGCCCGTCATAATATTGAAGGTTATGAACTTCCAAACGGCCATATCATTAACTTGCTGGCTGAAGGCCGTCTTGTCAACTTAGCCGCAGGCGATGGTCATCCGGCAGAAATTATGGATCTTTCTTTTGCTGTACAGGCATTGGCTGCTAAATATATTCTTGAACATCATGCAGAACTTGACAATCACGTCTATGTACTGCCGCATGACATCGATAACGAAATTGCTAAAATCAAATTAGCTTCTATGGGATATTCCATCGATTCTCTTTCTGAAGAACAACGTAAATACTTGAACTTGGATTAATAAGGAGCACAGCGCAATGAAAAAACTCATTCAACACGTTGCCCTGTATCAGGACCATCGCATCAAAGAAAATCAAAACATTGCCATTGATGGTGATAAGATTATCAGTTTTCCAGAAGCACCTATTCAAGAAATCTATGATGAAGTCATTGACGGCAAAAATATGTTGGCATTGCCAGGATTTGTCAATACACACAACCATATTGCTATGACGGTCTTTCGCAGTTATGCAGATGACATGCAGCTTATGGATTGGCTGGAAAAGAAAATTTGGCCGGCAGAAGATAAACTGGACAGTGATGTCGTATATGCGCAAACAATGCTCGGTATTGCGGAAATGCTTCGCTGCGGTACAACCAGTTTTGCAGACATGTATTTCTTCATGAATGATGTTGCCAAAGCTGTACAGGAAACGGGGATTCGTGCTTGTTTATGCCGTGGCATGACAGGCATTACGCCAAATGCCCAACAAGCTCTTCAAGAAAGCAAGGAATTTTATCAAACATGGAATAATCAAGCAAATGGTCGTATTACGGTTATGCTTGGCCCGCATGCACCATATACATGTCCGCCAGATTATTTGCGCCAGGTCGTCGACCTTGCACATGAATTAGGAGCCGAAATTCATATTCACTTGAGTGAAACCAAAGGGGAAGTAGAAAACATTCAAAAACAATACGGTAAATCGCCAATTGCCCTGATGGATGAATTAGGTATTTTGGACTGCGGCTGCTTAGCAGCGCACTGCGTCTGGGTGGATGACGCAGATTTGGATATTATGGCAAAAAAACATGTCCGTGTCGCTCATAATGCCGGCAGTAATTTAAAATTAGCCAGTGGTATTGCTCCCGTTCCTAAAATGTTGGCAAAGGGTATTGTCGTTGGCCTCGGTACGGACGGAGCATCCAGCAATAACAATTTGGATATTATGGAAGAAATGCATTTAGCAGCTCTGATTCATAAAGCAAATACATTGGATCCTATTGTCATTCCGGCAGAAACAGCTGTCAATATGCTGACAGAAGGCGGCGCAAAATGTCTCAATTATAAAAATATCGGCAAGTTAGAAGCTGGATACAAAGCAGATATTACGTTAATAGATAGGGAAGGCCTGCACTGGTATCCTAAAAACGATACCATGTCCTTATTGGCATATTCAGCGAACAGTTTTGACGTAGATACTGTATTAGTAGATGGTAATGTATTGCTGAGAAATAAAGAATTTACAACTTTGGATATCGAAAAAATCAAATTCGAAGCTGAACGGACCAAAAATAAATTATTTTCGTCTATTCAATAGTAACACCAAAAAGAAGAGATACACGATAATCGCGTATCTCTTCTTTTGATGCTCAAATACGAATAAATGTTCTATAAAAGAAAAAACGTCTCGCCGAATATATGTTCTAAAATATGCGCTGTAAAAGTGCAGTGAATAGGGGGCAGAGCACTCACTGCTTTGCCCCCTACTCCCTTTTATACTCATATATTACGAAAACACATCAAATACCTCATATTCTATATGAGAAGTTTTAAATACATAAGAAACCTGAACGATATGTAAAAATATATGTAAAATTCAATGCAACTAGAAACGGCTCGCTGAGAACAACAAACCAAAATAACTCAAAAGAACATATCAATCGTTGAAGAAATTTAAATAGCAGCATGCAGTACATACAAAATGAATTCTTGAAACGACAATATAAATTGTTGATATAAATAACGTATCAATGCATGTTATAATACGAGTTCTATTGTGCTGGTTAATATTTATTATATAATGCATTACACAGTAGGAAAAATATAATACCAACAACTAGTATTTATCTCAATTTTATTTCAGCGATTGTAGATTGTGTAATGCATGTTTTTGTTAGTTATTTTATATATTGACAGCAAAATAACTGGAGAGGAGGATTTACACTGATTATTACATCCGATAACCTTAATTTATCGGATGTAATAATTTTGCAGTTTTACGAGGCATATCGTTATCTGCTTTACACCATTTTATTTACACATTCGACTAGTTTTTATTAACTCATGATTATTCCCCAAAATTATAAGTTACATACAATATTTTCCGACATTTTTATTAACTGTTCAGAAGAATATCGGGAATTTAATATAAAAAATCACGGAAATATCAGTGTCGAAAAACGTTTTCTGTGATTTTTTAATGTGTACTGATTCCAATTCCGATGATAGCTACGACGGTACTTACGATAAAAGCCGTTATACTCGTTAACTTATATAAGCTGCTTATTTTATCGTCGATTACCTTACTTATATCTGCTTGATTCTGTTGTACTCTTGTTATGATATTTAAAATTCGCATTTCTATTTCACTAGAATGTTTTGGCATAAAAGTTTTATCCATAAATAAATTAGTGCCTTACAAGATATTTTTTCTTTAAGAACATATATTCTGTTAAAAGATTATTTTGTCTGCGAATATATGTACCGTATTCTACTTTTTTATTTGACGAAATGAACCTTCCATGATAAGGTTATAGTACAAATGTTTTGTAGTTAAAGGAGTGCCTCTATATGAAAAAATGTCGTGATAATTTCTTTATCGGACGAGCTGAAGCCATTGCAAATAATGAAAAATTAACAGCGAAAGCACGGCAAAGTATTTATATTGCCCGTGCCGATAATACCATCAAAGCATATGAATCGGATTGGAATGATTTTTGTGATTGGTGTGACTATCATCATGTTTCTTCCTTTCCTGCTATTCCTGAAACGATTGTCAACTATATTAATGATCTAGCTGATAATGCCAAAGCCAATACGGTCGCGCGTCGGATTAGTGCGTTGACTGAAAATTTTGATGCTGCCGGTATTCAAGATAATCCATGTCGCTTCCCTATTGTAAAAAATGCACTGCGGGGCATTAAACGCATGAAAGGTGTTATTCAACATGGTAAACTCCCTATCTTGTTTGATGATATTAAGGAAATGCTTACCTATTTGGAAGGCGATACACTCCAGCAAACACGGGATAAGGCGATTCTGTTGGTAGGCTTTTATGGAGCTATGCGGCGTTCTGAAATTGCAAATTTAGATGTTAACGACATACAATTTACTCGTCTGGGTATGCTGCTCACACTGCGCAAATCGAAAACAGACCAGTATGACCAAGGACAACTAATCGCAATTCCTATTGTTCAAGATAAAAATATTTGTGCGGTTCATGCTCTCAAAGAATGGCTTCATCTCAGCGGCATTACCTCTGGTCCGGTATTTCGAGGTTTTACGCGAAGTCATACTATTAGAAAGACAAGAATTTCAGATAAAACTATTGCGCTCATTGTAAAGCATTATGTCGCATTGATGGGAATGGATCCTAGAGAATACGGCGCACATAGTTTGCGTCATGGATTTGCAACGACAGCAGCACAGCATCATGTAGAAGAACGTGAAATTATGCGTCAAACACGCCACCGGTCTCAAGCTGTGGTTAGACGGTATATTGACGAAGCAGATCGTCTTATTGATAATCCTGTTTTTAAAATAACAGAAACAAAATAATATACATAAAGGGCTGTAACAAGCGGAAAAATTTTCAACCTATTTTTGTTACGGCCCTTTTAGTTTTATGGATAAATATGGCTTTGCAGATTTTGTTTAGCCTGTTTTAGATATGTTTCTTTCACAGGTATTTGCAGTACTTGGCCAGGATAAATATCTTCGTTGCCAGCTAAATGGTTTGTTTCTATCATGGCATGTACTGTATGGCGGATATCTGTATTTGTATCAGCCGCAGCTGATGCTAACTGCCATAAGGTATCTCCTTCTTGAACTTGTATCGTAATATAAGCCGTATCCTCATGATACATCCAGCCAAGCTGTGTACCTGCTAATATTAATATTGCTGCTAAGGCAAAAATATATTTTCTGATGATGTGAGTTCTTTTTTGTATTCCTTTCATGCTGTATCACTCTCCAGTATAGTATAAACGTGCGTTTTGAGAACGTCTGTTTGCCGATGCCTATATTATACCGTCGAACAGTTGTTCTTGTCAAGATATTTGCGAACATATTTTCTTAATTTGTTATTTTGAAGTTAGTGTAAAATAATTGTGGGAAAACTTTATTAGGCTAAAAAGAGGATCATATAAAAAAAGAAGGAACTTCTTTGGTATAATGAAATCACCATAAATCCATTACAAAGGAGTCCTTCTTATGACTAGTATACAACATAT
>JBNMKW010000011.1:0-48989 GCA_050874545.1 Megasphaera sp. | reverse complement strand
GGGCAGATTATTTATGTCGGCAAGGCGGTCAATCTGCGCAATCGCGTGCGCAGCTATATCCGCCACGATGCCCGGCGGGCTCCGAAAGTAGCAGCAATGATAAGCCATGCGGCAGATGTCGAAACCATTGTCGTGGCTAACGAAATGGAAGCCCTCATTTTGGAAAATACACTGATTAAGAAGCATCATCCCCGCTACAATATCATGCTCCGCGATGATAAGACGTATCCGTACATCAAGGTGACGCTGCAGGAAGCGTATCCCCGTATTTTTATGACGCGCCGTGTCAGCCATGACGGTGCCCGGTATTTTGGCCCTTTTGCCAATGGACTGGCAGTGCACCGCGTGCTGAAATTGATGCAGCGGGCTTTTCGCATTCGTTCGTGCCGCACCATGCAGGCAGACCGCCCTTGTCTACAGTATCATCTGCATCATTGTGATGCGCCGTGCGTCCACTATATTACCAAAAAAGAATATCATGAGCTGGTACAGCAGGCTGTCGATATACTGGAAGGACGCAATACAGAAATCATTCGGCAGCTGCAGAACCAGATGGATGAAGCGGCAGAGCAGTTGGAGTTTGAGAAAGCGGCCATGTATCGCGATCAAATAGAAGCTGTCAAGGTTATACAAGAACAGCAGCATATTCAGATAATTGGCGGCAGCGACATGGATGTATTGGGATTTGCTGCCGATGCCGGTCAGACCTGCGTCCAGATTTATACGATACGGCAGGGACGGCTGCTGGGGCGGGAAACCTTTTCGCTGGAGAACAGTATGGATGAAACAAGCGGTGCCTTGACAGCAGCCGTGCTGGATCAGTATTATACCGAAACTATGTTTATACCGAAGGAAATTGTCGTAGCGGCTGTAGATGACTTGGAAGCACATGCTCATCGGTTGAGTCTGCTCAAAAAACAACGGGTAGATATTTTCATTCCGCAGCGGGGAATCAAAAAAAAGCTGCTTGCGATGGCGGAAGACAATGCCCGAGTTTTATTAGAACAGCGCCGGCTGCAATGGCAGCATGATACGGATAAGACAAGCGGTGCTGTAGAAGCCTTGGCACGTGTGCTGGACCTGCCAAGACTTCCGGAACGAATGGAATGTTTTGATATTTCACATACGCAGGGGATTGAAACCGTTGCTTCTATGGTAGTGTTTGAACATGGGCAGCCGGCGAAAAAAGAATACCGCCGTTTTAAATTAAAGACTGTACAGGGCAAGCCGGATGACTTTAAATCGATGGCAGAAATTATGGGACGCCGCTATGGTGAACGGGACTGGCCGGAACCGGACCTTATCGTCATTGATGGCGGCAAAGGCCAGCTGCATGCAGCCCTGCCTATCATTCGGGACGCAGGGTGTGAGGCACCTGTTATTAGTTTGGCAAAACGAATTGAAGAAGTTTTTGTAGAAGGGCGCAGTGATTCGATTATCTTAAGCCATCACACGCCGGAACTGCAGCTGTTGCAGTCTATTCGTGATGAAGCCCATCGCTTTGCCATTACATACCACCGCAGTCTTCGCGGCAAACGAAGCCTAGTTTCTATTTTAGATCATATTGAAGGCATTGGCCCTAAACGGCGCAAAGCCTTATGGACGGCGTTTAAAACACTAGATGATATGAAAAAGGCTACAGTAGAAGAATTGGCTGCCGTACCGACGATGACAAAAGAAACAGCCGAAAATGTGTATTATTTTTTCCGTTTGGGAACGGATGAAAAACGAAAAATGACAAAACTATCGAAAAAAAAGAGGACTGACCCTTAACAGTCCTCTTTTTTCGATAGTTTAATTTTAATGGAAAATATTGATAAATATCGTGATGATAGATGCGTTGACCGGATCAATGATTAAAGAACCAATGAGCGGAATAACGAAAAATGCTGTAGGTGCAGGGCCGAAGAGTTCTGTCATGGCAGTCATATTGGCAATGGCGTTTGGTGTAGCACCGAGACCAAAACCACAGGCACCGGAGGTCATAACAGCTGCTTCGTAGTTTTTGCCCATAACACGGTAGACAATGAAATACGCGAAAATGGCCATAAATACAGCCTGGCTGAGTAAGAGAACAATCAATGGAATAGCTAAGGTACTAAGCTGCCAGAGTTTGAGACTCATCAGTGCGCAGGTCAAGAATATGGTCAAGCCCAAATTACCTAATACTTCACTTTCACGCTGGTATACTTTGTATACTTTGGTAAAATCTGCTACGTTGCGGATGATGGCGGCAGCCAGCATCGAGCCGATATACGACGGGAATACAATATTGATGCTGACAAAGAAATTAGTAATCAATGTGCCTATGCCCATGGCAAGAAACAGATGTGCCATGGCATTCATAAAACGGCGATTGTCAATGGTTTGGCCGATTTTGTGTTCATCTTTATCTGCAGCGTCTTTATTGGATGCAGCGTGTTCTAATTTGTTGATTTCATGCTGATAAGATTGTGGATCCAAGCGTTCGGAATCGGCACTGCTGTGCAAATCAAACTTATGAACCAGGCGTTCACCGATAGGGCCGCCGATAAGGCCGCCGGCAACTAAGCCAAAAGTAGCGGCTGCTACGGCTACGGTTGTGCCGTTTTCCAAACCGATACCTTCTAATACAGGACCGAAAGCCGCGGCTGTGCCATGCCCGCCAACCATAGGAATCGAAGCCGTAGCCAGACCAATCAGCGGGTCGAGATGAAAGGCACTGGATAAACTGACACCAATTATATTTTGGAGAATAATCAGGACCGTTGTGATAATTGCCATGCGCAGTACCATGATGCCGCCCCGACGAATCAAGCTGAGACTGGCAGTATAGCCGACACTGGTAAAGAAAAGCATCATGCATATATTCTGCATGATTGTATCCTGTTCATATGTCCAAATGCCATTGGTATATAAGATACAGTTGAGCACGGCAAATAAGATGCCGCCGACGACCGGTGCCGGAATACAGTATGTGCGCAGAAAACTGATTTTCATGCGTAAGAAGACACCAATGTAGTAGATAACAATGGCGGCGGCCAAGGTTTGATAAATGTTTAAATGAATTGCCATACTAAAGAAATCCCCCTTCATGTTGCTCCTTGTTTTGGCATGTCTGAATGATAATTAAAAATATACAGAAAATATAGACCAATACTTATATGATAACAGAAAAACGCTAAAACGGCAAGAAAATAAATATAAATTGCAGTTAACAGCATACAGAAAGCAGAGAGGAATCCTGCCGTTAGAGACGAATATATGGTGATGTGTAGTAATCTGCCAACCCACGCCGGCAGGTAGTCTGATGAAAACAAAGAGCCTGCATATCTGTACTTTGCAAATCGTACTGCAGGAGCATTTGACCGTATGCGGATAACTTGCGCTGCCCTTGTTTAACTTTGGTGATGATGGGAAAATCTTTTTTTCTTTTTTTGATAACCGCAGCACCGGCAGGCGATAAAGCTAATATGCGGGCGTATGCCGGGCCGTGTGTATAGGCAGCATCTATATCGGCCTGCGTGATATGGAGCATCGTATAGGCTCCCATGCGGCACAGACGGCTGTAGGCGTAGCGACGTGTTTTTAATGTTGACAATGCTTCCGACCAGGATGCGGCATGAGAGAGGCAGCGGTGCCAGCGATTTTCCAAACCTTCGGAAAAAGCAGCTAATGTGTGTAGAAACTGTGGCTTTAGCAGTCTGTTTTCATAGAGAATATAATCCCCATAGCGGCTGTAATCGGTATACTGCCCTTGGCGGATGCACTGCAGCATATCCTGTTGGATTGCCGCCGGAATATAGGAGAGGAGCGAAGAAACGGTGCCTGTATCGGTAATATGACGGCGCAGTGCTGAGGCACTGATATATGTATCGGTTGTACAGTCACTGTCGTGGCGATTTTGCCGCAGTACGGGAACCAGCTGCATGGATGGGGCATAACGGCGTATGGCTTTGGCATACTCCAAAGCCAGCAGCGCATTGGGCTGCGTCAGCATGGCGGCGAGGCGGGGAGATACTTGTTCACGCAGCATGTCACTAAGACATTGACCGTACGACTGACCATTAGCCGGAGCTGTCGGAACGTTGAGCGTGCAGGCTGCCTTAGCCAGGGCATGAAAATCAGCATCTGTGCCGGATTCAACACCGCAGGCCGCATGGGTACAACCAAGATGGGCTGCGAGCCGGATGGCACCAGCGGCAAATCCTTCTGCGTGGGACAGCGCGTACAGTGCCGGAAGTTCCACGACGCCGTCAGCACCGCACTGAACCGCCCAGGCCGCACGATGCCATTTATCAAACAACGCTGGTTCGCCGCGCTGCACAAAAGACCCGCTCATGATAATCATAATAGGTGTGTGGGGAAACTGGCTGCGGACTTGTTGAATGAGATAGTGATGCCCCGTATGAAATGGATTGTATTCTGCAATAATGGCAATAGCGTTCATAACCTGTTCTCCTTTAGTATTGAATATATATATTGTACAATATTTATTCTCGGTTGTGGCGGCGTTGTCTGATTTTTTCCCTTTTTATCACTACAGGAATATGCTATAATATGTACAAGTCTGTAGAAAGCATGATAGGTGATTGTATGAAAAAATGGAAAACAATATCAGCTATCGCCATGACGGTGGCTGCACTGCTGTGCGGCGGCTGCGGAAATCCGACGATGCTGGAAGAGTACAGTTTTGGGTATGTACAGCTAAAAAAAGGAGATTCTGAAGTATATTTGCAAACTCCTTTTGACTTAGGCCGTATTGACACGAATGATGAAGCAGGTCAGGCTTATATGAACCGAGATAAGCATATTACGATTATTGCGGAATCAGAACCCCAAGAGAATGGTACGCTGCAGGACGTGGCTAAGGCATCTATGGCAAAGCTGAAACAGACCGCTACTATTTCAGATCTGCAAATGAAGGTCACTGATACGACGGCCAGCGGCAGACCGGCTGTCGCCATAGACAGTTCCTATGCCGTACAGCAGAATGGGCAGAAGACGCCGATTGTCGTACAGAGTCTCTTCTTTGAAGATAACGGTCAGATTTGGCATGTCATGTACATGTATCGCCAAGGCGATGACATGGGCAAAGAAGTGACAGACCATATTTTTGGCCAGCTAAAATAATTTAAGAAGATGAAAGAGGGTACATTGCATGATCGTATTGGTTGTAAACTGCGGCAGCTCGTCCTTGAAATACCAGTTGGTAAACATGGACAATGAAGAAGTACTGGCAAAAGGGTTGGTAGAAAAAATCGGTCTTTCCGATTCTCAGCTGACTCATAAATGGAACGGACAGAAAAAAGAAATTAAACAGTCTATCCCCGATCATAAAGTAGCTGTTAAGCTCGTCTTGGATATTTTGACGGATGCAGAATGCGGCGTTATTAAATCCATGGATGCTATTGATGCAGTTGGTCATCGTGTCGTACATGGCGGCGAAGAATTCGCTTGCTCTACATTGGTTACGGATGAAGTAATGAAAGCATTGGAAAAATGTTCTTCCATGGCTCCGCTTCACAATCCGCCTAACATTATTGGTATTAATGCCTGCAAAGCTATTATGCCGAATGTGCCGCAGGTTGCTGTATTTGATACGGCATTCCATCAGACTATGCCGGCTAAGGCATTTATGTATGGTCTTCCGTATGAATTGTATAAAGAAGACGGTATCCGCCGTTATGGCTTCCATGGTACCAGCCACCGCTATGTAGCAGGCCAGGTAGCTAAAGTTATGGGTGTTCCTGTAGAAAAACTCCGTATCATCAACTGCCATTTGGGCAACGGCTCTTCTTTGGCAGCTATCAAATACGGCAAATGCGTTGATACGACGATGGGCTTTACGCCGCTTGCCGGTGTATTGATGGGTACACGCTGCGGCGATATTGACCCGGCTATCGTACTCAACGTTATGGAAAAACATGGCTATTCCATTAAAGAAATGGATACGCTCATGAACAAAAAATCCGGCGTTCTCGGTATTTCCGGCGTATCCAGCGACTTCCGCGATCTTGGCGAAGCTGCTAAAGAAGGCAACGAACGGGCACAACTCGCCTTGGATATGTTCCACTATCAAGTACGCAAATTGATTGGTGCTTTGGCTGCTGCAATGGGCGGTGTTGATGTCATTACCTTTACTGCTGGTGTTGGCGAAAATGGTATTGAAGACCGCGCTGCTATTTGCGAAGGTCTTGAATATCTTGGCGCAAAACTTTGCCCGGAACGCAACAATGTTCGCGGTAAAGATCAGTTGATTAGCACAGATGATTCTACTGTCAAGATGTATGTTATCCCGACCAATGAAGAAATCATGATTGCTCGCGATACCAAAGAAATCGTATCTAAATAATTCGTGTAATGACAGGTAAAGTAGTTAGTATGTTAGTAGTGTCAGGCTTCTAACTACTAACTACTTTTTTTGATGAGGTGAACAGCGTGAAATTATTATATTGGGATATAGACGGCACATTGCTGAATACAGGTCGTGCCGGATTGTATGCGATTGAAGAAGTGTTTCATACTCTGCAGGGACCGAATGTGCCGGTTCCTAAAATTGCTGCCGGCGGGCGCACAGATAATTATATTTGTCAGCAGCTGCTGTACAAAGCGACAGGCCGTATGCCGACAGATGAAGAAGTCAGCGTATTTTGCCGCAACTATGAAAAAAAGCTTTTGAAATGGCTGCAGCTGAAAAAAGAAGAAAGCGTTATTTTTGATACCGTGCGGGATGTGTTGGCTTTTTTTGGTACACAAAAAGACTATCGGCAGCTGTTGCTTACAGGCAACAGTATCTATGGCGCACGTATGAAATTGGACTTCTTTGGCTTGTCTCAATATTTTGATTTTGAACACTCTGGGTTTGCCTGTCAATTTTATTATCGAGATGATTTGGCACGCCATGCCTATGAAATTGCTAAAAATGCATGGGGAGACCGCATCGAAGACATGTACGTCATTGGTGATACGCCCTATGATATTCAGTGCGGTAAAGCAATTGGTGCCAAAACGATTTCGGTTGCTACTGGTCATTATGCATATGATACGTTGTCGCAGTACATGCCGTGGAAGCAAATTAGGGAGCTGCCGGCTCCACAGCAGTTCCTGCAGCTGCTGAAAAAATAGGGCTAAACGACATGATATAGAAAAAATCAGCTGTAATGCATGCTAATTAAGCATATATACAGCTGATTTTTTGTTTATAAAGTATGTACTTTTTTGTTACGTACTACATGCCTGGCAATGGAGATATACAACAGTTATTTATCAATTTTCCATGTGTTTTCCAACACGCGGAAGTTTAGATCATGCCATTTTTTTTGAATGTCATCCATGGTTGTATACGTAGAATAAAGTAAATTATTATGTTTTTTGACAGATTGTTCTAACTGGGCAATACGTGTTTGTTGTATGTGGTTTTGCTCCGATACAGCGTAAAGCTGACAGGTAAGCGCGACAATACAAAAACACTGCACGACAACCAGGATACACAGTGCCAGGCACATGCCGACCAAAAATTTTTCAATGCCCAAAAGGGAGTGCCAGCGCTGCCGCAATGCTTTTTTTTGCAGAGAGAATTCCGCTGCAGGCGTTGTCTGGTCAGTGCCGAGACGGCGGCTGGACAAGCCAATAATATAATGAGTGAATTTTTCTCTTATCGACAAGGAAGGCACGACCTTTCATTACAGAGATTATAAATTGGAAATAACACGCGATTTGTTGCGTACAAAATCAAGCCATAATTGGGCGGCATGAGAGAGATAGTGGCCGCGTTTCCAAATAACATAGAGAACATGCATGATTTCCGGTTCTACCAAAGGACGGACGACAACGGATTCCGATACGCGTGGATTGGTTTCTTTGGTTGGGCACAGGCGACTGGGCAGGAGTGCTACACCGAGATTGGCAACAACTGTCTGGACCATCAAGTCGCGTTGGCTTGTTTCAAAGACAATTTTGGGCTGGAAGCCAATGCGTTTGCAGTGCTGAATAATTTCGTCATGCAGGTTGAAATCATCCCGATAGAGAACCAGTGATTCATTCGCTAATTTTTTTAAGGGAATGGTTTTTTCCTTGCTGAGAATATTATCGCGGTGAATAATGACGTTCATGGGATCCTGCGTCAGGAAAAAGGACTCAAAGTCTTTTTCTTTTGGCTGCGTGCAGACAATACCTAAATCAATAAGGCCTTCCTGTACGCTGATTTCAACTTTTTTGGAGCCGTGTTCATACAAATCCAATTCAATTTGCGGATATTCTTGCTTAAATGCGCCAAGCAGGTTAGCAAAAATAGGGGCACCTGTAATAGGCGGCAGGCCGATAAGCACGGTGCCTTGTTCCAATTTGAATTCATTTTCGAAATCTGTCTTCAAATGTTCAAACATAAAGACGACTCGTTTGGCATGAGATAAAAAAATCGTACCGGCATCGGTTAGTTCAACAGCCTTGGCATTGCGCATGAAAAGGACTACGCCCAATTCTTCTTCTAAGGCTTTAATGGTGCGGCTGATTGCAGACTGTGAAATATGAAGCGTGCGAGCCGCTTTGCTAAAAGATTTTTTGTCGGCAACTTCTACAAAATACTTAAGATGATGAAAATCCATATTGCCACCTCCTGTATAATTACACCCAAACGGTATATGTTTACAAAATAGCACTATCCAATGTTCAAAATCGCATCGTATTCCTATTGAATTTCGCCTTGCCAAGGCATATAATTAATTCGTAAGGAAAAGTTACAAAGTCGTTCGGATGTGATGGTCAGAAATAATGAGTAAAAGGAATTGATGTGCAAAACTGTAATACTAACATTATATTATTACAATTTCGCAATAATATCAATACCTTTTTGAATATATTCTGCACCTTCCTATTATAATGTGTATTAGGACGTGTGTGCATCATGACGGCCGGAATGCGGACTGGAAGCTGGATTGCGGTTTTTGCATGAATGCATGTGAGTGAGCAGGGAATGTCTTTTAACTTTGTCTACAATATAGGAAATCCTATATTGAGGTATATATTTTTATAAGGAGCGTGTTTTATCTATGAGCAAATTTAAAACCATGGATGGTAACGAAGCAGCTGCATGGGTGTCCTATGCATTTACTGAAGTTGCCGCAATTTATCCGATCACGCCGTCTTCTCCTATGGCAGAACATGTCGATGATTGGGCCGCAGCAGGAATGAAAAATATCTTCGGTCACAAAGTAAACGTTGTTGAAATGCAGTCCGAAGCTGGTGCTGCCGGCGCATTCCACGGTTCTTTACAGGCTGGTGCTTTGACAACTACGTACACAGCATCTCAGGGCTTCTTGCTGATGATCCCGAACATGTACAAAGTTGCCGGCGAACTCCTTCCTGGCGTATTCCACGTAGCTGCTCGTGCTTTGGCTAACCATGCATTGAACATTTTCGGTGACCACCAAGACGTTATGTCTGCTCGTGCTACAGGCTGCTGTCTCTTGGCTGAATCCAATGTTCAGGAAGTTATGGATATCGGCGGTGTTGCTCATTTAGCTGCTATCAAAGGTTCTTTGCCTTTCATTAACTTCTTCGATGGTTTCCGTACTTCTCACGAAATCCAAAAAGTTGAAGTTATGGACTTCGAAAACTACAAAAAACTCGTTGACTGGGATGCAATCAAAGCGTTCCGCAAACGTGCTTTGAATCCGGATCATCCGGAAATCCGCGGTACTGCAGAAAACCCGGACGTTTACTTCCAGCACACAGAAGCTAGCAACAAATTCTATGACGCTATGCCGGATATTGTTGCTGACTACATGGACAAAGTTTCTGCAATCACAGGCCGTACATACAAACCGTTCAACTACTACGGCGCTGAAGACGCTGAATATGTTGTTGTCTGCATGGGTTCTTTGGCTGACGTTGCAAAACAGACCGTTGAATACTTGCAGAGCCAGGGCGAAAAAGTTGGCTTGATCAACGTTCACCTCTATCGTCCGTTCTCCAACAAATACCTCCTCAACGTATTGCCGAAAACAGTTAAGAAAATTGCTGTTGTCGATCGTACAAAAGAACCGGGCTCTCTCGGCGAACCGCTGTACCTCGATATCGTTGGCTTTGCTAAAGAAGAAGGTCTTGACGTTGACATCATCGGCGGTCGCGCTGGTATGGGTTCCAAAGACGTATTGCCGGAAGACTTCCTCGCAGTATTCAAAGAACTCAAAAAAGAACATCCTCTCAACGGCTTCACACTCAGCATCGAAGACGACGTTACAAACCTCTCCTTGCCGCGTGAACCGAAAATGCCGCTTGATACAACAGGTCTTACATCCTGCAAATTCTGGGGCTTTGGTTCTGATGGTACTGTTGGCGCTAATAAATCCGCTATCAAAATCATCGGCGACCACACAGATATGTATGCACAGGCATATTTCGCTTATGACTCCAAAAAATCTGGCGGCGTAACAATTTCTCACTTGCGCTTTGGTACGAAACCTATCGATATGCCGTACCTCATCGACGCAGCTGACTACATCGCTTGCCATCGTCAGTCCTATGTTAAACGTTTCGATATTCTCCGCGGTATCAAAGATAACGGCACATTCATGTTGAACTGCACATGGACTGATGAAGAACTCGATAAAGAATTGCCGGCTAAAATTAAACGTGCAATTGCTAAACATCATGTTAAATTCTACACCTTGAACGGTGATGCTATTGGCCAGAGACTCGGCCTCGGCACTCGTATCAACATGGTTATGCAGGCTGCTTTCTTCGCACTTGCAAAAATCATTCCTATCGATGATGCCGTTAAATATTTAAAAGACTCCATCGTCAAGAGCTATGGCAAGAAAGGCCAGAAAGTCGTTGACATGAACAATGGCGCTGTTGATGCTGGTATCAAAGAATTCCACGAAGTTAACTATCCGGCTTCTTGGGCTGATGCTACAGATGAAGTTGTTGAAGGCCGTCCGGCTACGAAATACTTCACAGACGTTGCAGCTCCAATGCTCGGCCAGGTTGGCGATGACCTCCCGGTTTCCGCATTTGCTGGCCGCGAAGACGGCACAATGCCTTCCGGTACTGCTAAATTTGAAAAAGCAGGCCCTGCACTTCACGTTCCGGCTTGGGATGCTGAAAAATGTATCGGCTGCATGCAGTGTTCCTTCGTCTGCCCGCACGCTACAATCCGTCCGGTATTGACAACAAAAGAAGAAACTGCAGCTGCTCCAGCAGGTTACAAAGTTGCTGCTAAAGCTAAATCTGGTAAAGAATATGATGTTTCCATCATCGTTGACCAGCTCGACTGCCTCGAATGCGGTTCCTGCGTAAACGTCTGCCCGGTTAAAGCCCTCACAATGGTTCCGAACACAGACGAAGAACGTGCTAAGATGGAACTCTGGTACTATGGTACTGAAAAAGTTGCTCCGAAAGCTAACCCGCAGAATAAGAACACGGTTATCGGCTCTCAGTTCGAAACTCCGCTCCTCGAATTCTCCGGCGCATGCGCAGGCTGCGGCGAAACACCGTATGTCAAAGTTGTTACACAGCTCTTTGGCGATCGCATGATGATTGCTAATGCTACAGGCTGCTCCTCCATTTGGGGTGCATCTGCTCCTGTTTCCCCGTACACAATGAACGCCGCTGGTCATGGTCCTGCTTGGGCTAACAGCTTGTTCGAAGATGCTGCTGAATTTGGTCTCGGCATGTTCTTGGGCGTTGATAAAGTACGTAAAGACTTGGTTGCTAACGTAGATGCTGCTAAAGCTGTTGCATCTGCTGACCTCCAGGCTGCACTCAGCGATTGGGCTGCTAACGTAAACGAAGGCGAAGGCTCTCGTGAACGCGCTGACAAACTGACAGCTGCTCTTGAAAAAGAAGCTGCAGGCAAAGCTGTTCTCGAAGACTTCCTCGATAAGAAACAGTTCTTCGTTAAACGTTCTCAGTGGATCATCGGTGGTGACGGCTGGTCCTACGATATCGGTTACGGCGGTGTTGACCATGTTCTCGCTGCAGACCATGATGTAAACGTCCTCGTACTCGATACAGAAGTTTACTCCAACACAGGCGGACAGTCTTCTAAAGCTACACCGACAGCTGCTATCGCTCAGTTTGCTGCTGCTGGTAAACGCACGAAGAAGAAAGACCTTGGCATGATGGCTATTTCCTACGGCTATGTATATGTAGCTCAGGTAGCTATGGGTGCTGATAAGAACCAGCTCATGAAAGCTCTCACCGAAGCTGAAGCTTATCATGGTCCTTCCCTCGTTATCTGCTATGCTCCTTGCATCAACCATGGTATCCGTAAAGGCATGGGCAAGAGCCAGACAGAAGAAAAACTCGCTGTTGAATGCGGGTATTGGGATCTGTTCCGTTACAATCCGGAACTCAAAGCCGCAGGCAAGAATCCGTTCAGCCTCGACTCCAAAGAACCGGATTACAGCAAATTCCAGGAATTCTTACAGGGCGAAGTTCGTTACGCTTCCTTGCAGAAAGCTATGCCTGAAGAAGCTGCTAAATTGTATGCTAAGACAGAAGCTGATGCTAAGAACCGTCGCGAAACCTATGTACGTTTCCAGAAAGGCTTCGAAGCTTAATCTGATAACTGTACGCGCTGCATAGCGCTTGCATAATAAAAACATCCGCACTATATCATAGTAGTGCGGATGTTTTTTTTATTTTCAAAAAAAATGAAAATAAATAGTAGTTTTTTCGATAAATTTCTTTATTTTGAGAATAGAACGTGGTAGAATAGATATGTGATTATTGAAAGTGATTATTCGTGAGAATGTGTCGTGGTATAATGCAAAAACGTTGGCAGGTCATGGAGCCATTACCGGCTGCCGTGCAAGCACTAACAGAACAATTACATATATCGGAAATTTTAGCAAAGGTTTTATTAAATCGTAAGATTTCATCGCCGGAAGAGGCACGGCATTTTTTGTATGATACAGCGGCTGACGGGTACGATCCATTTTTGATGAAAGACATGGAGAAAGCGGTAAAACGTATCAGTCAAGGGATTGATGCGGGGGAAAACATAATTATCTATGGCGACTACGATGTAGATGGTATTACGTCTACATCGTTATTATATATAGTGCTGACAGAGTTGGGTGCTGTACCGTCTTTCTATATTCCGGAACGACAAAACGAAGGATATGGATTAAACAAGAAAGCCTTGCAGCAGCTGACTGCACAACAGACGGATTTAGTGATTACTGTTGACTGCGGCATTTCTTCATATGACCTGATTGAGGAATATAAAGCGAAACTTGATATTATTGTTACAGACCATCATGAACCACCAGCACAAATTCCTAACGCGTATGCAGTTTTAAATCCTAAGCAAAAAGACTGCCCATATCCCTTTAAGGAGTTGGCAGGGGTCGGCGTGGCCTATAAATTGTGTCAAGCCTTGTGGACATATCGAAAAAAAGAGTCCCTTTCGGCATACACTGAAATTGCCGCATTGGGAACGATTGCCGATTTAGTACCTTTGCGAGATGAAAATCGTTTGCTGGTACAACATGGTTTGCAGCGAATGAAAGAAGGATATAATGCAGGGCTGCAGGCTTTGTTGGAAGCCTCTTCGCTGGATAAACATACAATCAGTGCCGGACGTATTGCCTTTACGGCAGCGCCGCGTTTGAATGCTGCCGGTCGTATCAGTCATGCGGAACAGGGCGTGCGGTTACTGCTGGAAACGAATAGTGAAAAAGCGAAGCGCATGGCTCAGGCATTGAGCGAACTGAATCGGGAACGGCAGGATATTGAGCATACGATTGCCAAGCAGGCTGTAGAACAGATTGAAACGGAAGGCCGGGGACAAGACGGTGTGCTCGTTGCCTGCGGCACGAATTGGCATGTTGGTGTTATTGGCATTGCGGCTTCCCGTTTGGTAGAAACGTATTACCGACCTTCTTTGGTTATTAGTATGCATGATGGCATAGGAAAAGGGTCATGCCGCAGTATTACGGGCTTTAATATGTATGAAGCATTGCAGTATGCCGATGATTTACTGCTGCAGTACGGCGGGCATCCCATGGCAGCCGGTTTTTCGATTGAAGCTGGTAATATCGAAGCTTTCCGGCAGCGGCTCAATGAGTACGCAGCTAAAACAATGACAGCCGCGGATTATATTCCTGTTGTCACTATCGATACGGCTTTAGAGGGTACAGACATTACGTTAGACTTGATTCAAGAATTGAGCTGTTTGGAACCTTATGGCATGGGTAACAGCCGTCCCGTGTTTTCTCTTACGCAGTGCCGTGTCGAAGAAATACGGCCTATCGGCAGAGATAAGCAGCATGTGCGTCTTGTAGTGTCTGCGGGCCATGCTAAGATAAGCGGGGTAGGTTGGTCGATGGCAGCGCTTTGCGAATCTGTCATGGCAGGAGACCTAGTCGATGCGGCATTTCAGTTGGAACGCAATGATTTCAACGGCTTGTCTTCGCCGCAACTGGTGCTGCAGGACGTTCATCTCCGAGAGCCGATGATACATTTGGACCGTAGCATCATGATTGACATCTATTTGGCATTAAAAAAGATTATTCCTGATTGGGGTATGCCGATTTGGCAAACCCAGCAGCGGATATTGGCTGCTAGGTCGGATACGTATACAGCTCACGATATGTATGCTGCCATCCAGGTATTAAAAGAAATCGGCGTACTGCGTATTCAGCAGCATGCTGACGGGCCGGCGTATTATTTTCCCATATTATCAGGAAAAATGTGCCTGGATATGTCTGAAACATATCAAAAATATAGTCAAGATTAAGGGGGAGATTCGATATGGAAATGAAGGATAAGGACCAGGCATTCCAAAAATTATTGGATACAATTCACAGTTATCAGCCTGATGCACCCTGTGAAGACGTAAAAAAGGCATTTCATTTAGCTGAAGAAGCCCATAAAGATCAGCGTCGTGCAAGTGGTGAACCGTATATCATTCATCCCTTGGCCGTTGCCCAGATTTTAGCGGATATGAAGATTGACACGAAGACGATTACGGCATCCCTTTTACATGACGTCGTAGAAGACACGAGCTATACGCTAGAGGATTTAAAAAATTTATTTGGTAAAGAAGTGGCATTTTTAGTAGACGGCGTTACTAAATTGAGCCGCTTGAATTATCGCACGAAAGAAGACCAGCAGCTCAACAGTATGCGGAAAATGTTTTTGGCAATGGCTAAGGATGTCCGCGTCGTCGTCATCAAACTGGCAGACCGACTGCATAACATGCGTACTCTGCGGTATATGCGCAGTGATAAACAAAAGCGGATTGCTCAGGAAACCTTGGAAATTTTTGCGCCGTTGGCACACCGACTGGGGATTTTTAATATTAAATGGGAATTGGAAGACTTATCATTCCGATATTTGGAACCCGATAAATATTACGACCTCGTTGACCAAATGAAACAAAAACGACATGTCCGAGAAGAAATCGTCAATGAAGCGATTGATGTGTTGAAAAAAGCATTGGACGAAGCGCATATTAAATGTGAAATCAACGGCCGTCCGAAACATTTTTACAGTATTTATAAAAAGATGAAAAAGGATAACCGGGATTTAAGCCAAGTATATGACTTGTTTGCCGTCCGGGTTATCGTCGATACGGTTAAAGACTGTTACGGTGTATTGGGAATTGTCCACAGCCTGTGGAAACCGCTGCCGTACCGCTTCAAAGATTATATTGCCATGCCGAAGCCCAATAACTATCAGTCGCTGCATACGACAGTCATTGGAACACGCGGACAGCCTGTAGAAATTCAGATTCGTACATGGGAAATGCACCATATTGCCGAATACGGGATTGCGGCGCACTGGCGGTATAAAGAAGGCAATCAGACGGCGACTAAGAATGAGTTTGATGAAAAAATGGGATGGCTCCGCAATCTGCTGGAGTGGCAGGATACGAGCAATCCGAAGGAATTTGTCAATGCGCTGAAGCTGGATGCTTTTTCTGATGAAGTATTTGTCTTTTCACCGCGCGGTGATGTCATTGATTTGCCGCAGGGAGCGATTCCTATTGACTTTGCATACCGTATTCATACCGATGTAGGGCATCGCTGTGTAGGTGCTAAAATCAACGGCAAAATTGTGCCGCTGGATTATCAGTTAAAGAACGGCGACATTGTCGAAATCATTACGTCCAAAGTAGGAAAGCCTAGTTTGGACTGGCTGAATATTGTCGGCAGCTCGGAAAGCCGCTCCAAAATCCGCAACTGGTTTAAGAAAGAAAATCGGGAAGACAATATACTGAAAGGCGCTGAAGCATTAGAACGAGAATGTAAACGCTTGGGTCATGACTGGAAAGTGCTCAACACGGCAGGACGGCTGGCTCGTGTTGCCAAACAGATGAATGCCGGCTCGGAAGACGATTTGGTGGCTGCTGTAGGATATGGCGGTTTTGCCGTCAACACAGTACTTATCAAGCTGCTGGAACTGCATAAAAAAGACGTTCAGAAGCAGGAAGAAAAGAACAGCCTGGCCGCGATTGAAAAACTGAAGCCTAAAAAACAAGTCAAATCCAATGGCAGCGGCATTTTGGTAAAAGGCGAGCCAGGTCTTTTGGTACGGCTGGCCAAATGCTGCAGCCCTGTGCCGGGAGACCCGATTATCGGCTTTATTACGCGAGGACGCGGTGTATCTGTTCACCGGGCAGACTGCCCTAATATCAGCAATAATCAAAACGACATTGACCGTTTGATTGATGTCGAATGGGATTACGGCGGCAATGAAAATTTTGAAGTCAATATGGAAATCGTTGCCTATGACAGAACGGGAATGATAGCTGATATTATGGCAACATTGGCAGAAATGAAAATTTCCGTGCTCAGTGTTAACGCCAAAGTGAACGATACGAAAAACGTCACCATTCATATGGGCATCAGTATTAAAGACTTAGCTCAGTTTGAATTTATTACGACTAAAATCCGCCGCTTGAAAGATGTTTACACAGTGCAGCGGTATACAGGAGGAGCACAATAATGCGGGCAGTGGTGCAAAAGACACTGTCATCCAGCGTGACGTCCGAAGGGGTAGAAACAGGACGTATTGGCCAGGGACTGACAGTCTTGCTGGGCGTGGCTGCTGATGACGATGAAAAAGATGTACGATATATGGTCGATAAAATATCCCATATGCGTATTTTTGAAGATAAGGAAGGCAAACTGAACTTGTCTTTGCTTGATGTACAGGGTGAACTTCTAGTAGTGTCCCAGTTTACGTTGTATGGGGATATACGGCATGGCAGACGTCCCAGCTTTACGCAGGCCGCACCACCGGAGCTGGCAGAACCATTATATACGCAATTTGTGGAAGCTATGCAGAACTTGGGAATTCACACAGAAACAGGGCGTTTCCGCACGGAAATGGTAGTCACGCTGGCCAATCACGGTCCGGTGACGATTTTGGTGGACAGCAAGAAGGGGTTTTAATACGAGGAGGAATAGTACGATGAGTATGCAATATATGTCGATGGTACTCGGTCCGGTCATGACCAACTGCTACATTGTCTATGACAGCGAAACGAGAGATGCCATGGTCATCGATCCCGCATGGGATTATCGTAAAATAGATCAGGCACTGCAGGACAACCAGCTGCAGCTGCAGTTTATTTTTCTAACTCATGGTCATGCAGACCATATTGGAGCGCTGCAAGAACTGCGCAACTATAAAAATGTACCGGTATATGTTGGAAATGGCGATAAAGAATTGATTAGTAATTCCCGCAATAATTTATCCTTGTTTATGGGGAAGGAAATTAAATGCGAATCACCGGATCATATTGTCACTGATGGGGAAACCATTACACTGGGTCATTTGAAATTTACGGCACTGGAAACACCGGGACATACGCCGGGCGGCATGAGCTTGTATGGCGAAGGAGTCGTTTTTTCCGGCGATACGTTATTTAGATATTCCGTAGGTCGTACAGATTTATACGGCGGTTCTGCCCAAACGCTGATTGACAGCATTAATACGAAACTTATGCCGCTGCCAGATGATACGGTAGTGCTTCCGGGACACGGCCCGGCTTCGACGATTGGAGAAGAAAGACGGGGCAATCCGTATTTGGACGGAGGCTGGTAACTCATGCCTGTATACAAGGAATCACAATTTTGGCTGCGCGTAGTCTTAGCGGCGTTGGTATTTGGCCTCTTCCTTTCCGTGCATGCTGTATATTGGCCTGTTGTCATTTCGCTTATTTTGACATTTATTCTGATTCCCATCCGGGATTTGGTACTCAAAGGATTTTTACGGCTGACGCATCGCCATCTTCCTGTCGATTTGGCGATTATTATTTCTTTTTTCTTGTTAATTGTCTTAGTGACGATTATTACCAACAGTATCCTCAAGCCATTGGTTGCACAGGTCAATTTATTGGCAGCTAATTTTAATACGTTAGTATCCCAAACGGCCGCATTGGTGAATCAGCTGGAAAATGAACAAACGCAGCTGTATATTCCTGAACAAGTAAAAGGCATTATTAACGATACCTTTATCAAAGTAGGTAATTACGGCGTTGAAGGCGTGTCCGATCTGATTCGTTCCGTATTCGCTATTGCTGGTACGGTCGTAGAATTTTTTGTCGTACCTTTTATTACATTTTACTTTATGAAAGACGGCAGTCGTATGGTGCATTCGTTTGTTAAACTGTATCCGTCCTCGTATCAAGGTCAGCTGCAGCAAGTATTCAACGAAATTGAGCACGTCTTGAGTCGGTATATCCGCGGACAAATTTTAATGAGCTGTATTATTGCGGCCTTGACCTTTTTGGGCATGTGGATTATGGGGGTACCGTATCCGATGGTTATTGGCTTACTCGCGGCAATTACCGAATGGATTCCCATTGTCGGGCCGATTGTCGGTGCTATTCCGGCTATTTTGCTGGGGGCAACAGTCGATTTATCCCTGTCGTTTAAGGTACTGATTTTTTACATAGTCATTCAGCAAGTGGACAGCCATCTCATTATGCCGCAGGTGATGGGGGCCGTTATCAGTCTGCATCCGGTAGTGATTGTGATTGCCCTGCTGATTGGCGGCACGCTGTTTGGGGTTGCCGGTATGATATTGACAGTTCCGGTAACCGCTGTTTTACAGATTTTAGGCAAGCATTTATGGTTTTATAAAACATATAAAGAAAAGGCGATGAATAATTATGGAAAATAACAAAACCAGTAAAGAAGAAATTATGAGTGTCATGATGAAGCGCATGAAAGAAAAAATTAAAGACAAAAAATATAAAATGACTTCGCAGCGGCAGGTCATTTTAAAAGCCTTTGTCGAAAGTCCAATTCGCCATATGAGCGCAGAAGAAGTGTTTGAATTGGTCAAGAAAATGGCTCCGGATATTGGTCTGGCTACGGTATACCGCACGCTGGACTTGTTTACAGAAATGGATTTGCTGAAAAAACTCGATTTTGATGATGGCTGCAGCCGCTATGAATTGAATGACCGAGATAACGAAGGTCATTTCCATCATCATTTGATTTGCCTGGGATGCGGCAAAGTATGGGAATGCCAGGACGATTTGCTGGAAACACTGGAATCTATTTTACAAAAACAGCTGCATTTTCATACCGTAGACCATCAGCTGAAAGTATATGGCTATTGTGAAGAATGCGAAAAGAAACGGCAGGCAGAAATGGGAGCCCATGACGATAAATAAAAAGCAGACCTATTGTTACAAGGGACCGGAAGCGTATCATTCTCTTGTAGGACAGGTCATGGCTTCCTGCGGGTATGTTGGCGGGCATGAAATACAGGCTGTAGGGGCGCTGGTCGTCTTGGAAGAACAAGACGAGCGACTTCATTTGGCTTGTACGTATCAGCAGGAACAGACATCTTGGCAAAGCGAAGCTTGGATTTTCAGACAGGGACGCAGAAGAGACGATATTAAAGAATGTCTGCTGCAGTGGCATCAGCGGTTTTGCGGTATACCGGATAGTCCTTGGGGCACCTTGATTGGCGTGCGTCCTACCAAGTTGATTCACCGCTTGCTGGATCAAGGATTGACGCCGGAGCGTGCGAAAGCTTATGTCTGCCGTGCGTATCACATGCAGGAAGAAACAGCACAGGATTTGGTGGATATGGCGGTCATACAGCGGCCATATGTCATGAATCCCAGCCGCATGGTTTCTTTGTACGTAGGTATTCCGTACTGTCCGAGTCACTGTATGTACTGTTCGTTTCCTTCGAAACTTATTTTTCAAGAAGAGGCATCTTTCCTGCAGCAGTTTACTGATGCGGTAGAACGGGATATAGAAGATATTGCCAAGCTTTGTCGGCAGTATGGACTGCAGATTCACTCGGTTTACGTAGGCGGCGGCACGCCGACCTGCCTGCCGCTGCCGCTGTTGCAACGTATCATAGCAGCCATACAGCGGCAGATTCCTGAAGGAATCGAATGGACGGTAGAAGCAGGACGGCCAGATACGGCAACGCAGGAAATGCTGGCCATGCTCAAGCAGTACGGCGTTAACCGCATCAGCGTCAATCCGCAGACCATGCAGCAGCATCTATTGGATACCATCGGGCGGCAGCATACCGTAGATGCTGTGTATCAGATGTACGACCGTTGTAGACAAATGGCTTTTCCTATTGTCAATATGGACTTTATTGCCGGGCTTCCGAAGCAAACCGTAGAAGATATGCGGGAAAATATGGAAATCGTTTGCCAACTGCACCCAGAAAATGTTACAATTCATACGTTAGCATTAAAAAAACGGGCTCCCTTGTTCCATCATCCTCTGCGGGATGACATTCCGGATGCCGCTGCCGTACGCACGATGCTGGCGCTTTGCAGACAAATGCTGCAAAACGCATCGTATATACCATATTACATGTATCGGCAGCAGTATATGGCGGCTAGTTTTGCCAATGTAGGCTATGCCTTGCCCGGCACGATTAGCGCATATAATATAGAAATGATGGAAGAACGGCAGACCGTGTTGGCAGCCGGCCCCGGCAGTGCGACTAAGTTTGTCTGCCGTGACGGCCACAGTTTGGAAAAACTGTATATGCCAAAAGATGTAGACCGCTATGTCGAAGGGCTGTCTGAGAAAATCAAGCAGCGTCGGCAATTGTGTGCTATGATATATGGAGGAGAGGATTTGTAATGGCAATTACTGCACCACGAGGTACGCAGGATTTCTTGCCGGAACAAACGGCTGAATGGCAGATTCTGGAACAAAAAATACGCCAGATTTGCTCGCTCTATGGTTTTGGTGAAATTCGTACCCCTATGTTTGAAAGTACAGATTTATTCTTGCGCGGCATTGGTGAAACAACCGATGTAGTTACCAAAGAAATGTATACTTTTAATGACCGCGGCGGTCGCAGCATGACGCTGCGCCCGGAAAACACGGCTTCGGTAGTCCGCGCATATTTGGAACATAAATTATACGGTGATCCCAGCGTGCATAAGTTCTACTACATGGGGCCTATGTTCCGACACGACCGTCCGCAGGCTGGCCGTTACCGCCAGTTTACGCAGTTTGGCGTCGAAGAAATCGGTTCAAAGGATCCGGCAGTCGATGCAGAAATCATTGCCATGGCGTTCCAGCTGTTCCATGAATTGGGACTCAACGATTTGGTGCTGCATCTGAATTCTGTCGGCTGCCCTAAATGTCGTCCGGTGTACCGGCAAAAACTGCTGGATTTCTTTGCAGACAAGAAAGACCAGCTTTGCGATGACTGCAAAGCCCGTCTGGAAAAGAATCCGCTCCGCGTACTGGACTGCAAAGAAGAAGGCTGCAAACAGGCTGCCATTGGCGTACCGGAATTAACAGATAATCTTTGTGATGACTGTAAAGAACATTTTGCCAAGGTACAGGAATATCTTACCAAAATCGGGATTCCCTTTGAATTGGACCCGCGCTTGGTTCGCGGTTTGGACTATTACACCAATACAGCTTTTGAAATCATGTATGCGCCGTTGGGTGCACAGAGCACGATTTGCGGCGGCGGCCGCTATGACGGCTTGATTGAAGAAGTAGGCGGTCCGTCTACACCGGGTATCGGGTTTGCTATCGGGATGGAACGGCTGCTCCTGACCTTGAAGGAACAAGGGCTGATGCCGCCGGTTCCTAAAAAGCAGCCCGTATTTATCGTCGCTCTTGGTGATGCGGCAAAAACACAAGCCTTTGATTTGCAGCAGCAGCTCCGCGCAAAAGGCATGTATGCAGAAATTGACCTGCTGGGTCGCAGCATGAAAGGGCAGATGAAATCAGCAAATAAGCTAAATGCCGATTATACCGTTATTATAGGGGAAGAAGAACTGGCCAGCGGTCAGGCGCAGGTGCGCAACATGGCCACCAAAGAACAAGTCAGTGTTCCCTTAGACGGAATCGTTGCATATATGGAAACACATAAGAAGGGATGATTAACTAATGGATACAATGGAAGGTTTACGCCGCTCCCAGTACTGCGCTGAAGTCAGTGAAGCGGACAATGGCAAAGAAGTAACCCTGTGCGGCTGGGTGGAACGACGTCGTGACCACGGCGGCTTGATTTTTATTGATCTTCGCGACCGCACCGGTATTGTACAGGTTGTTGCTTCGCCGGATTATGAAGAAACTTCCTTTAAAAAAGCAGAACAAGTCCGTACTGAATATGTATTGGCTATCCGCGGCATCGTTCGCATGCGCGACAAAGATACCGTTAACCCGAAAATGAAAACGGGCACCATTGAAATTCGCTGCGAAGAACTCCGCATCCTCAATTCGTCAAAAACACCGCCGTTCTATATTGAAGACAATATTGACGTAGATGAAAAAATTCGCTTGAAATACCGGTATTTAGATTTGCGCCGTCCAGAAATGCAAAACAACTTAATCATGCGTCATAAAGTAAAACACGCTATGCGTACGTTCCTCAACGAAAACGGCTTTATTGACATTGAAACACCGGAACTGTGCAAGAGCACGCCGGAAGGCGCTCGTGACTACCTCGTACCGAGCCGTGTCAATGACGGCAAATTCTATGCTTTGCCGCAGTCTCCGCAGATTTTCAAACAGCTCCTCATGATTTCCGGCATGGATCGCTATTATCAGATTGCGCGCTGCTTCCGCGATGAAGACTTGCGTGCTGACCGTCAGCCTGAATTTACCCAGCTCGACATGGAAATGTCCTTCATGGATCAGGAACAGATTTTGACGCTCGTAGAAAACATGGTTCACTATATCTTCAAAGAAACCTTGGGTCATGACGTAGAACTTCCGATTCACCGTATGACATGGGACTACGCAATGGAAAACTACGGCTCTGATAAACCGGATATCCGCTTTGATATGAAATTTACGGATGTAACGGAATTAGTCAAAGATACAGACTTCAAAGTATTCCGCAGCGTTATTGACAATGGCGGTCAGGTCAAAGCTATCAACGTCAAAGGTGACGCAGATATTCCACGCCGTGAATTAGATGGCCTTGTTGAATACGTCAGCCACTACGGTGCTAAAGGTCTTGCTTGGATTGGCTTCCTTGAAGACGGCACGCTCAAATCACAAATCAAGAAATTCTTTGGTGAAGACAAACTTCGTGAAATCGGTAAAGCCTGCGGCGCAGAAACGGGTGACTTGATTCTTATGATTGCAGACAAACCAGCTGTTGTTGCTGCAGCTCTTGGCGAACTTCGTAAAGAAATGGCCCGCCGCATGAATCTGATTGACGAAAGCAAATTTGCCTTTACGTGGGTTGTTGATTTCCCAATGTTTGAATACAGCGAAGAAGAAAAACGGTTTGTCGCTATGCATCATCCGTTCACGGCAATTCGCGATGAAGACCTCGATAAATTGGAAACCGATCCGGCTCATGTATATGCGAAAGCCTATGACCTCGTCCTCAACGGTATCGAATTGGGCGGCGGCTCTCTCCGTATTTATCAACCGGACCTGCAGCAGCGTGTCTTCAAAGCAATTGGCTTGACACCGGAAGAAGCAGAACAGAAATTCGGCTTCCTGCTTCGTGCGTTTGAATACGGTGTACCACCACACGGAGGTTTGGCATTCGGCTTGGACCGCATGATTATGCTTATGCTCCACCGCAAGTCAATTCGTGATGTTATTGCGTTCCCGAAGACGCAAAACGCTATCGATCCGATGAGTGAAGCACCTTCTGAAGTAACGAAAAAACAGCTTCATGAACTTCACATTCAGGTAGAAGAAGACCTCGTAAAGAAATAAGACGTGGCGTAACTAAAAGGGGCTTGTCGCTTTGTGCGGCAGCCCTTTTTATTACTGCACATTACAATACCCAGAGTAAAACGGCATGAAGGAGGAACTATAGTGAAAGCAGCATCTTCACAAGATACACAAAATCATATACATATGCCAAGAAAAAAAGCAAAGAAAATTACCTACCCGTATACTCTCAAAACGGCACTAGCTGACTATACACGAGATGAACTCAAAGAAATAGGGGATTCACTGCACATTGAAATTAAAAGCGCAGATAAGAAGCAAGAGCGCATCGATAAAATATATGCAGGCATGACGGAAAATAACCGCATCGAACGGTGCTTGCTCTGCATGCGCGAAGAAGAATGGAATCTGTTGAAAGACCTCGTGTCCTACGAAAAAGCCTGCCCGCTCAACACAGATACATCTCTGCCGGCGCTGGCTGTTAACCAATACTTGGGCTATGATGAAGAAGGATATATTATTATTCCTCAAGAAATCAAAGACGGGTTCCAAGCCGTACAGCGGGATGAATTCTTGCTGCGTCGTAAAAAAATGCAATGGCTGCAGCAATGTTTGGATATGGCGAAAAATTTATACGGCGCTATGCCGTTTTATATTTTGGTGGAACTGTACAACCAGCACCAGACGTTTCAAAGCAATGCTTTGGAAATCGGCTCGATGCTGCAGCTAATTCCCCAAGAAATGCAAACTTATTTTAGGCAGGACGACCTTGTTTGCGACATTTGGATGACTAAGGAAAATGTAGATTCTTTACTGCATGACCGTGTACTGGATGTATATTACATACCGTCACAAAAAGAAATTGAAAATGAAGCAACGGGTAATATTATCTATTTTAATCCGCAGATGATTAAGCAGGGGATGGCAAAGCTGTTAAAATATACATCTCTCTCCAAGCAGCAGACGCTGAATACGATGGGAGATATTATTGATGAAATGGCCAGTGGCTGGAGTGCTGAAGATATGCTGGAAGAACTGCATGCTATGCATATCATTGTCCGCAAAGGAGATAAAAAACGGCTGCAGGAATTGTTTGCAGAATGGAATTACTACACGAAAAAATGGGTAAACTGCGGCTATTCTGACGAAGAAATAGAACGATTCAACATACACTAAGCCAAGGCATACCATGCATATGACACTTCCTTTTTATGCGATGCCGCACGTTCTGCGTTAGGTTTTAGAAGAAAGCAGTCCTGCCTTGGTTGCGCCATAGGAACGATGTTAAAACTGCACTGTAAAGGTATTGATTACATTCCCGGTTCATGCTATAATACATAGTGAATAGAATAATTAAAAATGATTATTCGTTAGATGAAAGAAGGGATATCATCATGAAAATAGAAGAAGGAACTGTTATCTCTGAAAAAGAAGACGGCTTAGTAGAAGTAAAAGTAGGCCGTCATTCCGACTGCATTGCCTGCGGTGCTTGTCCGGGGGCAGAACACATTGTCGTTTTGGCGCTTAATCCTGTTGGTGCGCAGGTAGGTCAGCATGTCAAGTTTGAAGTACGAGAAGTCAATATTGTTATTGGTGCCTTTGTCTGCTTCATCATGCCGTTGCTGGTAGCTGCCGCAGGAGCCCTGCTGGGACACTGGCTGGGCATATCCCAGGCCATGGATGCTACGCAGACGGCGATTGCCGGCGGGATTATTGGCTTTTTGTTGGGAGCAGTCGGCGTCAAGCTGTTTGACCGCTCGCTGACTAATGATGCCAATGCGAAACCTAAAATTATAGAAATTAGCAGCCGCTAAACAACAGATGTAAAAAAAGAGTTGTGAATGTATGGCAACGCAGCCGCGTGAACCATCGTCACAACTCTTTTCTTATTGTATTTGTTACGGTGCCAGTGTCGTTTGCAGCGTATAGGTGGTGCCGTCACGAAGTGTTATGGACGTGAGACGCAGCGTGCTGTCCATGCCTTCCAATGCAGTGCGCGCGGCAAGGTCTTCTTGGACTGGTATATGGGGATTTAAAGGAAACTGGCTCTGACGGGTCGTCGTATGGGAAGACAAAGACAGACGAACCGGTGCTGTAAAGAGCAGTGTTTGGTCCGTGCGGCGGCGAAGTTCATAGACGCCTTTCGCTTCGAGAATGTCCTGCCGCGGCCGATGAAATACAGGCGTATACTGCATGCGCAGAAATACTTGGGCAGCGTCTTCACTGCGTACCAAAGAGGAAGACACATCTTGTATTTCCAAGATGGAATCTATTTTTTTACGAATCGGCTCATTTGCTTTTTCTAGTGCCTGCAGGTACGCTTGCTGCAGTGCTTGCAGCATTTCAGAAATATGGGTAACATCTGTGATGTGCCATTCTTTGGGGGCTGTGCGTTCCATGACAATGGTACAGGGAATCGCCTGCAGCAGTACAGGATGGGAGAGATACAGCGTGACTTCCGCATGGGTATCATCAATACGGCGGCTCCACGATACGGAAACAATATGCCAATCTGTGACCGGCAGGGGGATTCCCAGGTTTTGCAGCTGGCTGGAAAGAAAAGACTGGGCGTGCTGTACATCTTCCGTGTCCGGCGATTGCGTCAGCTCATGATTTAAACAGAGTGTAAGAGAATCTGTTAGTTCATTTGACAGCGGCAGCCAAGCCAGCTGAGGCAGTACGGCGGCATGGGACTGCTCGGTGCGAAACTGTATAGTGCCGCGGCATAGCGATGCGGCGATTTTTTCTTCATCTATCTGCTCGTTCAGCCAGTTTGCATCAGCCTGTTCGGCGGCTTGTCGTATTGTATGGAGCGAATAATCCGGCGTAGCTTTATATAGTTCTTCATACGAGTCATAGGCACCGCCGAGACAGCAGCAAATGACGGCGGCAGCTAACAGTAGTTTTCCATCTATCGGTGCATTGATCATAAAATATCCTTCTTTTCGTGAATACATAGCTAAATTACAGTATATTATAGCACAAAAAAGGAAACATGATTTTTTTGACGAATTCTTAATATATAGGAAATATAAAGAAACCTAAAAAATTCGCAATCCGATTTGCCGAAAAAACGGCCCAAGGAGGGATGTCGGTTGATTACGTTAAAAGATACAACAAAAGGAACAGCCTATACGGTAGAAAAGGGTATGACGCTGCTGCAAATCAGCAGAGAACAGTATCCTGATGCCCAGCCGCAGATTGCAGCTGCCCTATATAATAATGAATTTGTCGGCCTGCAGACCAAAGTAGAAAAAGACGGTGATATTTCTTGGTTTTCACTGGGGACATTGGAAGGCAACCAGTGCCTGATTCGCACGGCGACGATGCTGCTGACACGGGCTGTCAGCGATTTATATCCTCACGGGCATGTATTTGTCAAGCATGCGCTGCGCAAGGCCTTGTATTGTGAATTGGATATTGGCCATTCGGTTACTGTACAGGATGTGGCTTCCATCAAGCGGCGCATGGATGAACTCGTCGCCCAGGATGCGGAAATTTCCCAAGTCGTCATCAGTGCTGCAACCGCCATGGATATGTGCCGCAATCGTCATTTGGACAAGGAAGCGGAATTGCTGCGCTATACCAATCTCAAACAGATTATGGCATATCAATGCGGTCCTATTTTTGATTATTACATGGGCCCCCTGCTGCCGAGTATGGGCTATTTAACTTGTTTCAATCTTCGTTCGTACGCCCCAGGCGTTATTTTGGAAACGCCGACACCAGAACATCCGGATACGCTGCCGCCATATAAAGAAATCCCCAAAATGGCACGCCTTTTTTTGGATGCCGAAGAATGGGGGCGTATTGTGCGCTGTGAATATGTGTCTGACTTAAACCGCTATATTGCCGATGATTCAATTCAAGATATTGTCGATATGGCAGAAGCATTGCAGGAAAAAAAATTAGCGCAAATTGCTGATTACGTAGTGACGCGGCGGCCCAAAATCAAGGTTATTCTGATTGCTGGTCCGTCCTCTGCCGGCAAGACGACGTTTTGCAAACGACTGACTACACAGCTGCGCGTCGTCGGCCTGCGTCCTGTCAAGATTTCGTTGGACGATTATTTCCACAATCGGGAAGAAACCCCGAAAAATCCAGATGGCAGTTATGATTTTGAATCACTGCGGGCTGTCAATGTGCCGTTGTTTAATCAACAGATTGATGAACTGCAGCAAGGTAAAGAAGTCCATTTGGCACGGTACGACTTTGTTACGGGGAAACGGTATTTTGATGAAAAACCCGTTCATTTGGAACCGAATCAGCCGATTGTCGTAGAAGGGCTCCATGCGTTGAACGATTCGCTGACGTATATGCTGCCGCGGTATGAAAAAGTAAAAATTACGTTAGGCGTATTGACGCAGATTCGGATCAATGACCACAATCGGATTTCTACATCAGATACGCGGATTATTCGCCGTATGGTACGGGACCAGCAATTCCGCGACCGCGGCCCACAGGCTACGATGGATATTTGGGCCGATGTGCGACGCGGCGAAGAAACCAACATTTATCCTTATCAAGAAGATGCCGACGTGATTTTTAACACTGCCCTGCCGTATGAACTTTCCGTTCTCAAGCCGTATGTGGAACCATTGCTGGCGACGATTTCCAAAGACAGTCCGCATTATACGGAAGCACAGCGTCTGCTCAAATTCCTCAAGCCATTTCGTGGCTTGGATGCATCGGTTGTGCCGCCTAACTCACTGCTGCGGGAATTTATTGGTAAAGGCAGCGATGGAAGTACAAAAAAACATTGACAAAGTATTTATGGATAGATATAATAGTATGGTCGAGGTAGAAATATGAAACTACAAGTCGAAGAAGCACTCAAAGAACAAGGCAAAAAATTCCCTTTTTCTTTTGAAAGACCGGCTGCCGAATTAGGTGATGTAGATACCCTCCCGTGGCATCAGTCGATGATGACCGTAGATGGGAACTACTGGTTTGACGGCAATCACATGGTTGTCCGCGGAACCATACATACCAGCGGTATGTATACATGCAGCCGCTGCCTGACACCGGTATCGGTGGATCGGAATGCAACACTGTCTGAAGTCTATGGTACGGAAGCAGAGCTTCCTGATGACGTATTGCCCTACAATGGGGAATACATCGATTTGACGGAGACAATTAGAGAAACGTTGATCCTCAGCGAGCCAATGAAGGTCTTGTGCCGACCTGACTGCAAAGGCCTGTGCCCGCAGTGCGGCGCAAACTTGAATGAAGGACCCTGTAGTTGTCCTACCGACAGGATCGATCCAAGACTTGCTGTCTTGGGGGATTTATTAAAATCAAAGCACTAAAATACGTACCATGATTTAAGGAGGTGCAGAACATGGCAGTACCAAAGAACAGATTATCCCAGACGCGCCAGAAAATGCGTCGTGCAAACTGGAAATTGACAGCACCGGGTTTCGTTGAATGCCCGCAGTGCCACGAAGCAATGATGCCTCATCATGTATGCCCCACTTGCGGCTTTTACAAAGGCAAACAGGTTGTTAACAACACAACAGCTGAATAAGGCAATGAATATAAAAAGAGCGTCCTCTGCGAGGGCGTTCTTTTTCTCTTTATGCATTTTGGTACAGTTTGTGGATAGAGGAGGATGAGGAATGGAGTTTGTTACGACTACCATAGGCTTTGAATTGGAACATGGCGGGCCCCATGTCCATTTTTTGGCGTTTATTTTATTTGTTATCATTGGTATTTTGATTTTGCACGGCCTGTTTCGCCTGCTGATAGAAGCATTGTGCCGCGTGACGCATGTGTCACGCACGAGTTGGCGCAGCGTTTTTCGGTTTATGCCGACACTGCTGGGGATTTTGCTGGGGATTCAACTGACAAAAGATATATTGAATTTACCGGGGTTTGTACAAAATGCCTTGTCCTACCATTATCACAGTGTTGTAATTATTACCATTACCTTTTTCTGTGCTCATATGGCATCTTCGTTTTTGAAAGATAAACTTTCTAAAAGCAGTGATAAAACGGCAGGCACATCTATTTTGACGACTGTTGTGGACTTAGGCGTGTATCTTGTCGGTGCGCTGTTTATTCTCAGCTCATATGGTATCTCCATATCGCCGCTGCTGACGGCTTTGGGAGCCGGCGGTTTGGCGTCTGCCTTGGCATTGCAGGATACCTTGGCCAATCTTTTTTCTGGTATTACGACGCTCGTATCTAAACAGGTACACATGGGTGATTACATTCGCTTGGCTAGCGGCGATGCAGGTCGTGTTGTCGATATGAACTGGCGCAACACGACTATCCGAACGGCAACAGGAAATATGGTCATCGTGCCGAATAAGAGCATTGCTACGGCAACACTGACCAACTACGAACAGCCGTTGGCAGAATGCACGATTTTTATTCCGTTGACCATTACCTATGACAATGACCTGCAGCACGTCGAAGATGTTACACTGGCTGTTGCTCGTCATATTCTGGATCACAGTAAATACGGCGTGACGGGTTTTCAGCCCCTTGTGCGCTATGACAAAATGGGAGAATACGGCATAACCTTTAAAGTCGTACTGCGTATCCGCAATATTGTCGACGAAGCCGTTCTCAAGCATCAATTTATCAAGGAAATTTACTCAACCTATAAAAAAGAACATATTCAGTTGCTCATCCGTCATGATTAGACTGCAAGACGAAATCGTATTAGCACGCTGATTTTTTTCAGAAAAAGACTACTATACAGAAACTAGTTCTGTATAATAGTCTTTTTTTTTGCTTTTTTTGAAAAAAAGCTTGACCGGTAGTAAATACCGGCTGGTACTATACTCGTGTACGAACTCATGAAGTACAAACAATACGTTTATCATTATTCATACAAAGGAGAGTATTTACCATGAAGAATATGAAGAAAAAAGTAACGACTATGGTGTTTGCTGCTATGATGACTATCAGTGCATCAGCGTTTGCCGCAACTCCGACGGCAGTATATTCAGAAAACGGTGATTATGAAGCCATAGTGAATACGGATAGCATATCCCAGGTTCAGACGGAACGGCATGGGTATTCGGAAAATGGCGATTATACAGCTGTTGTTATTACGAATGCGCCACAGACAACACGTATTCATGCTGCAGTTGGCTATTCTGAAAATGGTGAGTATCAGGCTGTACGGGTGTAATGAAAGGAGTGTTTACCGATGATATCAAAGAAAAAATGGATTCTCATGGCTATGATGGTTATGTCGTTAGGGGCTGCATCCTGCAGTTTAGCAGCAGAGCCGGTGACGACGAACAATCCATACGGCTTAGTGTATGCCAATGCGATTACAACGAATGAAAAGGGAAAAGTCAATATCCATCCTGTAACGTATTATCTCGACGGACGGACTATTGCAGCCAATGTCTACACACCGAAAAATTATAATCCTGCTAAATCATATGCCGCTGTTGTTGTTGCTCATCCTAATGGCGGTGTCAAGGAACAAGTCGCTGGTCTTTATGCACAGCGGTTGGCTGAAGCTGGATATATTACAATGGCTGCGGATGCTTCGTTTCAAGGCGCAAGCAGCGGTGAACCGCGGCATCAAGATATACCGTATTTCCGGACAGAAGATATTCACGGCATGATGGATTATATCAGTCAGTATCCTGGTGTCGATAAAAACCGCATTGGGGCATTGGGCATCTGCGGTGGCGGCGGCTATACGCTTAATGCAGCTAAATCAGATAAACGCATGAAAGCCGTTGCTACTATTAGCATGTTTAATTCTGGCCGTGTTCGCCGTGAAGGCTATATAGATTCACAAAAGGACAGCGTACAGGAACGATTGAAAGCAGCTAATGACGCGCGTCAACATGCTGTTGAAACAGGAAAGCATGCTATTTCCGGCCATGTTGATTTTGACTCCATTACACCGGAACGCTTACAGAGTATCCCGACGGATCTGTATCGTGAAGGTCTTATCTATTATGGTCAGACTCATCGTCACCCTAACTCTACATTTGACTATACGACAGACAGTCTGTCAGAACTGATGACGTGGGATGCGATGGATCATATCGATCTCATCAACGTACCGCTCCTGATGATTGCCGGCAGTAAAGCCGATTCCTTGTATATGACTGAAGAAGCGTATCAAAAAGCGACGGGAACACAAGATAAAGAACTGTTCAAAATTCCGGGAGCCACCCATATTCAAACGTATTATGTACCGCAATATGTCGATCAGGCTGTAGCAAAACTGACGCAGTTCTTCGGTCGAACCTTGCACTAAAGTGATTGTCATTTCGATATATGAAAGAGGAACCCCAATATGGAAAACTTTATTTTTGAAAACAGTACGAAGACGTATTTTGGCAAAAAATGTGTCAGCCAGTATCTGCCAGAGATACTCAGCCGCTATGGTGATCATATTTTGCTGGCGTATGGCGGCGGCTCGATTAAACAAAATGGTATTTATGATGAAGTCTTGGGCATACTGAAAAAAGCCGGTAAAACGGTTACTGAATTTTCCGGCATCATGGCAAATCCCACCTATGACAAAGTGCTTGAAGGCGCGCAACTGGCTCGTGAAAATCAAATAGACCTTATCTTGGCTGTCGGCGGCGGCTCTGTGATGGATTGCTGTAAAGCCGTTGCATTAGGAGCTGTTTATGCAGGCGATATTTGGCAAGATTTTTGGGCACAGGCTGGCACGATAAACTGCCAGCCCATCCCCTTGGGCATTATTATGACAACATCTGGGACGGGCAGTGAAATGAATGGCGGCGCAGTGATTACCAATGAAGCACAACATGTAAAAACAGGTCGTGATTATCCGCAGCTCAATGCCCAATTTGCCTTGCTGGATCCGTTATATACGTATACGGTTCCGAAACAACAGATGATTTCGGGAACGTTTGATTCGTTAACGCATATGATGGAAATTTATTTTAGCGTGCCGGATACGGATAATGTATCGGATTGTCTTAATGAGGCGTTGATGAAACATACCATTTGCAATCTCCGCAACGCGATCAAAAATCCAACAGCGTATCAGGCCCGCAGCAATTTAGTCTGGGCTTCTACGATGGCGGAAAACCGTATTCTTAAATTAGGTAAAAAGTGCGATTTTCAAGGTCATATTTTAGAACATGCACTAGGGGCATTTACAAACTGCAATCACGGCTGCGGCTTAGCTGTGCTTCTGCCGGTGTATTATCGTCATATTGAAGCGGCTGGTGTTGAAAAATTTGCCCGCTTTGCAACAACTGTATGGGGAATTAGCCCGCAGAATCGGACACAAGCGGAACTGGCTCATGCCGGCGTAAACGCTTTGACAGATTTTGTCAAAGAAATCGGCTTGCCGACGACGCTGCGAGAATTGGGAATGACAGAAGAACAAAAGAAACTGCTGCCGCAGATTGCCGCTTCTTGTGCTGTTTCGCCGGGAAGCTATAAACCATTAGATACAGATGAAATTCTCACAATTTTTCAAGAAGCTTGGTAACCAAGGAATATAGAAAGGAGAAGCTCTTATGTGGAAAAATTTTGCTGTTGCTATTTGTACAGCAGCCATCAGTTTGGCTGGTACTGTTTTTGCAGCAACACCTGATGTTGTACCGACGCCGACACAAGTTACTGCCATGCTGCAGCATACACAAGGTGCTGTATTTCCCGTTGGCGTATATAATGCAAAAAACGTATCTCATTTTACTGGCAATAGTTATGTATCCTCTCTCTCCAAGGGGAACGTACCTATAGTCAATGTTACTTTTGTACAAGGTGCTCATACACATTGGCATATGCATCATGGCACGACGCAGACATTACTGGCTGTTTCCGGTACTGGATACTATCAAATAGAAGGGCAAGAGCCGCACAAGCTGCTCCCTGGGCAAAGCGTGACTATTCCTGAAGGTGTCCGTCATTGGCATGGGGCGGCACCAAGAGCTATGTTTCAGCATATTGCGGTGATGGAACCAGTACAAGGCGCTTGGACAGAATGGTTTGAGCCTGTTAACGATCAATTATTTGATTCCTTGTCGTAACAGCATAGGAAAGGGACGAATGATATGAAGAAACGCACATTGGGAACGGATTTTGTCGTATCCGCTGTGGGCTTAGGCTGCATGGGTATGAGTCATGGATACGGCAGGCCGAAAGATACAAAAGACATGACGGCATTGCTGGCGCAGGCTGTTGATGCTGGGTATACGTTCTTTGATACGGCTGAAGTGTATGGCACGCCGGACACTCCCCATGCTAATGAAACGTTGCTGGGAGAAGCACTTAAACCGTTTCGCCACCGCATTCAAATTGGCACGAAATTTGGCATTCATTTTGATATGACATCATCGGCACCCAACAAACCGCTTGTGCCAGATGCTCGGCCTGCAGGTATTCGAAAAGCCGTAGACGCTTCGCTAAAACGACTGCAAACCGATTATATCGATATATACTATCAGCACAGACAAGATCCGAACGTACCGGTAGAAGAAGTGGCCGGTGTCATGGCTGATCTTATACAAGAGGGAAAAATTCTGCATTGGGGGCTTTCGGAAGTAGATGCGGATACACTGCGTCGGGCCCATGCCGTTTGTCCTGTTACGGCTGTACAAAATAGATATTCGATGATGGCTCGCTGGTATGAATCCCTGTTTCCAGTGCTGGAAGAACTGCATATTGGGTTTGTGGCATTTTCTCCGATGGCCAATGGCTTGCTTACGGCATGCTATGATAGCCGCACTGTATTTGAAGAAGGTACGGATTATCGCACGATTATGCCGCAGTTTCAGAAAAAAGGAATGGAACAGAATCAGAAATTATTGCAGTGGATGCAGTATCTGGCCAAACAGAAAGGCGCAACGCCGGCACAAATTTCATTAGCCTGGATGCTTTGCAAAAAGCCGTGGATTGTACCGATTCCCGGTACGACCCGCATCGACCGCATGATGGAAAACGGTGCAGCGGCAGATATTGTATTGACGCAAGACGAAGTGCAGCATATCGACGATACACTGAAGCAAATGACGATGTCGGAGGTATTTGGCGGTACAGCTATACAACAACGTAAACCGTTCATATAATAAAGACAGTAAGAAATAAATTTTTTAACAATGAAGGAGCGATAGTTATGAAAGTATTACTAGTCAATGGATCCCCGAATCAGCATGGATGTACGTATACGGCGCTGCAAGAAGTTGCGCGGACGTTAACGGAAGAAGGAATTGAAACAGAAATGTTTTGGATTGGCAAAAAGCCGATCGGCGGCTGTATTGCCTGTCATACATGTCGAGAAACAGGACATTGTGTATTCTCGGATAGTGTCAATACATTTCGAGAAAAAGCATTGACGGCGGATGGATTTATTTTTGGTTCCCCTGTTCATTATGCCGCGTTAACTGGGAATATGACGTCTTTTATGGATCGAGTTTTTTATTCAGAATTTTGTGGTAATGGCAATAAGGCATTTTATCTCAAACCGGCTGCGGCTGTTATTTCCGCTCGTCGTGCTGGAACAACAGTATCCTTTGATCAAATGAATAAATATTTTGCTATTCAAGAAATGCCGATTATTTCTTCACGATATTGGAATGAAGTCCATGGAGCTGTGCCGGAAGATGTACTGCAAGATAAAGAAGGTCTGTATACGATGCGTGTGTTAGGACGCAATATGGCCTATTTCCTGCACTGCCAGGAAGCAGCACGCAATGCAGGAGTTGCTTTGCCAAAACGGGAAGAAGCCATTTTTACGAATTTTATTCATTAAAAGGAGAACGACCCATGAAATTACAAAAATTGGCAGCTGCATTGCTGGCTGCAACGGTACTGACCGGTTCTGCATTTGCCATGAAGCCCGTTACGATAGTCGATCAGGGAAGCTTTCTGGCAGGCGGTACTGTTGTTACTGCCCCTGGAACATACAAAGGAACGACGGAACCGACGAATCATGCCGGAGAAACCCTGCATGGTGACCATGCGTATGTGTTTTATCAAAAACCCCAGCATGCGCATCACAATAGTTTAGTATTTTTGCACGGTTATGGGCAGTCAGCAAAGACCTGGGAAACAACGCCCGATGGCCGTGACGGATTTCAAAATATTTTTTTGGAAAAAGGGTATGCAACCTATCTTGTCGATGAACCGCGCCGCGGCCGTGCCGGTCGTTCGACTGTTCCCGCGACAGTGAATGCCCAGCCGGATGATCAACTGTGGTTTAATATGTTCCGTATGGGCCAATGGCCTGCATATTATACGAATGCAGCTGTTCCTAAAGATGCGGCTTCACAGGACCAATTCTTTCGAGCCATGACGCCGGATACGGGACGGTTTGACCAGCAGGTTGTTGTCGATGCCATGAAAGCTGTTTTTGATAGAGCCGGTGACGGTGTTTTGATTACGCATTCTGCCGGCGGCGGCCCTGGATGGGGAACGGCAATGGCTTCGCCGCATGTCAAAGGTGTCATTGCGTTGGAACCGGGAACATTTCCATTTCCAGAAGGGCATGTACCGCCTGTTGAAAAGACAACCAGTCCCTTCCCTACACAGGGAACGGCTGTCCCGATGGATGAATTTATGAAGCTGACGAAAATTCCTATTGTCGTTTATTTTGGCGACAATATTCCTAAAGGAGATACGCCGGTTGCCAACTGGGGTCAAGATAATTGGCGTATTCGCTGGAATCTAGCTAAAAAATGGGAAGCCCTTGTCAATTCCTATGGCGGCCATGTCCAAGTCATTAGTTTGCCTGATATCGGTATCAAAGGCAGTACACATTTTATGATGGCAGATTTAAATAATACAGATGTAGCGAATGCCATGGAACAATGGATGAAGCAGAATGGATTAGCCAAATAATAGCGTATGGGAGGTGTTTCTATGTGGAAGAAAGTCATAAAAACCGGATGGTTAGGCATTGGGTTTTGTTGTTTAGGGCTGTTGACTGGCTCTGGTGCGCAGGCAGCATCTGTTTTGGATGATACAGAACGGGCTGTAAACGCACAACAGCACTATGCCCAAATGATGAATAATCAAAAGACAGGGTTAGAAAAAACAGACCCTGAATTGGATAGTATGATGAAAAAAATATATATGGCGACATCGCCGGTCAAGCTCGTATCAGCCGGCGTGATCAACATATAGTCACATTGGCAGTCCTCACCACGTATCAGAGTGAAGAACTATTGCGTCAACACGTACGCGGTGCCCTTTCTGATGGTGTGACGCCATTGGAAATCAGGGAAACGGAATACCATTTGGCGCCATATATTGGCTTTGCTAAAGTAACGGAAGCAATGAAAACGGTCAACAAGGTATTTCAGCAGCAAGGCATCGCCCTGCCGCTTCCTGCACAGGGAACTACGACGGATGCGGACCGTTTTGAAAAGGGACTCGCTTTTCAAGTAAAAACATATGGCGACAGGATTCAAAAGATGCGGGAGGCAGCACCTGCTAACCAAAAACATTTGCAAGATGATTTATCCGCCTTTTGTTTTGGCGATATCTATACAAGGGGAACCTTGGATTTAAAAACGCGGGAAATGATTACCATTGCGGCTATTGGCGCATTGGGAACAGGGGATGCCCAGTTTAAATCCCATGTGCGGGGTACGCTGGCAGCAGGGGCATCAGCGGACGAAGTAATCGGTGTTATTACTGTGATGAACCCGTATATAGGATTCCCGCGGACGCTGAATTGTCTGCGTATTGCCAACGAAGTATTTCAGGAAACATAATAAACACAATATAGAAAAAACAAAAAAACTGTACTTGTCATACATATCTTGTATCACGAGTACAGTTTTTTAGATAGGATAATACATTGCATTAATTCGAATCATCGGTATAGTTGGGAAGCAAGTCGCTGATATATGGTCGTTTTCCTTTCAGCACTTCATCGTAAAACCGTTGCTTCCAGCCGATATAATCGATGGATTCTTGGATTTCTTTTTTCTTTTCCTGCAGGATAGCCAGCTTCTTTTCCAGCATTACGTTGCGAACAGGAATCGACGAGGGCCCTTGAAGACAATACGCTAAATACTGTTTCATTTCTTCCATCGTCATGCCGCATTTTTTTAAGCACGTCAGACTTTTGATCCAGGCAAGGTCATGTTCATCAAAGACGCGATGATTATTTGCTGCGCGTTTTTACGTTGGGGACGAGGCCTATATTGCAGTAATATTTCAGCGTTTCATAGGATAGTCCAGTCTGCATGCAGGCTTCTTTCATAGAATACAGTCTTTTCTGTTTGGATAATGCCATATGAACCCCTTCTTTCTCTGAAAAGTTAGTTTTATTGTGCAATATTTTTTTGAAAAAAGCAAGAAAAAATCCGGCGAATTGCCCTTGACCGGCAGTAACTACCGGATGATATACTTTCCCTATAGCAGGATAAGAAACATTGTTTTTATATACGAATGTACATAAGGAGCGAATGAGAAATGAACGATATTCTTTTTATTAACGGCAGTCCGCATACGAATGGTCATACGGCTCAATTAGCGAAGGCATTATTGCAGGGACAATCCTATGACACGCTGCAGTTGACAGATTTAAAAATATATGCCTATGGCCAACGGTTTGCAGATGATCAATATGAGGAGGTCATACAGGCGATACGCTGCCATCGGGTCATTGTCATCGGGTCGCCGCTGTATTGGCACAGCATGAGTGGCACCATACGAAATGTGCTGGATCGGGCATATGGCGTCCTTAAAAACGGCCAATTTGCTGGGAAAAAATTGTTTTTTCTGTTTCAAGGCGCTGCGCCGACGCCAGAACAACTGGCAGCAGGTTCGTATACGATGAGCCGTTTTGCGGCTTTGTATGGTATGGATTATCAAGGTATGGCATCCAACCCGCATGAAGCTGCAGCTTTGGCGGCTCACATTTAATTCAATACCAAATAGGAAGGAGCAGATATGATGAAATGGATGACACGCAACATGATTGTACTAGCTGGGGCGATTGCCGTATGGGCAGGGCTGACTGCCTGCGGGCCGGTTCAATCCCAGCAAGATGCACAAAGCGGAAGCACGCAGAAACAGCAGACCGCAGCGGTAGACGCTAATGCGTCTGCTTCGATTAAAGGGAGCAGAGAAAATGTGCCGGCAGCGCAAACGAACGACAGTAAGATTGCCGTTGTCTATTTTTCCGATCCGGAAACAGAACACCCAGATGAGGTGGAAGGAAGTACGCAGTATCTTGCCAATATCATTCATCAAAAAACAGGTGCTGCTGTGTACCGCATTGAACCGAAAAAAGCCTATGCTGTCAATCACAGCGTTTTAGTAGCCGATGCAAAAGCGGAACTGCTGCGCAATGCACGGCCGGAACTTAAGGATACTATCGGCGATTTGTCGCAATACGACACGATTTTCCTCGGCTATCCGATTTGGTGGGGCGATTTGCCTATGCCGGTCTATACATTTTTAGAAAGCCATGATTTATCTGGAAAGAAAATCAACATCTTTTCTACCCATGGCGGCAGTGGGTTGGCAGGTACTGTAGAAAAGATTACAAGTGCAGAACCGAAGGCAGCGGTCAATCAACATGCGTATACGGTTTCTCGTGATGAGATAGCAGATGCAGCATCGAGTTTATCTGACTGGATAACACAAGTTAACTAGTTTTAGTTTACAGTTTAAAGAAAATAAATCGTATGGTAAAACACGGGAGCAGGGCTAGCCCTGCTCCCGTGTTTCATGGTATAATAAACATTAGTCTATTTAGTATGATATATAGGAGGCATCTTACGATGCGTGCAATGGGAATCGATCCAGGGACGGCGATTTGCGGATTTGGCGTAGTAGACGCTGCAGGAAGCCGTCTCAAGCCAATTACATACGGTACGATACAGACGACGCCGGACCATACGGATGCAGAACGGCTCGTGACGCTGTTTGAAGGGCTCAACGAGCTGTATGCCAAATACAAACCCGATGTCATCGGCGTAGAACAGCTCTTTTTTAACCGCAACGTTACGACGGCCATTACGGTCGGTCAGGCACGGGGCATTATTCTTTTGACAGCTCAGCAGGCACAGATTCCTATTTTGGAATTTTCACCGCTGCAGGTCAAGCAGGGCGTCACGGGATACGGCCGGGCAACCAAAGATCAAGTCATTGATATGACGATGCGGCTTTTGGGCATTCATGAAAAAATAAAGCCTGATGATGCGGCAGACGGATTGGCCATGGCCATTTATGCTGTGTACTGCAGCCATTCCCAAAGTTTGCGAAGGACGGTGCAGTTATGATTGGCTATCTGAAGGGCATAGTGACCCATATAGTTAGAGAGTATTGCTTCATCGATGTGCATGGTGTCGGCTACCGTGTGTTTGTGCCGGCATCGACGATGGAAAAGCTGACCCTTGGCAAAGAAACGACGGTCTTTACGTACATGAGCGTGCGTGAAGACGCTATCTTGCTGTATGGGTTTGCTACGCAGGATGAATACGAATTATTTATGCTGCTGATTGGTGTCAACGGCGTAGGCCCTAAGGTCGCCTTAGGCATTTTAAGTGCGGCCAATCCGGAGGGATTCCGTTTAGCCGTACATCAAAAAAACATGAAAGTGCTGACGAAAATGCCCGGTATCGGCAAAAAAACAGCCGAACGCATTGTCTTGGAATTGCAGGATAAAATCGGTCCCGTCGATGACGGCGCTGTGGCTGATTTGTCTGCGCCCGCCGCAGCGGCATCGCAGGGCATCGCAGCAGAAACGCTGGCAGCCCTCGTCAGCCTGGGATATAGTGAACAGGAAGTACTGCCCGTGGTGGAAGCCAAGGCAGGCACTTGTCAGACCGTAGAACAACTGCTCAAAGAGGCCTTGAAAGCCTTGGGAAGCGGGAGGTAATGGATGGAAGAAAATCGTATTGTGGAAACAGGGCCCATGCCGGGAGATTCTTGGCAGTACAGCCTGCGTCCGCATTATTTAAAAGAATATATTGGCCAGCATAAAGCCAAACAAAATTTGGAAGTGTTTATTCAAGCTGCCAAACTGCGGCAGGAAGCACTCGACCATGTCCTTTTATACGGACCGCCGGGATTGGGCAAAACGACGATGGCCGGCATTATTGCCAATGAACTGGGCGTCAGCCTGCGTATTACGTCAGGTCCTGCCATTGAACGGCCTGGCGATTTGGCGGCACTGCTGACAAATCTGCAGGAGCGGGATGTATTGTTTATAGATGAAATACACCGGCTCTCCCACAGTGTCGAAGAAGTACTTTACGCAGCGATGGAAGACTATGCGCTGGACATTGTCATCGGCAAGGGACCGAGCGCCCGTTCCGTGCGAATTGACTTGCCGCCGTTTACGCTGGTAGGCGCGACGACACAGGTAGGCCGTTTGGCACCGCCGCTGCGGGATCGGTTTGGCGTTATCTGCCGTCTTGAATTTTACAAGCCCGAAGACTTGGTTCTGATTATCAAACGAACAGCAGAAATTTTGAATATAGATATTGATGACCAAGGTGCCTTGGAAATCGCCCGCCGTTCCCGCGGCACGCCGCGTATTGCCAACCGGCTCTTAAAGCGCGTGCGCGACTTTGCGCAAGTCGATCAAGCCGACGTGATTACGGCGGCGCTGGCAGGACGGGCACTGGATCGGCTGGAAGTTGATGCCTGCGGCTTGGACCGTACCGACCGGCGGGTATTGCAGGTCATCATTGAAAAATTTGGCGGCGGCCCGGTCGGGCTGGATACGATTGCCGCGGCAATCAGCGAATCCGTCGATGCCGTCGAAGATGTATATGAACCGCTCTTGATGCAGCAGGGATTTTTAAACCGTACGCCGAGAGGACGTGTCGTAACACCGGCAGCATACAGCCATTTGGGACTGCCGCTGCCGCAGGATGCAAAGAGTACGGCGTTGTTTTAGGAGGGTACATGGGAAAATTACTGATAGTAATCGGCGTGTTGTGCATTGTTGCCGGGTGTGCTTGGCTGGTACTCGACCATATCGGCTTGAGCCGGTTTATAAGGAATCTGCCGGGAGACATCAACTGGACTAAAGACAATGTATCGTTTCATTTTCCTATTGTGACCTGTCTGCTTATCAGCATCGTGTTGACTATTATACTGAATCTGGTTTTCCGTTAAGACAGGAGGAGCCTACATGGGAAAAAGACGATATATATGCGTCATGGTGTTTTTCGTATGGATTAGCATGACTGCGGTCATCCTAGCTTCCGGCAGCGGGCAGCAACTGCGCATCGGAATCCGGGAGGGCCGTGCATCTGTTGCTGTTGTAGGGACGCAGGACGTAGGCATTTATCAGAGCAACACGCTGCGCAAAAAGATAAAAGCCAATACACCAATTCAAATTACGATTCGCGGCAACGAACTGACAGCAGGCGGTATCAAAAGCACGGGACCCGTGTCGGTACGCCCCTTGGCAAAGGACGGCTTGGTCAAGATTACAGACGGCTATACATACCGCGGTTATTTGGAATTTATAAAAAGCCCTGTTTCGTCCGGGTTGACAGTGGTCAACGTTGTGCCGATGGAATACTATTTATATGGCGTCGTTGGCAAGGAAATGTCGCCGTCATGGAATTTGGAGGCATTGAAGGCGCAGGCCGTTGCAGCACGGACTTATGCGGTGTTTCATAAAAACTATTTTAAAAGCCGCGGCTATGACATGGCCGATGACACGCGCAGCCAAGTATACGGCGGCGTCAATGCCGAAGCGGCATCCATCAAGCAAGCCGTCGATGGGACAAGCGGTGAAATCCTGACCTATCAGGGAAAACCGATAGAGGCCTTTTTTTGTGCCAGTGCCGGCGGTTGGACAGAACACAGCGAAAATGTCTGGGGAAGCCATATCATGTATTTGCGCGGTGTAGCCGACCGGAGTTTTCATATGCCGTCGTACAGCTGGTCTGTCAAGACGACACCGGAACGCTTAGCAGCCAATCTAACGGCAGCCGGCAAGGGCGTAGGCACGGTTCAATCCATTACACTGTCACCGCTGGCTAAACGGCCCATGCATGTCAATGACCGCGGCGTATCCGGCCGAGTACGCACATTGATTGTGCGGGGAACGAAAGGACAAGTTACGATTACAGGCAATGCGTTTCAGTCTTTATTTGGGCTCAAGAGTACGCTCTTTGATTTTTATCAGGGTACGGGAACACCCCCCAATCCCGATATGGGCAAAAACGGACGTACGCTGACACTGCCTATCAAAGCGGGACAGCCGCTGACTATTTATGGATTTGGATGGGGACACGGCCTGGGCATGAGCCAGTACGGCGCATATCAAATGGCCAAAGAAAATCCCGGTGTCAAGGAATATTATCGGCAGATATTATCCCATTACTATACAGGCACGACGTTAGAACGATTGTATTAAGGAGATTGTTTATTTTGAAACTCAGCGATTTTTATTATGATTTACCAAAAGAACTCATAGCACAGCATCCGGCAGAACCACGTGATCACGCGCGGCTTATGCTCTATGATCGCCAAAGCGGCGACGTGCAGCACAAATATTTCTATGATTTAGTAGACGAACTGCATGAAGGCGATGTACTCGTTTTTAATGATTCCCGCGTCATTCCGGCCCGTTTGTACGGCAAACGGGTTCCCACAGGCGGCAAGGTAGAAGTCTTGCTGCTTACGCCGGTAGGCGAAGATACGTGGGAAGTACTGGTTAAGCCGGGTAAAAAAGCATTGCCGGGAACAACCATAGAATTTCCGGAAGGGCTTACGGCAGACGTACAGGACCGCACCGATTTTGGCGGTCGTATTGTCAAATTCCATTATGATGGCGTATTTGATGATATTATCGACAAAATAGGGGAAATGCCGCTGCCGCCGTACATTCACGAAAAAATGGCCGATCCCAATGAATACCAGACTGTATATGCGCGGGAACGGGGTTCTGCAGCAGCGCCGACAGCAGGTCTTCATTTTACAGAAGAACTGCTGCAAAAAATTCGGGATAAAGGCGTTCAGGAAGTGTTTGTTACCTTGCATGTCGGACTGGGAACGTTCCGCCCCGTTGAAGAAGAAAACATTGAAGACCATGAAATGCACAGCGAGTTTTACAGCATTACACCACAGGCAGCTGCCACGATTAATCAGGCAAAAGCCGAAGGACGGCGTATCATCGCCGTTGGTACGACATCCATCCGTACCTTGGAAAGTGCTGGGACGACAGGCACGCTGCAGGCAGGTTCCGGCTGGACGAATATTTTTATTTATCCTGGATTTACGTTCCACATTGTGGATGCGTTAGTAACGAATTTCCATTTGCCTGAATCGACGCTGCTGATGCTCATCAGTGCTATGTCTACACGGGAAAAGATTTTAAAGGCATATGAAACGGCAGTCAAAGAAAAGTATCGTTTCTTTAGTTTTGGCGATGCCATGTTTATACGATAGGAGGATATGACTTGGTTATTACGTACGAACAGCAAGCGGAGTGTGATGGCGCCAGAGCCGGCATTCTGCGTACGCCGCACGGGACGTTCAAAACCCCGATGTTTATGCCCGTAGGCACGCAGGCTACGGTCAAGACCCTGTCGCCGGAAGAATTGTACGACATGGGCGCGCAGGTTATTTTGAGCAATACATATCATCTGTTTTTGCGTCCTGGCGAAGACTTGGTCAAAGAAGCCGGCGGTTTGCATAAGTTTATGAACTGGAAACAAGCTATTTTGACAGACAGCGGCGGTTTCCAGGTATTCAGCTTGGGGCAGATGCGGAAAATTACGGAAGAAGGCGTTACGTTCCGTTCCCATTTGGATGGGTCTAAAAAATTCTTGTCACCGGAAGTATCCATGGACGTGCAGATGGCATTGGATTCAGATATTGCCATGGCGTTTGATGAATGTATTCCCTATCCGTCGGATTATGAATACACGCTGCATTCGACAGAACGAACCAGCCGCTGGGCCAAACGCTGCCTGGACCATCATCACAGTGATACGCAAGGCGTGTTTGGCATTGTCCAGGGCGGTATGTACAAAGACTTGCGCCGCAAAAGCTGTGAAGATTTGGTTGATATGGATTTTGACGGCTATGGCATTGGCGGCTTAAGTGTTGGCGAATCCAAAGATATCATGTATGATATATTGGAACATACCACACCGTATCTGCCGAAACAAAAAGCCCGCTATTTGATGGGCGTCGGCACGCCGGACTGCCTCTTGGAAGGTGTAGCCCGCGGTGTAGACATGTTTGACTGCGTATTTCCGACGCGTGTTGCCCGCAACGGCATGGCCATGACGCATACAGGCCGTGTGACCGTGCGCAACGCCAAATATGCCCATGATTTCCATCCTATTGAAGAAGGATGCGGCTGTTATACATGCCGCAACTATACACGGGCGTATATTCGCCATCTGTTCAAGGCAGAAGAATTGCTGGCATACCGCTTAGTCAGCATACACAACTTGTATTTCCTGCTGCAGTTTATGCGTGATATGCGGCAGTCTATCTTTGACGGCACGTTTAGAGAGTTCCGCAAAGATTTTTGGAAACGGTATCAAGATGCGTAATCGCAAGTGTGTCTTGTATATAGATACGATACATGTAGGAGGTGAAAAGATTGGATTTAATGGATTTGAATAATTTTTGGCCGATTATCGTCATGGTCGTCATTTTCTATTTCTTGTTATGGCGTCCGCAGAAAAAACAACAGAAAAAACGGCAGGAAATGCTCGATAATTTGAAAAACGGCGCCAAGATTATCACGGCCGGCGGTTTTTACGGTACAATTGTTTCTATGCATGATGACTATGTCATCGTTCGTCTGGCTGACAAAGTCGAAGTCAAAATGACGCGCAATGCCATTACTCAGGTACTTGGCAAGCAAACACAGTCTGACAGCAAGAAAGCTGCTAAAAAAGCAGAAGCCAAAGCCGCTGATACCGCAGCTGCTAATACTGCCAAAGCAGAAGATACCCATGAAACAAAGTAAGGAAGACGTAAGAAAGACAATGAAGAACCGGCTTTCGGCTGTTTCAGCGGCACAAGCTGCCGCATGGAGCGATGCTGTCTGCGCACGGCTTTTGGTACTGCCGCAGTATCAACGTGCCAGCCGGTTCATGGCTTTCTTAAATATGAAAGGCGAAGTATCGCTGGATGCATTCCTTATACAAGCGTTGCGGGAAGGAAAAGAAGTATATGTGCCTCATTGCGTAGACAATGGGCAGATGGAAGCTGTGCAGCTGACTTCGCTGCAAGACGTGGAACATGGCATGTATGGTATCCGCGTGCCTAAAGCAGGAAGTCACTGTATTGCGCCAGAACAATTAGAGTGGATTCTTGTGCCAGGCTTGGCTTTTGATGCAGAGGGACATCGTTTGGGACGGGGAGCCGGCTTTTATGACCGCTATTTACAGCGGGCGCAGCAGGCAGCCGTCACGGCTGTGGCTTGGGACATTCAAATAATACCGCATGTGCCAACAGAAGCACATGATTATCGTGTACCGGCCGTATTGACACCGACTCGGTATATCGTACAGTTGCATATGTAAACTCAGTAAGAGGAGGGAACGCTGTTGCGGACTCGTAACATGGTAAAATTTTTTGGTGCGGTTATCATTATTTTAGCCGTATTCCTTACCTTTATTTATCCGCTTGCCAATTCCATTAAACAAGGCCTGGACCTCCAGGGCGGCACGCATATCGTGCTGGAAGCAGAAGATACGCCGGATGCGCCGGTTACAGAAGACTCATTGAGCCGGGCTGTTTCTATTGTAGAACGACGTATCAATGAAATGGGCTTGACGGAACCAATCGTACAAAAAGAAGGTGCGCGCCGGATTATTGTCGAACTTCCGGGCGAAAAGAATCCGGAAAAAGCGATTGAAACCATCGGTAAAACTGCTGTCATGGAATTTAAAGATGAAAGCGGTACGACGCGTATGGGCGGTCAAGATTTAAAAACCGCCAAAGAACAAATTGAAAACGGCAATAAAAACGTCGTTGCTATTGAATTCACTGACGAAGGGGCTAAGAAATTTGCAGATTTGACGGCTTCCAACGTAGGTCATAAAATTGCTATTCTGTTGGATGGCGAAGTATTGACCGCTCCTGTTGTCAACGAACCAATTACAGGAGGCAAGGCTGTCATTACAGGCAGTAAGTCTTTGGAAGAAGCCAAAAGCTTGGCTATCCTGCTTCGTTCCGGCGCACTTCCTGTCAAATTAAAAGTCATGGAAGTACGGACTATCGGCCCGAGCCTGGGACAGGATTCCAAAATCAAGAGTGAAAAAGCCTTTGCTATCGGCATTATCCTCATCATGATTTTCCTCGTTGTCATTTACCGTATGTCCGGCATTGTCGCCAACGTAGCCCTTTTAGTATACGTCTTGATTTTGCTGGCTATTTTAAAATATCTCGATGCGACATTGACATTGCCGGGGATTGCCGGGATTATCTTGTCCATGGGTTTTGCCGTCGATGCCAACATCCTTATTTTTGAACGGTTTAAGGAAGAAGTCCTTATCGGCAAAAGTCTGCGAACGTCGATGGATGCCGGCTTTAAACGGGCATTCAATACAATTTTGGATGCCAACGTATCCGTTATGATCGCAGCCATTGTTTTGATTGTCATGGGAACCGGGACGGTAAAAGGATTTGCCGTCAACTTAGCGTTAGGCCTGATTGTCAGCATGTTTACGGCAATTCTCGTCAGCCGCTCTCTGTTGACATGGTTTATTAATACGGGCCTGATTACGAACCCCTGGTTCTACGGTCTGAATCGCAAAGCACCGGAACACATGCTGAAAAAGGGGGGACAGAAATGAGTTTTGATATTGTCAAACATAGAGTATGGTGGTTTACTCTTTCGTCTGTCCTCGTCATTGCCAGCGTCATTTCTATTTTTGTCAATGGCTTCAACTTTGGCATTGATTATACAGGCGGCACGATTTTGGATATGCAGTTTGAAAACGCAGTCACCGTTTCCCAGGTTCGCGAAGTCATCGATGACTCCCAAATGGATCTTGGCAACAGCGTCATCCAGCTGTCCGGCGTTACGGATCAGGAAGCTTCTCAAGACGTCATGATTCGCATGCGCAATTTGTCCAGTGATGAAAGCAAAGCCGTAGCGACGCAACTCAGTGACAAATTGGGCGGTGCTGAAATCAAGCGTACTGAATCGGTCGGTGCTGTCATTGGCTCAGAAGTGACGAAAAATGCAGTCATGAGCTTGGCGGTGGCCTTTATTGCGTTGGCAGCCTATATCTCGTTCCGCTTTGAATACAAAATCGCTATTTCCGCGCTGGTCTCTATTTTCCATGACTTAATTATGGTATTGGGTTTTTTCTCCTTCTTCCATTTGGAAATCGATGCCTCGTTCTTGGCAGCTATCCTGACCGTTGTCGGCTACTCCATGAACGAAGCCGTCGTTATTTTTGACCGCGTTCGTGAAAACACGCGAACTCACCGCCGCACGGATACCTATGAAAAACTGGCACATGACAGTATTTCACAAAGTATTCACCGCAGTATCTATACCTTGACGACAGTCCTCTTTGCCTGCGGTGCGCTCCATTTCTTTGGCGGCGAATCGACAAAGAACTTTTCTCTCGTCATGCTCATCGGTTTTATTAGCGGTGCCTATTCCTCTATTTGCGTAGATACATCGCTGTGGGTCGTATGGAAAAACCATACGCACCGCCGCGGCCCGAAAGCTGTAGAACACACTGAAACAGAAGAACAAGCCGAAGAAGCATAATATATACCACATACCATCCTGCAGACAATATCCTGCCTGCGGGATGGTTTTTTGTATGCCAAAATGCGGCGCATCTATATATTTCTTTTTTGGGTAAATTTACCCTTTACATCAGTTATATACTTTTTCTTTCTGTTCGACCAGAACGCAGGAATGTATCCCTGTACCCGTGAGTATTCATTCTTTTTCGTGCCGCCGAAAAAGAACGAATCAAGAAAAAGGCGGCCGCCCGAAACTCCCATTCC
>JBNMKW010000010.1:0-53932 GCA_050874545.1 Megasphaera sp. | reverse complement strand
TCTTTATTAAATCATCAAAAGAAATATTTAGTACTTTAGATACTTTTTTTAAAGCCATAACTGAAGGAACAATAGGTTTTCCATTTCTAGAATTTTTATTTTTTTCTAACATCGAAATATATGGTTTACTGAGGTTAGCTAATTTAGCAAATTCATCCATAGACATGTTTTTTTCTTGCCTGAAATTAGATATTAGTTTTCCTAAATACATAAAAACAGCCCCTTTCTACGTTAAGTATATTATACATAGGGAAAGTTTTTTTGTAAAGCGCACTTGACAATGAACGTTAAGCAGGTTATACTTAATACACAGTTAAGCATGCTTAACTTAGGAGGTGATAAAATGGAAAAATTAAAACTATACCGGCAAAAAATGGGGCTAACCCAAGAAGAATTAGCTAAAAAGTCTGGAATATCAAGGGTAACAATCTCTGCCTTAGAAAATGGAAGACAAGAAACAACAACAAACACAACTATAATTGCTCTTGCAGGAGCATTAGGAATTTCTGCAGGAGATTTATTTTAAAACAAAAGTTAAGCATACTTAACACAAAAGGGAGCGAAAGGGGGTGAAGCGGATGGACGATAAGAAAAGAATAACGCTCCGACTGCCGGATGAGCTGTACGGAGCGTTGAAGGAAGTAAGTAAAACAACAGGGATTACAATTCACTCTTTGGTGTTGGCTGCAATATGTCGTCATTTGAACATTCTCTGACATATTTTTCTACAGCCAAAATAATTTCACTATTTACAGAGCGATGATTTTTCTTAGCAATTTTTTCCACTTGGTCAAATAAGTCGGAAGAAATACGGAACGTAAAGCGTTTCATGGTATCAGCCATCATAAAAACCTCCTTGGTTTGATGACACCAGTATAACACCGATTAGGTGCAAAAGTCTATTGACACTATTGTGACACCATGATAAAATGACACCATAAAGACACTATATTGACACAAGGAGGAAAGGCGATGATTCGGTTTACGTTGCGAATTCCCAGTAAAGTAGACTGTCAGCTAAAAAAGATAGCCGAAGAACAGGGGAGAAGTAAGACAGACTTAATAAAGGTTGCCTGTTGGGAGCTGGTAGAGAAGTACAAGCAGAAGGAAGCGAAAGGGGGTGAAGCGGATGGACGATAAGAAAAGAATAACGCTCCGACTGCCGGATGAGCTGTACGGAGCGTTGAAGGAAAAAGCTGGTCGAAAAGGGATAGCGATAAATGAGGAAATAATGTTCCGACTATTTCCTATTACTGATTCTGAATTTTACCGTTCTTTTTTTCATAGTCTGCGATGCAAGATTCAATAAGAAATTCGATTTGCATAGCAATAGAACGTTTATTAACTTCTGCAATGTATTTTATTTTTTCAAAATTCTCTGGCTGCATTCGCATTGTAAATGCTCTTTTATCTGTGGCCATAGTAATGCCTCCTTTATCGTCAATGTGATTTCATTATGATACATTTTTGAAATCATTTCAATATTGCATATTGACGTTAAAGTGAAATCACTATATAATGATGATTACAAAGTGACATCACTTGGAAAGGAGAAACCATGAAAAGAGAAAGTATGATAGTTAGAGTGCCAGTTCAAACGAAGAACGATATTGCGCAGATTGCTAAAGAGCAGGGCGTAACGGTAAATGGATTGGTAAATCATTTATTTTATGAGCTGGTAGAGAAGTACAAGCAGAAGGGAGCGAAAGGGGGTGAAGCGGATGAAAGGAAAAGCACCCAGAACAGGGGGGCTAACTGGTAAAACAGATTTAGGTTAAAAAAATCAGAAGAGGCCGTAATGAGAGAGAAAGAGGTCCAAAAATGAAAACTGTTGTTTCGATTAAGGAGCTTATGGCTCGCTGGGGAGTGAGCCGAGCTTCGATTAATAAGATGGAATCTGCCGGCTGCCTAAAGCGGCTAAAGATTCCGGGGATTTACTTTAGTTTGAAAAACGTCCTGGACATTGAGTCCATAGACGAAAAGGAGCTCGAACACAGCCCCTTTGAATGGCGACGGCTCAAGAATGAACTGAAAGACGCACAGCAGGAACTGCGGCGTTACCGGGCATTTATTTCTAATCTGTCGCTGAATATGAGCCAATTTGAGTGTGAAGAAAGAGCACGAGAAAATGAGAGGTGAAGAAACATGAGAAGAAGAAACGGCAGGGGCAAGCTGATTGCCGCAGCGTTTGCCGTCGCCGTGGCGCTGGGCGTGTACGTCGGGCAGGCGGATAAGCCGACGCCTGCCCGACGTACTACACGGTAGAAGAGGGCGACACGCTGTGGGACATTGCCGGGCGGTACACGTCCGATGAAGACGATGTCCGGCAGACGATAGATAAAATCATCAAAGATAATCAGCTTGGCCAAGACGGCATTCAGCCGGGGATGCGGCTAAAAATCAGTAAATAAAAGGAGCGATACACATGATAAATAAAGATGATATGAATATCATCAAGGAATATATGTATAAAATGCAAAACTACATGGAACCGGAAGGAATGGACGCGGTTATTTTTACGGCGGTATCTGCAATAGAAAAGGGAAAAAATTTTTCGCTGATTAAAGGAGGGAAGATAGCAGTGCAAGCTGCAGCAATGAACATCTTGCGGCAGATATACAAACACCTAGACAACAGCGAAAAAGAAAATTTTAAAGCCGCAATAAACTATCTTATTTTTAAAGAAAATTAAAAAAAGAGCCGCTACCTGTTGGCGCAAGTAGTGGCTCCATACCTAAATAAATCAAAGTAAGTATATCACAGAAAAGAGGAATTGTCTTGTTAAATCCTGAACGACCTGAAACAAAAAAAATTTATTGAGCAGTTTGTATCGAGCCCGATATGCTGCAGCAAGGTATGCGAACGGCTGGATCTTGTTTTTCCCGATAAAGGCGACAACATTGCTTTTTATTTGTATCCGGCAAAGGAATATGTAAAAAGCAAATTTCAAATCCATATCAAAAGAGCTGCCAAGAAAAACGTATGGAGCTTTGTCATTATAGAACACGGCAAAGCCAATCAGAACACATATAAAAATAATCTGAACGTAGAACAAACGCTGCAGGAGATACTGGATGTGCTGGAAGAGGAAGGAGATACGCATGGATGCTGAATTGATTATGACCGTAAAAGAAATGGAAGATCGGGATGCCTGGCTTAAAATGCGCACGCAGGGGATTGGCGGCAGCGATGCGGGGGCGATTATGGGATACAGCCCATGGAGCAGCCCTTTCAAGCTTTGGCTGGAAAAGACCGGGCAGGTAGAGCCGGAAGACATCAGCAAGAAGCCGTCCGTTCAGGCTGGTATTCGACTGGAACCGGTTGTTGCCGATTGGTTTGCCGATAAAACGGGGCTTCACGTCGAACGCCGCGGTATGATGCGCAGCAAGAAATATCCTTGGCTGCTGGCTAATATCGACCGGCTCATTCCTGGAAAAAAGAATGGCACAGACGAAGATATAGGCCTTGAAATCAAGACGACAAATGCCTTTTCGACTCATGAATGGGATGACGAAAATTTGCCGGACAGCTATTTATTACAATGCCAGCATTACATGATGGCTACAGGGCTAAAGGGCTGGTGGATTGCCGTTCTTATCGGCGGGCAGGACTTCCGCAAGAAATACATTCCACGGAATGACGAACAAATCAAGAAGCTATTTGAGGCAGAAAAAGAGTTTTGGGAAGTGAACGTCCAAAAGGGCGTTATGCCGCCCATTGATGGCAGCAGTACAACAGCTAAAATACTTGAAAAACGGTATCCTGGCGGCCGTGACGCCGTTTTAGAATTGCCAGGCAATGCGTTAGACATTATCATGCTCATCGACGATTACAAGGCTAAAAAGAAAGAAATCGATGAAGCGATTACTACTCAAGAAAATCGTTTGAAAGACATGATGGGCGACAATGAAATAGCTGTGGCCGGCAACCGGAAAATTACTTGGAAGACATACAGCGGCAGCGTGTCAGTTGATAAAAAAGCATTGGCGAAGGACTTGCCAGAAGTATTTGAAAAATACAGCAAGATAAGGAAACCATCTAGAAGATTTTTAATTGCACCAAAGAAGAAGGGGGAAAAATAAATGGCAACAACTACATCAACATTAGCAAAACGCAGCGCGACCATTCAGCCGACGGTCGACGCACATGCAACGGTAGTAGCATCTTTCAATGCATTAATGAGTAAAGAAGGATATCAGAAACGTTTTAATGAGCTTCTTGGTAAGCGGTCACCGCAGTTCATTGGCTCGTTAGTTACAATGATTAACGATGATCCGAACATGATAGAAGTATTCCGCGACAACCCGAACAGTATTATCAAGGCGGCTCTCAAGGCTGCAAGCTATGACCTGCCGATTGACCCGGCATTGGGTCAGGCCTACATTGTGCCGTTCCGCAATAAGGGAAAAATGGAAGCTACCTTTATTATCGGGTACAAGGGTTTGTATCAGCTGGCAGTTCGCACCGGGGTGTACAAGAAAATTAATGTTGTTGATGTCCGCCAAGGTGAATTGATTAAATACGACCGCCTTACAGAAGAAGTCGAATTGCAGTGGTATACCGACGAAGAAGAACGTGAAAAAGTTCCAATTGAAGGGTTTTGTGCCTATTTTGAATTAACAAACGGCATGCGTAAATTGTTGTACTGGTCCAAGAAGAAAATCAATGCTCATGAGGAAAAATTCCGCAAAGGAAAGTTCCAAAGTAAAGGCTGGCGTGAAAATTGGGAAGCTATGGCGGCTAAGACCGTGCTGCGGGCATTGCTTAGCAAGTGGGGGCTGCTGTCTATCAATTATCAAACAGCTGATGATCGGATGGTAAAGATTGCCGAGGATTTGGCTACAGGGCAGATTGATGGTATACAGAAACTTATTGATTCCCCAGCTGAACAGATTCCCGACAACATAGACCCGCAGACAGGGGAAGTGCTGGACAACCGGACTGCGCAGGAACAAAAAGATGATGAAGTATTAATGAATTCACTGGATGTATAAGAAAAGAGAGCCGGTCGTATAGGAGCGGCCGGCTCAATGAAAGGATTTGTATATGGAAAGGCTAACTATCAGATATATCGATGAGCTTAACGCTTTCGACGCCTGGTTGGAAACAAATGAAATCTCGACAGCTGCTGTGGCTCTCTGGTATGCACTCATGCAGATTGCCAACAAGACGGGCTGGAAGAAGACGTTTAATGCCACGAACGGTATACTTAGCGTTAAAACAGGGGGACTTTCCGTTCCGGCTTTACATCGCGCAAGGGCAGCGTTGCAGTCGGCGGGCAGAATCTCCTTTAGAACTCGAAAAGGTAAGCAAGCCACTGAATACACCATAATCCCTTTTACATCTTCCGTTGCTTATCGAATCGTTAAGCAAACCGACCAAGTAACCGACCAAGTAACCGACCAAGTAACCGACCAAGTAACCGACCAAGTAACCGACCAGCGAACCGTACACATACCTAGACTAGAGAAGACTAGACTAGACAACCCGTCTCTAACGTGTGCACGTGTGCGCGTAAATAAAAATAAGCAGGATGAAGCGAGTACGGACATGGCTGCTGTATTGCAGGCTTATTCCAGTAACATACATCCGATTGCCAGCGACATAGAGAAAGACAAGTTGCTGGACATGGTGAAGAGCTATGGACTGGAGGCGTGTTTGAAAGCGATTGAGCGAGCTGTCATGAGAAATAAAAGAAGCTTGGCGTATATTCAGGGCATATTGCGTAATTGGCAAAATGAAGGGTATGACGAAGTCAACCAAGGAGGACCAAACAATGGAGCAAGCCGGAGTAATGGCCGCCCAAATCGCCAAAATGCGAAAGGCGGCAGAACAGCGAACCGAGGCTATGCGGTTCGAACCGATTGGGATAACGTCCCAACCAGCTGGGATGATGTCAAAGTATGACCAGTTGGAAAAACACGGCATATACCGTCGCTTCTGGAATACAACGGCCGTAAATCTTGACCGCCGAGGCGTGCCGGCTGATGTGCGTACACAGTGGCAGCACGTGAAATCATTTATTGCCACGCTCGACGCGCATATACACCGAGGCGAAGGTCTTATTTTAGCCGGTGGCGTGGGTACGATGAAAACAACCATGGCTATTGCTGTACTGCGTGAGTTGGTTGATAAGAAAGGGCAGGGATATTTTATCCCGATGGCTTCCTTGTTGGACACAATAAACGGTATGAGGGAACGGCACGATACAAGCCTGCAGGCTTTTGAGCAGAAACTGCGGACAACGTCGTTGTTGGTACTGGATGATTTGGGCGCGGAATATGATCACACATGGGTGCAGTGCAAAGTAGATGCGATTGTAAATGAACGCTACAACCGCATGCGTTCGACAATTATCACGACGAACTTGTCGGCGCAGGATATACGTGACAGGTATCAACTGCGGATATATGACAGGCTGCGTGCAACAAATCAGCTTATCACATTTACCGGCAAGAGCAGTCAGTCGCTGCGGAAAACGGCGGATTTTTAGAAGGAGAGGATTAACAAATGCAGATGCAGCATAGTGCAATCACACGAGTATGCCGGAACCAAAAAATACAAACCATGGAAAAAGCAGAATTAGCAGCCATTCAAGGCGTTATCGATGCTTGTGCGTCTTTGATGTTTGTAGCACTTCACGATAAATTTGGTTTTGGCAAAAAAAGATGTAAACAACTGGCGATTGATTTTGACGACCTTGAGAACCGGCCGTCAGGATTCATCCGTGAATGGCAGCAGGTTATCAGCAAAAAAGGCTTTAACAACGAAGAAAACATCAGATTAGCCGAAATGATGAGAAAATGGGTTCTTGGCGGCAAACCGTATCGCAACGACCGCCGCATCATACGAAATACGCAAGATTATGCGGCAGGCGTATTTATCGTGATGTACCGATATGTAAGCGAAAAGTTTGGATTCGGAGAATCAAGGCTGCGCAAATTGCAAAAACACGTCCATGATAACGTGTATGCTCTTTGTAAAGAGCCCGGTTGCGATATATGGGGATTTATGACAATTGCTAATCGGTATTGCGATATAGAGTTTGAGGAGCTTATACAGTGGGAAAAAGTACACGGACCGTATGAGCTGTATGAGTAAAATTTATTAATTCTTTGTGTCTTTAGGAGTGAGTTGCAATGATAGCACAATGTAAAATTTGTGGAAAAGATTTTGATACAAACGGTAAGGGGAAATATTGTAAAAGATGCCAAGCACGGATACTTAGTCAATATAAAGCGTGGTTAGCAATGGAACGCCATGTTTATTTAAAAACGTGCATTGTGTGTGGGAAAAAAATAGAAAGAGGCATACATCAAAGCGGTGAACGGGGATATGCGACGACATGCTCTAGGGAATGCCGGCATATATTGGAAAGCATAACCGCAACCTACCGATATAACCGAGCTAAAAAATTATGCGAAAAGCGCAGAGGAATAATAAAGCCTGCGAAAGGCCGTTCACTGCTAGCGATTCGCGAAGACGAAGCCCGCAAGCTAGGCATTTCGTATGGCGAATATATGGCGCGCCGACGAATGGCGGCAGAAAGGACATAACAGAATGAGAAATGGCGAATACTACACGGATCCGACAGCCAGTGAAGCATTGAAAATCGTAAAACACGATGTAAATCAATTAGAACAACAGGCTTTGACTAAGGCTGTTAAGACGTGCAAGAAAATTCTAAAAGAGTATGGATTTACCCTTGTTGGCAGGATAAAACTGCGGGGAGAACGGAGCGGAAAGACGTATGAATAAGCGGGCGAGAATGAAACGAAAAGCGTTACGTCGCATGCCATTTGTTATACAGCTAAATTGCTGGCTGCGGGCATGGGCGAGAAAGCGGGGCGGTTCTTGGGATGTCTAAGTACCAGCGTGAAAAAGGAAAGCGCGGCGAACGTGAATGGGCGAGCTTGTGCCGTTCGGAAGGATTTCAAGACGTTCATCGCACCGTTCAATATTGCGGGAAAACCGGGGATGCTGCTGACTGTGTTGGCATTCCCGGCATACACCAAGAAGTAAAATTTGTTGAGCGTCTGAATATTCGCGACGCCATGGAGCAGGCAAAGCATGACGCAGAAGCAAGAGGAGATGGAGAAATTCCCATCGTAGCACACAAGAAAAAATACGCCGAATGGCTTGTCACCATGCGGGCTGAAGATTGGTTCAAACTACTGAGGGAGTGGATAAGATGAAAAAAATATTGGAATCTGGTAAAAAAGTGGAAAGGCATAGACAATACGGAGATTCCTGAACGGGAACGCATGTTGGTGATGAAGCAGTTGGGGATTCCTCATAAACGGCTTTTCTTTTACGACACCAAGGGGAAACATGCGGTTGAAAAGTGGAAAGTAGCTGATTTTTACGGTGATTCGGACCTAGATAAATTCCATACTAGCTTAGAAATTAAAACGCAAGATGGACTCAAAAAACGGATACTAGCTGTATATTTTTCTTCTATGCAAAAAGTGGATTTTAAAAGGAATGCTTCAGAGCGTGACGGGTGGAAATATTAGAAAAGATTGAAGCACTGACCAAGGCATAGGAGGGAGAAAAAATGATAGATAAGACAAAAGCGGCAGTATATCGAGCCGCAATAGTTGGATGCTTGCTATTTTTGGCAGGATTAATTACGATTTTGGTGCGAGGAGTAGATTGAGAGGTAGAACATGGGCCGACGGAACAAGCGGTATAGAAAAGGACCGCGCGAACCAATCGTTATAATACAAAAAATTCAAGAACCTAAAAAAGTCCGGAGCCGCTGCGCATTCTGCGGGCGGCTCTTGGATGACGGGGACTTTTACTGGTTTCCGGATGAGTTCGGGCAGTTTGTGCGGAAGTGCAATGATGAAGCGTATTGCCGAATGCATCGTAAAGAGCAAGCCGAAGAAGCATATATAGAAGCGATCCGGCGCAACAGAATGTTGAGAAGAAAATAGCAAACACGGAGGGAGATAGGCATGTATCATAACGATTATGTTGTTTCGATAAGGGGATATTTGCGGAGATATAACGAATTTGCTGTATATATGGCAAACATACAAGAAGAAATCAAGGAATGTAAAAACCAAATGCAAATGGCTGCGGCTCCTAAAATTCCTGTGCTGTCTCCATCCGGCGGCTGCGGTGGAAGTGGAGAACTGCACAGCCCACAAGAGCAAGCGTATTTTCAAAAAGAAGAACTAAATGCACGCATTATTAAACTGCATACAGATTTGAATCATATAGAGCCGCTCATGAAGCGGTTGAATCGTTCGCTGGACGCGCTGACCGCATCCGACAGGCAAATTATACAGTCTCGCTTTATTGATGGGCAGTCTTGGGAGAATACGGCAAGATGCGCCAACTGTAGTATTGGATACTGTCGAAAGCGTGCCAATAAAATATTAGAGATACTGGCTGGCATGATGTTTGGACCGGGAGCAGTACCGGTACAGACTTCATTAGTATTTTATGATGAGAAAAAAGTAATGTGAATGACATGAATTTTAAATTTTTGTATGATATAATGAATAATACGAAAAAATACGACAACATTATTTGTGTTGCTGATTTTTAATAAGAAGGAGGGATATATATGTTAGATGCACTGACTTTGGCTAAATATATTGTATCAAAGTGTACGACAGATCAATGTCCCATTAGTAACTTGCAATTACAAAAAATTTTGTATTATATCCAAGTAGATTTTTTAAAACGAACAGAACAACCAGTTTTTTCTGATAACATTGAGGCATGGAAATTTGGCCCAGTGGTACCTAATGTTTATTATCATTTCTGTGGCTTTGGTGCTATGCCAATAGAAACTAATTATGAAGTTGATTTAGGAATGAATACGGTAAGTATAGATAATATTATTTGCGAAAAAAGAGATAAAAAGCCATGGGATTTAGTTGAAGATACTCATGCAGATGGAAAAGCGTGGAAAAAAGTTTTTAATAATGGAGAGGGAAATAAAAAGGTGATTTCTATTGAATTGATGAGGAAGTTTGGTTAATGGATATTTCGAAAGAAGATACCAAACGCAGGGAATTTAGAAATATTTTATGTGCTTTGGCAGAATCGCAAGCATTAAAAAACAGTAGTGAAAGGGCAGTTATATACAAGCGATTAGAAGCATTGTACTATGATTCTAATCCTAAACAGAAATACAGACATTTTTATTCTGATATTTTTATAGTTTTAACGCAAATACATCAACAAGATTGTCCGGGTAGTATTGAAGCACTTGGGCAGAATATTTTAGAAATAAGAAAAGGGTATCAAGCCATAAATAAGGATGAAAATGGAGATTTAATTGATATCAGTGGTAATATTAAAAAATTGTACGATCATGTCAGTTTGGATATTGCGCGTATTAATTACTCGGATAAGGGAGATTGGAAAATATCTGGTCAGGAAGCCATTTCAAAATTAGAATCACGAACTAATGGTTTGGATGAGCAAATAAATAAATTCAGTCAACAAATGAATAATATTGAACAAAAATCTAATAGCATGCAAAGAGAATATATTGCTATATTAGGAATATTTTCTGCAATTATAATAGCATTTTTTTCAGGCATTGGATTTTCATCATCTGTTTTAGCACATATGCATGAAGTATCTGTTTATAGATTATTATTGACTATTTGGTTATTAGGCATGGTTCTTTTTAACATTTTAGTTATACTGATGTATTTTATAAAATCAACTATTAGTAATAAAGCAAGTTCATTTAATTTTATAGTTGTGGGGATTGTGAGTAATGTTTTGTTTGTGCTTGGATTTGGTAGTACATTAATTGCATGGCATCTACAACTATTGGGATGTGGTAATTTGTAAGATTGTGGATAACTTTTTTTTCGTAGCAGTTTTGGGCAGATTTGTGACAAATTTATGACAAGAAAAAGCAGGAATAGTATGATATACTGTATATGTGGAAAGAAGGAAAACATGAGCGTTCTCAAAGCCACAACTCCTTATAATCAGACACAAAGAATAACCGACAAAAGACAGGCTAATGACAACCAGCCTGTCTTTTGCGTATAAAAAACTCTTTTCATAAAATTATACCATTCTTGAAATAATAACTTTACAAATAAATCAAGATATAGTATAATATAATCATGAAAGGAGGGAAAGAATGATGGACGTAAACGTGCAGGATGTCGAAGCACTAGTCATTATTGGATATACCATCTGGAAATGGTATACGGAATGGCGAAAAGAAAAAGAACGTTCTCAAGCTAAGCGAGGCGAGCGCAAAGCAAGGAAACGTTCTCACAAGTAATTAAGTAAGGGGGTAAGGTTTTCGGGCCTTACTTCCGTACCTACGTCCATTATAAAAGAAATGCGCAATATAATCAAGAAAATTGGAAAAGGGTATATAGTCTTGATATTGCTTTGGTTGGCTTCTTTAACCACGTATGATTCTATTAGTTGGCTAAATTATATTACAGGAGCAGTAGTAATCGGTTATATAATTTATAAGGTGGTGGGATGCCGTGAGTAGTACAGGCTGGGGAGGCAAACGACCTGGTGCAGGTCGCCCCAAAGGAAGCACAAAAGAAATCAGCGTTCAACGTAAACAACACCAGGTGCGAGCGTTCGATGACGAATGGGCAATGATTAAAGAGTTTGCTTCTATCGTCAAGAAAAACCCGGAACGGGCAAAACGAATGATGAAAACAGAATAAGGGAAAAGGTCACGTACATGCTGCGTGGCCTTTTTTTCATGGGTGCATAGTGTAATGGCAGCACGGCAGTCTCCAAAACTGCAAATGAAGGTTCAAATCCTTTTGCACCTGCCAATTTTAGAAAGGAATACATGCATGCTGCAATTGATGATTATTAGAGACAAACAAAAACGGTATATTGGATTTGTTTTGCAGGGACATGCATTTGATAGCCTGACGTGTGCCGGTGTAAGTGCGGTGGCTCAAACAGCTGTCATCGGGTTGCTTCATTATGCGAAACGGGCGCGGTATTGTGTGGACAAAGGTATAACGGCTATTGTAGTAGATACATTGAATCGTGAATGCCGGGCTATATTGGAAACGGCAATTCAAGGCATTATGGCTGCGGCTAACAGTGGTCATAATATGATGTCCATTGTATACGGTACGAAAGAGCAATTATCCTTTGATGTTGTGCATACTGCAGGAATGTCACCATAGGCGGCCTTTTGGGGAGGTGATACCGTGGCTAAAGGAAAATACGAAAAATGGCTGCAGCCTGAAAACCTGATTCGCTTGCAGGGATGGGCTCTTGATGGATTAACAGATGAACAAATTGCGGCTAATATGGGTATCACGCCGTCAACTTTGTATGCATGGAAAAACAAGTTTTCGGAGATTTCGGAGTCCTTAAAAGAGGGAAAGGATACAGCAGACCGGCAGGTAGAAAACGCCTTGCGTAAAGCGGCTTTGGGGTATTCGGTAGATGAGGTAACGCGTGAGTGGAATGAAGAACAGCAGGAAATGATTGTAACTAAAGTAGTTACTAAGCATATCCAGCCAAGCGTTACGGCGCAGATTTTTTGGCTGAAGAACCGCAAACCGCAGTGCTGGCGTGATAAACAGGACCTTCGTGTAGAAGGAGCACTGCCGGTTATTATTCATGATGATTTGGATGATTTAGAGGATTAAGGACGTGATGCGGCGATGTCAAAACGCCCCAAACAAGTTGTTGAAAAATCATTAAAAGCAATAGTAGGGCGCGGCTATAATCAATTTTGGCGATGCAAGAAGCGGTATCGCGTAGTCAAAGGCAGCCGCGGCAGCAAGAAAAGTGCGACTACATCGCTGAATATCATTTATCGCATGATGAAATACCCGTTGGCCAACACTTTGGTAGTCCGGCAGACGTACAGCAGTTTGGCTGATTCGTGTTTTGCGCAGTTGAAATGGGCAATTCATCGGTTGGGAGTAGACCATTTATGGCAGATAAAGGTATCCCCTTTGATGATGATTTATATTCCGACGGGGCAGCGAATTTTATTTCGCGGTTTGGATGACCCGTTAAAGACAACATCTGTTACGGTAGCTACGGGCGTATTGTGCTGGGGATGGCTTGAAGAAGCGTATGAAGTGAAAGATGAAGCGTCTTTTGCAACGATTGATGAAAGCCTGCGTGGTGAAATGCCGCCGGGCTATTTTATTCAGTGGACCCTGACGTTCAACCCTTGGGATTCCAGCAGCTGGCTGAAGTCGCGCTTTTTTGATATACCGCATGATAATGTACTGGCTATGACGACGAACTATACATGCAATGAATGGCTTACCAAAGAGGACTTGACTTTGTTTGATGAAATGAAGGAGTTGGACCCGGAACGATATAAAGTAGCCGGATTGGGAGATTGGGGCGTAGCGGCAGGGCAGTATTTTAATCAATGGCGTTCTGATTTGCATGTCGTAGAGCCGTTTGCAGTTCCGAAATCATGGATGCGGTTTCGGGCTATGGACTGGGGACAGGCAAGACCTTATTGTGTACTGTGGTTTGCTGTCGATTATGACGGCAATCTTTGGTGTTATCGTGAGCTTTACGGCTGGGGCGGCAAGCCCAATGTCGGTACGGGCGAAACGGCTGAAGAAGTGGCGATGCGTATTGTCAAGGCAGAAACAGTTTCAGAAAATGTCAGTTATGGTGTACTGGATAATGCCTGCTGGGCCCGCACGGGTGTAACCGGACCGACGATTGCTGAAGCCATAAATATGATCCTTTGTGATCATCACTTAGTCACGTTTGGTGAATGCAGCAAAGGGCGCGTGGAAGGTGGCAACGCTATTAAGCAGAGGCTTATTGGTACAAAGAACAAGCAGGGTGAACAGGTACCGGCACTGCGTTTTTTCAGCACTTGTATCCATACCATTCGGACAATACCGCAGTTAGCGCATGATAAGAATAATCCTGAATTGTATGATACCAAAGGGGAAGACCATGCAGCAGATACGATTGCGTATGCGTGCATGAGCCGCCCATGGACGCCGACGAAGCCGCATCCGGCAGCCCCGCATGACCGGTATCAGCATGACGACTGCAGCAGCGTGTGGGCTGTATAAGGGGGTGAGAAAATGGAGAATAGGCAAACGCCGGAAGATACGATAAAAGCGAACAGTGAAATCAGAAAATACCGTGACTGGTTCCGGGCAGCTGTTGATAAGGCACAGGAATGGCGGGAAGAAGCAAGGGAAGACTATGAGTTTGTAGCCGGTAAACAGTGGACGGATGCCGATAAGGCTCGGCTGATGGAAAGCGGTCGGCCAGCGCTTACGATTAATCGCATCAAGCCGATTATTAATCTGCTTAGCGGGTATCAGCGGTTGAATCGGTACGATATAGATTTCTTGCCGCGCACCAATGATGATATGGAGCTTTGCCAGGTTCGCAAAGGAATCACGAAGTATATTATGGACCGCTGCGATTATGACGGCAATGAATCACAAGTGTTTTTGGATGCGGCTATCTGTGGCTTGGGTTGGTTTGAGGTAGGCTATCAGTTTGACCCGGCTATTAATGACGGTGAGGCGTATGTCCGCCGGGAAGACCCTTTCGGAATGTATGTAGACCCGGAAGCACGCAAGCCTGATTATAGTGACGCCAGGTATATGATACGGGCTAAATGGGTAGATAAAGAGGACCTAAAGGCAGTGTATCCGGAATTTGCCGATGTCATTGATGTGCAGACTGCCAAATATGACAGCGCAGAACGAGATAATGCCGCGCAAGAAATGGAAGGACACGAACCGTTATGGTATCAGCGGCAAACTCATAAAGTACGGTTGTGTGAATGCTGGTACAAAGAAAAGGTTAAAGAAACGTTTTTTTATCTTACAGATGGAACGACTGTCAAGCAAGCGGATGTACAGATACCTATGTTTTTAAACGGCAGCATTGAAGGCGTGCGAACGGTGTTGATTGACAAAGTTCGAGTGGCTGCCTTTATTGAAAATATTTTATTGGAAGATATAGAAAGCCCTTATGAACACGGTGAATTGCCTTTTGTGCCACTGATTGTATATCATTTTGGCGAAGGAGATATTCCGGCCGGCATTGTCAGGGACTTGAAGGACCCGCAGCGGGAAATCAATAAGCGGCGCGTGCAGCAGCTTCATATTTTAAATAGTGCCAGCAATGGCGGCGGCTGGATTGAAGAAGATGCCATGAGTCCGATGCAAAAGGAACGGTTTCGGGATAAGGGGAGTATTCCCGGTTATTTTGCTGAAGTGCGTCCCGGCGGCATCAGTAAAATTCGGGAACGGCAGCTGGTCAATCCGCCGACAGCCGTTATTCAGCAGGAACAAATGGCAACAGAGGATATTCGATCTATTTCCGGTATTAATGAAGCCTTAATGGGTACGGATATTCAATCTTCATCCAGTGGCCGTGCTATTGAATTGAAACAGAAACAGGCTATTACACACTTGGCATCCATTTTTGATTATCTGCGCAAAGCCAAAAAGGGAATTGCCTACAGGCTGTGGGGCAGCCGCGGTCATAAAGGCATTATTCCGCAGTATTATACGGAAGATAAAGTATATCGTGTGGAAGGAACGAATGGACAGCAGTTTATCCGTGTCAACCAGCAAATCGTGCAACAAGATCCATTAGGAAATGCAATTCATCAGACGCTGAATGATTTATCCCAAGGGGATTTTGATATTGTCATTGCAGATACACAGGCCAGTACGACACAGCGGCAAGCGCAGATGTGGGGCTTGGTGGATGCGGTTAGCAAATTGGGTATTCCCGGTGATCTGGTATTTGACGTTATTTTGGATTTGTCTGATTTGCCGGATAAAGAAACGATTAAGCAGCGTTGGCAGCAGCGGCAGCAGGCACAGGCGCAGCAGTCTCAACAGCAAGCACAGCAGCAAATGCAGCTGGAATTGATGAAGCAGCAGAACATGAATCAGAGCATCACGTATAAAGACGCACCGCTTCCAATCCAGTTGGCTATGGCTGCTAAGCAGGGGCTGATTGACCCGGAAATTGCCAAATATGCGACGCAGGTTTTCGTACAGCAAATGTTTCCGCAGTTTGCTGCCGAACAGCAGGCGAAAGCCCAAGCAAGCCAGTCGATGCAGCTGCAGCAGGCCTTACAGGGACAGCAACAGCAGATTTCCGCTAATCAGGAATCAGCCGCTGCTAATGGGCAAGTACAAGCTGCGCAGGCAGCTGCAGCGAATACACCGCCTGCAGGGCAGACAAAACCGTTAACAGCGGCTGCTGTTAAATCATTGATGGCCGGTCAGACACCGGCAGTATAAAAGGGAGGAATATACATGCCACGTACGACAGTCAAAACAGAACCCGCTTGTAAGGATGAAAGCAAGATGCCTGAAATCGAAGTTTTGAAGCATGCTATTGTAGATTTGGGACTGCAGATGGCCAGTGAAGCAAAAGCACATAATACACCGCCGTCGCAGGGAGAAGTGGAACGGGTGAAGGCATTGCTTGATTTATACGCATTATTAAAATAACCAATTACGGCTGTTGCTTGTGGGGCGGCAGCCGTTTTATATTGCATTTATTCGAGCCGACATCGAGAAGGTCGTGATTCGTCTTAGGACGTTAAATAAAGGAGAGCATTATGGCAAACGAAGAAATGAATTTACAGTTATTTGCAGAAACAGCAGCAAACGAACCTGCTATGGAATTTGGCGAATCTATTGCTGAAGATGTGCAGACACCGGCGGCAGAACCGGAAATTCCCGGAGAATTGGATGGTGTATCGCCGGATATTGCCAGGGAAATCATGAAGGAAGCGGAAGACAAGGAAAAGGAAGAAGCTCCGGCAGTTGCTGACAGTCAGCAACCGGCTGCAGCTGAACCGGAGGACGATACAGATGCCGACGCTGATGCTGACAGCGAAAACAAACAAGTAGAAGACGATGTATGGGAAACCCCTAAACAGCCGATTCCGTATGCCCGTTTTAAGCAGGTCAATGATAAACTCAAGGCGGCTGAAAAACAGCTGAAGGAAATGCAGGAACAGCGAGAAAAAACAGTTCCTGCACAGCAGACATCGCAGCCAGTGCAGCCGGTACAGTCAGCTCCAATGCAGCGCCCCATGACGGAAGCGGCATTTACGCTGACTCCGGAAATTGCAGGAAAAATCGAAGCGGCAGCCAAAGAAGAAGCCATGAAAATGACGGGCATGTCTAAAGAAGATGTAGATAACCTGGAATATGCTGATGATGACGATACGAAAAAACAGCGCTGGCATACAGCCGTCGCCATGGGCCGCAATATGATTTTGGGGCAGATTCAGCAAGAGGCACAACGGCAGCAGCAGCGGCAGATGATGTTCCTGCAGCAACACCAGCAGCTGATGCAGCAATATCAGGATTTTGCCGACAAAGAAATGCAGGATGATAATTTTGCAGCAGTACAGCAATTTGCTGTCAATGATTTTTTTCAAACAAAAACGCCAACGGAACAACAAATTATTAGCAGCGCATATGCCCGCATTCAGCGGAATATCGCTAGTCCGGCAGAAGTATACAGTGTCGTGAATTACTTTAAAGAAGCCAAAAAGGCGTATCAAAAGGCACAGGCTAATGATAAGCCGGAGGCAGTGCCTGTACAGCCGGACATTGCGAAAACAAAACAGAAAATTGCGGCGGCCAATAAACAGCCCCGCTCACAACAGATTGAAGGAGTCGCCAGTACAGACGGAAAAGCTCTTACGGTTGCGTCACTGCAGCATCTGCTGGATACGACACCGTGGGAAAAAATTCCAGATGAATACAAAACTATCTTGCTGAACGGCTCATTTACTAGCTAACGAAAGGATGATGCAACATGGCAGTAACAACGATTCCACAGAACTTGGTGGAAAAAGCTTGGGCGAAAGATACATGGACAACCGCTCTTAATAATATCTTTTTTGGTAAATTTATGGGCTCTGGTGTAGACAACATTATCCAAGTCAAAGAAGAATTAAAGAAAGAAGCAGGGGATTCTATTACTATGCGCCTGCTTATGAAATTAAAAGGTGACGGTGTTACCGGTGACAACACACTGGAAGGCAACGAAGAAGCCATGCAGTACCGTGATTTTACGGTTAACGTTGACCAGATTCGCAATGCTGTTCGTTTAAAAGGCAAAATGGAAGAACAGAAAACTTCTGCCGATATGCGCAAAGATGCCAAAACGGCGTTGTCCAACTGGCTGACAGAGTATATTGACGGGCAGTTTTTCAAAAAGCTGTCTGCAAATCCGACAAAAGACCGTGTCGTATATGCCGGCGGCAAGACGGCTGCTTCTGCAATTACTGCGGCAGATGTCTTTTCGACGGATGTCATTGGCAAGGCTAAACGTATTGCCATGACAGATACCAATGCCAAAATCCGCCCGGTCAGCGTAAATGGCAAAAAATTCTACGTCATGATTATCGACCCGTGGCAGGCTCGTGACCTGCGCAAGGATGAAAAGTGGTTGCAGGCACAGGAACATGCTCAGGAACGCGGCGATGACAACCCGATTTTTACAGGGGCTTTGGGTACATATGAAGGCGTTGTCATTCATGAAAATGAACAGTGTATCCGCGATACAGGCGATGTGAAGACAGGGCATGCGCTTTTCCTGGGTGCACAGGCGGGCGTACTGGCAGCCGGTTCGGAACCGACTTGGCAGGAAGATGACTTCGACTACCATAACCAGAAAGGCTTTTCGATTGGCCGCATCTTTGGCGTAGCCAAAACACAGTTTAAGTTTGACGGCACCAATTTATCTGATTTTGGCGTCATCAATGTTATTACGTCTTCAGTAGACGATTGATTTTAAGATATGGGCGGCTGCGGTACCGCCCATTTTTCTTATAAAAGGGATGTGCGGTTTATGCTGAATGTAAAAGATATTATCCAGCGGGTCCGTACCCGCATTCATGACGAACAAGGCGTGGGATACAGTGATGAAAACTTGCTGGAATTTTTAAACGATGGCGCAAGTATTCTGCGGCGGATGATTATGTCTATCAATCCGATGCTGCTGGATGAAACCATGACAGGCACGCTGCGGGCAGGAGAAGACAGTGTATACCTTTTAAAACCGGTATCCCAGTTGATTCATGTCACATTGGATCAGAAACAGCTTCTGATTACCAGCCGTCAAATGATGGATGATGAAGCATACAGCGGTTCTCCTCGATGCTGCTATCTGGATGGAATAAAACGCCTGCGTTTTTTTCCGGTTGATACGCAAAAACATAGCTATGTCATTGATTATATTCCGGATATGGAATTGCTTGCGCTGGAAGATGCATCGCCGTTTCTTACAGATTTAGATCAGATTTTGATTGAATATGTGGGCATCCGGGCGGCGGTTGCTGATGAATACAGCGTCAATGAAGAACAAAATATTTTATCTTCTATTATGGCGCAGGCAGAACAATTGGTGCGCGATTTGACTCCTATGGAAGTGCAGGCTAAAGGCTATTGGGATGACGGCTGTAAAATAATGCCGAGGGGTTGGAATCATCATCATATGTATCAGTGGAAGTGGTGAGTCTATGCAACTATCGACAAAACATGCCAATCAGCAGACGGTTCTTCAGTCTGATTTTACGGGCGGTTTGAATACATCGTATTTTGACAGCGACATTGCACAAAACGAATTGAGCATCTGTACAAATATGGAAGTAGATAGAAATACCGGCCTGTTGCGAACCTGCAAAGGGCTGAGAAGACTGTGTACGATACACGTAGATGTAACCAATGCGGCATATGATGTATTAAATCGAACGTTTTTGCTGTTTACGGAAGATTATCATGTATACGCGACACAGGACTTTATTCATATCAATGATGTAGGAAAGCTGACAGGCAAAGAAAAAGTTGTCACGACATTGTGGGAGAGCGGCGTAATTATTGCCAGCGGCGGTAAACTGCAGTACTACAATGGCAAATCACTGAAAACACTGGATGCGTCACCGGAGCACTGCAAAGGGGCGTATACCCGTTCCGGACGTGTACTTACATTTGATGACGGCGACCAGGTATTGTATTCTGCTGTGGGCGATGAAGAAAACTGGAAACAGGAAAGCAATGACCCAAGCACGGCGCTATTTGCTCAAATCGGGTATAAAGTTGGCGGCAAAATCATGGGAGCTATCAACTTATCGTCGGATATTTTATTTATCAAAGACAACGGCATGGTATTTCGGCTGCAGAATGAATATCCGGATTGGAAGATTTCAGAATTGGGACGGAATATTTACTGCCGCAGTACGACAGGTTTTACGAATATTGGCACCAACGTCATTATTTTGGGCAACAGCACGCTGCAGAGTATTACGACAACGCAGGATTATGGAGATATGAAACCGGTAAATATCGGCCAAAAAATTAGTCGTGAAATTGATGCGCTGCCGACCGATACGAAACTCCGGTATATTCCGGCGTGGAACCAGCTGTGGTTTATTGGACACACGAACTATGTACTGGTAATGGACTGCAATACGGGCGGCTTTTTTGAACGTACATTTGTCTATCCGGTCGTAGATATTATCAATGCGGATAACCGGGTATATTTGGTGCGGAAAAATGCGGTCTGTGATTTTATTGATGATTTTACAGATTGCGGGGAGCCGCTTTCCTTTAACGTTCATTTTAAAACCAATCTGAGCCAGCGGCAGATTCTTGTAAAAAAAGTCATGATGGGGATTACACCGTATGGTACATACAGTGAGGATACTCACAGTATGCTGACGGTTGGCAAGCTGCGTTATGCATTTCCTTCCCGTAAGCCAGGCAGTGAACAGCATATGGCCAGTCCGTATGCGGCGGCAGAGATTCCTGTCAGTCCGGGGCTGTATGAAAACAACGAAGATGTTTTTATGAATCCGGCACATGTCACGCCAACAGGTATTATCATGTTTCGTGCCCGCGGCATATATCGGGCGCCGCGGATTCCTGCACGAATAGAAGGACGCGGTTATGCATTTATACTGAATTACATTGGCTATGACATGGTAGAAGTATAGGAGGTGAGATAATGAAGTATAAGCCGATTGCTTTATTGGATATTGGACAGGGGCGTGATGATGTATATACAGCGTCTCGAAAACACAATCAGGAAATAGAGCATATTTACGATATTTTGAATAATGGCGACATAGGCAGCGGCAGTGAAAGTACTGGCGGCAGCGGTCTATTGACGTTTAAAACCATGGATGCATTAAAGAATAATGGGACAACTAACTTAAAGGAAGGTACTCAGTTTGCTTTATCCGGGTATTATACCGAAAATGACGGCGGCGGTGCGTCGTATGTTTGCCGGTATTTGTGGTCAGCCAGTACGTTCCCGTGGGCAATTGATTTGGGAGAAACTGATGAGATTGAATATGAGTTGGTGTATAAACGGGACGGCACACCGGAAATTGACCCGGAAACGGGCGAATATGTCAAAAAATTGGACGGAAGCGGGCAGCCTATTCCTGTCTATGACGGCTCTTCTATCAAACATAAACATCTTTATGCCGTTATTACGGATACCGTTGTCAATTATCGTCAATTTGGTGCCAAACTGGATGGCGAGACTGATGATGAAACAGCACTGCGTCTTTGTCATCGGTACCAGCATGACAACTATACGCTGGAGCCGGTCAGCGGACGGAAACGATATTTTATTCGTGTTGAAAATCATGAAGGGATTATACGCAAGGATAACAACGAACCCATCATTTGCAGCGGCAATATTGACTTATCTGGATCTGAACTATTGATAAAAGATGATAACGCTGCCTGGTTTGGCTTTTATCTTTGGGGAGATAATGACGAAGATTACTTTACGTATGAACCGATAAAAGAAACAACGGATACCTTCTTGAAGGATAATTTTGTCATCAATACCAAGGGCAATGATACGGAATTGTATCAAAACTCGCTTTTGTTTTTAAAAGAAGATCCGTATGCCGTCCGTGATGACGGCGGCTATTTGTATTCCGAACCGCGTTATGAACTGCTGCTGCATACGACAGACGGACTGCTGACATCTCCGTTTACGTATGATTGGAATAAACCGGGAGGCTTGGAAATCAGTTCTACGGTATCCGACTATAATACGCATGAAGTCTCTACGCAGACAGTGGATTCTCACTTTACTATTAGCTATACGATGCTTCCGGCTACGCACTATTACTTTAAAGGGTGCGATGTGAAGCTGCAGACGACAGCCAATAAGTATTGCAGTGTTCTTTGGTGCAAATGCCATAATGCCCACATCAGCGGCTTTAATTTTATCCCGGATAGTACGCAGATGCACAATACGGTCTTCAAAAATACGATGATTTACATATGGGGCTGCTACAATACGGAAGTCTGTGATATTGTCGGCTTTAATGCTGCCGGCAAAAAGCAAGGCAGTGCCAATGCGACATCTGGATATGTCATTCGGTCAACCAACTGCCTGCAGCTTCATCTGCATGATATTTCCGTTCAAGGCTATTGGGGCGCAACGGCGATGAACTGCGTCAAAGATATTCATATCGAAAGAGTGAATATTAATCGTCTGGATATACACAACTATTTCTATAACTTGTATATTGACCAATGCAACTTATTCAATCATGCCATCCAGATTGGCGAAGGCAGAGGCATTGTGCAGATTACTAATTCTAATTTCTATGTCAATAAATTGGATGCAGACAGCTACCCCAATGCGCATATTTTGGAATTTAACCTGACATATGGCCGTATTTTTGAAGGAAAAGTATTTATTTCCAATTGTAATGCGTATCTGAAAGACCCCGATGGTGCTGAATTTGATGTATGCAAAATTGAATTCAGTCCGGAAGCTGTTTCGACACTGGACAGTTACCGCTTTCCGGAGGTTGTGATTCGGGACTGCTATTTTTACAGTTATAATCCGGACACGTATTTAGTTTATTTTATGATTGCCGGGAAACGAAATTGTACGACATCGACGAAAGGGCCGACCGTTTTGGCTGACTGCTGCCGTGATTTGGGCAATGATGCGAAAGGTACATTGGTATGGAAATATATTGGCCGCGGCGTAGACTGGACTGATGATGGAGATACGAGTAAATTGCATGTAAAACAAGGCCAGTTTATTCGTGTGTATAAAAAGTTTCAAGATTCTGATAAGAAGACGAGCTTTTATGATGTCCAGTATTTCTTGGTGACACAAGACGGCGAGTTGCCGACACCTGCTGATACGAACGCGCCGAGTGATTACAGCGGCAATGAATTTACAATCGGTACGGCTAAAGCAAAGCATGTCACGCGCGGACGCTGGGAAGCATCACGAGCCTATGCCGTAAATGACTATTGCTTTACAGAATCTTCCTACTGGCTGCCGGTATACTGCTATCAATGCCAGACTGCCGGTACATCCAATGGCTGGCGGCCGACGCATACGAGCGGCAAAGCCATTGAAGGGGAAGATGTATATCCGAAAAATCTAGATGCGTGCTATTGGCAGTATATTGGTACGGCATCTTCTTTTATTACCCAAACTTTTACGACGTCTATGAGTGTTGCAGAAGGAGATATTGTATATGCCGACCATCGCTTGTACCGTGTAGTGAGTGCCGGTAAACTCAACGATATTCCGCCGTTAAATACGCCTTGGCTCAAAGACTTTACGGAAGGTACGGCAAAAATCGAATTTATTGGCAAGGATTGGGCTCCGAATACATGGTGGAGCCGAGATGCATACTGCCTTTCGTATGATGCGAGCGGTGTCCTGCAGGTCTATCAGTTAGTCGATCAGGATGGGACCACCAGCGGCTCGATTCCGGTTCCAGGAAATGGCTGCTGTATTGACGGCGATATTATTTGGCAGAATACGACGGAAGAAGCAACGAAGGAATGGGCAGCACAGACGACATATAATCAAGGAGATATTGTATCGTATAACGGCAATAATTATAAATGCGTGTTTGATGGCAAATTGGAACTGCCGTCCCAAACAGTGTTGGAAAACATTGGTACCAATATGAAAGGCACAGGAGATGTATTTGCCTTTTGGGAAACAGGAACAGATATACCGACTAAATTCAATTCGACAGGCCAATGGAATATTAAAGTAGATAATGTGCAGTGTTACCGGTTCCGCCAATTTGCGTCAGGATATTTTTGTCATGCAGGGAATCCGCAGCCGACTATTATAGAACGGGACAAGCAGGTGAGCGTATAGATGGCTAAAGGAACAACGGCAAACAGCAATGGTGTAGGGCCGGACTTGAAAATCAATGAAGTAGGCATGGACGGTACTTTAAAAGTTAAGTACATGGGCCAGTTTGAAATGAAATGGCGAACGCCAGGCGCAGCATACCAGATTGGCGATACGGTTTTTGACAATACATTTATCGTGACTTGTATCAAAGCAGGTACTACAGATGCCAGCAACAAATGGGGACCTGTAGAAGCTGCGGCATGGAGTACCGACGACACGTGGCAGGATGGGGCTGTTACCTGGAAAAAAGTAACCCATACGGCATCTGACGGTGTTTGGCGAAGCGACCAGACAGAGTACGAAGTAGGCACGGTGCTTATCTTGGATGGCAGTGTATCCGGCACGGTGAAAGTATATCAAACCGTAGGCGTTGAAGGAGACAGTGTCCCTTTAGGCTCTTCCGGTTCGGATACCCCGAATCCGGGACCGTCTGATTCAGGAAACACGGAAGATACAGGCAATACAGGAGATACGGGTAATACAGGTAATACCGATACATCCGGTGTTATCAAACCGCCTTCCCAGTCGAACGCGGGTAATCCGGAAACCGTCTATGATGAGGGTGCTAAGAAATCTAATAAGGAAATTATTGCCGGACTGCCGACACCACAGACCGTAGAAGAACAGTTCTTGTATGCTTGGGCCTGTACCTTGGCGGGAGTTTCTTATCAAACACCGTTTCAAAAACCAATATACCGAAAAGAACAATTGCTGAAGGGATTGTGGCAAATAGCACAGAACCAAATGGTGACGCCAACAACCATATGGAAAGGGTCTGTCACGACAGACAGCCTTCAGGACGGCTCCGTTTCCAGTGGTAAGTTATCGGATGGTTCGGTTACGCAAGATAAAATTTTAGATGCTTCGGTTACGCAAGATAAAATTTTAGATGCTTCGGTTACGCAAGATAAGATTTCGGATGGTTCTGTTACAAGTGAAAAAATTTCAGACGGTTCGGTTACGGATAAGAAGCTGACAGACGGGGCCGTTACTACAGACAAACTGGCAGATGAAGCTGTTACAAGTGAAAAGATTGCAGACGGTTCGGTTATGGGAACGAAAATCGCAGAAAATACGATTGATGTATCAAAACTGGCAAAATCCGTGACAGCGCTGCTTTTGGCTGTTGGGGAATCCGGTATACTGCAGCAGAAAATTGTATCCGGTATTACGGCAAGTGGTGACGCATTAACAGCAGCTGTCGTAGCGGATAAAGTAAATGAGTTGATTGAGATGCTCAAAGCGGCGAAGGTGATGAAATGAAACGACGGACGCTTTCAGAATGGATTGCAGTATACAACAAAAAGACGGGTGACAAGTTTGTGCCGGATGGACGGTACAAACTTTTTTATTTCCCCGATAAAGGGTTTTGTGAAATACATGTGGATACAGACTTGCAAATGGTGGTTGTGTATCAGCTATGCGGCGATATTCATTTTTGGCGGTACTTGGTGGAATTTCTTTGTCAGGCACTGGGCTATCATGTTTGCGCTACGTACTGCATTCGGCCAATCAAGCCGTATTTGCGGCTGCTGCACATAGATATACGGCAGGTAGAATACACACCTATTGGGGAACGGTACTATGGTGAAGAAAAATATACGGGACAGTGGTTTGTAGCATCTCCGGCTGAGGTGATGAGCTTGGGAGGCATTCGTGAATATTATATTACTTGGGGGGTGAATTGATGCAGATTCCTTTTCATTTTGATTTGCAGCGGCATAAAGGCGGGTCTACGACGGTGAATAATTCGTCAACATATACACCGTCTGAATATGAACTGCAGCTGCAGAAAGCACAGGCCAAATATGCCGATGCGATTGCGCCGAATGCATTGTGGCTGAATGATGTAGCCAGAAATATTTTAGAGAATAGTATTGGTGCGGTTCAGGTGGATTTCAACGGGCTGAATAATCAACAGCAGCAGACAATTCAAAACGCCCAGCAAGGTCTGAACAATCTGGCAGCAGGCCAATTACCGCAGGAATATCTCAATAATATGCTGCGTACGGTGAAAAGCGGTGTACAGCAAAGCTACGGCACACTGCTGAATGACGCGGCTAAAAATGGTGTCATCAACAGCAGCGTCATGACGCAGGGACTCAATGATATTGATAAAAACGTATCGGATACGATGGCGAATAGTTTTACTAATAATATAGGTACATTACAGAACTTATACGACAATCAAATTAATCAGGCGACAGCCGGAACGACAGCAGCTGCTGCCAATCAGGAAGCGGCCCAGCAGCCGGCACTGAACCTGTGGGACGCATCTATTGGACTCAACGGAACGACTACGGGAGCACTGAGTGCTGCAGCCGGCAAAGGCACGACGACAAGCTCACAGACGCAGAAGACAAGCGGCGGCGGTTTATTGGGCGGCCTTCTGGGTGCGTTATAAAAAGGAGGAAATCGACAATGGCATCTACATTTGTGCCTGCATATATTCAAGGAATGCAGATGGTGCAAAATCCCAATCAAAATCAGAATCAGAATTTAGCCAATATTACCAACGTCTTGGCTGCACAAAAAATGGATTTACCAACGGCAATTGGCTATGCGTTAGGCAAATATGCATTAAATAGATATAATGCCTGGCAGGACAACAAAGCCAGAGACAGTGAACTGCATCCGGAAAACGGGGATACGGACAACCGGTATCTGAAGCTTTCTGACGGCAATGTGTTGGATAGAAATTTAATGTATCAAAATCAAGGAAACTGGGCAGATAATGCGTGGAGTCAGGCTATGGGGACACCGCTCAACAATCCGGCAATTCAATCGGGCACCAGTGCCGGGACGACTGCCATTGACAGTACGATGGCCAATGCGGCCCAGCAGGCAGACGCATCCCCAAAATTACTGGGAAATTTAGGCGGCAGTCAGACTGTAAACCAGACACAAGGCAATAGCAGCCAGTCCGCCGCCAATAGAACGAATACAGCCATGAAGACATTGGACTTGCTGGGGGCAGCAAACTCGCTGCAAAATATTGCCAATGGCACAGGCAATGCGGGAGATGTTTTGAATGTAGCCGGTCATTTTTTCGCTGATGCCGCCCCTCAGACACTGAGCACGGCGGCGAATGTATTTCGGGCAGCAGACGCCCAAGGACTTCCCAATATTGGCGGTGACTTGATTAACCAACAGGAAATGGCAGCGCAGCTTCCCAAACCTGCACTGGATGCAGATGGCAGGCAGCTGGCTTCTCAGTTGGTTGCATATAAAAATGCTTGGGAAGTAGCAGATAAAGCTCATGATGATAAAGGTAAGGCAGAAGCGTCGCAGGGAGCTGGCCGTATTCGGTCATTGGCCCAGCAATTAGGTATTGATTTGTCTCCTTATGATGCAGACAAAACGTTGGGAGATGCCCAGACTGCCTTAGCTTTGGATGGGTATCGCGGCGTGCGGCATATTCTCAACGAGGACCAAAACAGCGAAGACTATTATAACGATGTCTATGACCGTTTAAAAGCACGGGGATTTGGTGAAGATACCAGCCGCCGCATTGCAGCTGAACTAGCCGGCAGGTATCAGGCAGGACGGCTAACCCGCCTTGAAAACGCCTTTACGGAATACGGCGTGGACCCAGCCAATAATATCATGAATAACTACGGCACGGCTATTTTAATGCAGATGATGCGTGAAGATCCGAATGCAGCCAGCGGTCTGGCGAAGATGTACGGAATGCCAAGTACCTTGACGGATATTTATCAGACAACAACGAAGCAGAACAACCAGGCACGCAATACGATAGCAGCTAATTCGCAAAACAATGCAGAACGTTATCAGTACGGCGTTCTGACGGACAATAATAGAGCCAAAAACGAATCTGTATTGACCGCTCAAAAAGGGGAAATACAAAGGACGTTACAGCAAGATGCAATTAAGGGAAAAGAAGATTTAGAAAAAATACGGGGAGCCTATAAGAGCAGCGGCGGCAAATCCAGCAGTGGTTCGTCAAACAATGGTGTTTCGAAGTCAAATGAAAAAGTAGCAAATAACGTAGAATATCTATGGCAAAAAGCAATACAGAAAGACGATGATGGCAAGCTGGACCACGATGCAGTTAAAAAATTGCAGGAATATGTGGACGACCATGTAGGAGATTTTGATGATGATGATAGGACGTATATGCTTTCTAAAGCATATGCGGCACAGTTTTTGATGAATAAAGCAGAAGGAAATGAGAACACAGCAGCACAAATGCTTGCACCTATTCCTGAATATTATAGACACGAGTTATTGCCAAGTTACTTTTAAGAGGTGAAAAGATGTCTAAATTATTACAATACATGCGAGATAATAACACACCGGCGGATAATTATTATGAAAATCAAGGGCAATCAGAAGAAGAACAACAAGAAAGCAGCGGAGGTCTTTTGGATGGACTAGTTCAAGGTATCAAGAAAGCATTCACGCCGACAGTCATTGCTCCTGATTACACACCGCGGGATTTAGACGACAGCGTATATACTGATACACCGGGTGCACCGACAGAAGGAGCCTTTGGTGCACTGGAAGACGAAGGCGTGCGGCAGGAGCGTATGGACAATGCCGCACAGTGGGCGGCAGACAATATTCCGCATGCCTATGCAGGTATGATCGGCGGCGTAGAAGGTTTGGCCAACGTGGTCGGCGGTATACGCAATGCAGCCGGTGGTGAAGACAGCGACTGGATTTTACGCAATGCAGAAAAAGCGGAAAAAAGTATAGCAAACATCCGAAGAAATTGGGATGGCCAATATGGCGACAACAGCTATATATTTAATCCAAACGGCTTAGTGAATGATATTGGCAACGGTATCGGCTCCAGTCTTCCTATTATGGGGCTATCGTTGTTGGCACCGGAAGCGGCAGTGGGTCTCGGTACCAGAGCGGCTACGTCTGCATTATCCCGCATGGGATTGGGAAGACTGGCTGCCAGTAAAGCCGGACAAGCCCTTATTGGCGATGTAATGCGCAGTCCGCTTTCTACAGCAGGCGATACGATGGCTGAATACGGTTCTATAGTGTATGACCTCAAGCAAAGCGGTATGAGCGATGAAGAAGCAAGAGAAAAGGCCAAAGCTATTATTCCTCGAAACATTGCGCTTGATACACTTACTATTCCAGGCGAGTTGTATATCATGAAAGGGGCAAAAGGGATTGGCGGCCGCCGTATCCTATCCACTAGTGACGACAGTCTGCGAAAACGCATCGCTAAAGGCGCGGCCCGTGCCGGTCTGTTGTCTCCTGCCAGTGCTATTACAGAAGGATACCAAGAAGGCGCACAAAATGCCTTGGAAGACAATGTAAAAGGTGAACGAGACACGAACTGGTTCAATCCATTTTCTTGGAATGATGAAGACTTGAAGGCTGCTCGTGCCGGAGCTGTCGGCGCGGCATTTATGGGAGCTCCAGGAAACTTTATGAAGGGCTTTTCTAAAACATTGCAGCCGATAAATAAAAGTGAAAGCTGGTGGAATGGCGGCTTAGATATTGCCGAAGAACAAACTAACCCTGTTGCAGATAATCTCAACGGGATGATGGATTTCAGCGGTACCGGGACAGCTACGGGCGTATTTTCTCCGCAGGAAATTGTTGATGGCGTGGCTTCCCGAAATGCTGAAACGCTGCCAGCCGATTTGAGCAATTCTTCTGCCCTTTTTCCTGATGATGCGACAGAAACCGGAGTGAAATCGCCGGCAGACATTATTGCAGGCGTACAGCAGCGGACGGCTCATACAGCAGAAAGCAGCGGCAGCAGCCAAAACGTGTTTAGTACGGAGGCAGGCACGACAACGGGGATTGCTTCACCAGATGAAATCATTGCCGGTGTACAACAGCGGCAGCAGAAAGCAGCAGGTGTTGAGCAGCAAAAAAATGTTATTTCCCAGTATTTGGATGACAACACGGTAGACCAAATGGGCGGAGAAGACAACTATAACTGGCTTATGGGTGTCATCCGCAGCGGTACGTCGGAAGAAGTACAGCAGGCGTATGATACTGTGGTGGCTTCCACTGCTGAAACACGACGCCAAGAAGAAGCGGCAAAAGCACGGCAGGCTGCTGCCGCATTCCATTCCAGCGCATCGGCAGACACTGCGGTGCGGACTGGAAATCCCAATGTGGATGCCGTGATTCAGGCAGCAAATGACCAACATTTTGATGCCAATGTGGCGTTGGCCGTAGCTGCTGTAGAAAGCGGCGGCGGTGATGTCAACGAAATCCATATGGCAGGTCATGACGGTATGTTTCAAATTGAGCCGGAAACGGCGCAAAATTATGGTGTTGCAGACAAGTATCCAAACTGGCAGACAGACCCCTATGAAAATGCCATGGCCGGTATCGAAGTCTTGAAAGCCAAGATTGCAGAAAAAGGCGGCGACCTGTGGAGCGGTGTCGAACATTACAACGGCGGCGGTGACGCGGACTATCTTGCCAAGGTGCAGGCTGCATATGATGCTGCAGGAAATGCGGGCAGTACGGCATCTTCTGGCAGCGGGGCTGTCTATGACGGCATTCGGTTGACGCTTCCTGACAGTGATGCCTTCACCGATGAAAGCGGTAACGTAGATGGCCTGACAGAAGATACACGGATGAAGCTCCGTGTGTTGGATAACTTGTGCTATCAGAAGTTTGGCCAGCATCTTATCGTTTCTTCATCATACCGTGAAGGAGATTCGGGCAATCATGGTGCCGGTGTGGCCTTTGACGTATCCGGCGGCATTGTCGACGACCCGGAAGCCCGGCAGTGGCTGGAACAGGCCGGCCCGGCAGTTGGTTTGTTTGTCATTCCGGAATACCAAGGAGAAGCAGGTGCAGAATTTGCGCATGGTGACAACGTCCATTTTTCCAACGTGGAACCGGGTATCTATGGCCAGACAAGGGATGCAGAAGGGCATTGGAGTGAAGAACATGCGGCTCCTTCTATTCAAAGCATTTTGAACGGCAGTAATGGACACGCATCGTCTAGTATCGATTTGAATACAAACTTGGAAAACAATGCCTTTGAAAATGCGTTGCACCAGTGGGAAGATGTAACGATTCCGGATACAGCTGAAGCCCTGAAGAATACAGCCAGCGAAGGGAAAGACGCAGACCTTTTCGATACGATGTTTACTGTCGATGATACGGGTAAAGAACATTTTCAGGACACACAGGAAAACAGAGAAGCTGTCAAACAACAATACGGTCGGCAGGTACGGGATGCGGCCATTACAGCAATGGTAAAACATCTGCTTCAAGAGCCGTCTGTACAGCAGAATACGACAATCACGAAGCAATTATCACAAGCTGTAAAAAAAGGCGATACAACGGCTATGACGCAGATTGCGCGCCAGTGGTTTGACATGAAGACACCCAACTTGAAACGGGAACGCAGCCAGGCGGGTATGGTGCGACCTGTGTCACAGCCTATAGGAGGAATGCCATATGAAACGAGTCGGCGTACAAGTCAAAATCAGACGAACGGCACCGAAGCTGTTCCGAATCAGAATGTCAACACCGTTCCTGGACAAAGCCAAGAAACAGGAACATTCCGTGAAAACAGCGGCAGTCCGGCCGCTCCCGACGAAACCAATGTAACAGCGGAAGCAGTAAGAGACCGGGCGTCTATGGAACAGCCAATAGCCGACCATGCGTCTTTAATGCCAAGGGATAGCAATATGGCTGCTGTAAAGAATCATACGGCACCGGCAATGCTTCCGGAACAAGCACAGACTGTGTTGCCAAATAGAGCAGACAGCGTGCAGCCGCAAACGGTAACGGTGGGGGATACCCGAAACACACAAACCATTTTTGCCGATACAATGCAGCAGGGACGGCCTGTCATTTATAAGGGAGAAGTCGCAGAAGAAGACGGCAACACCGAGGCAGTCAAAAAACTGCAGGACACGCTCTACCATAAAGGAGAAGCTGTTTTCAACGTAGATGATTTTGAAGCCGAAAAGCAAAAACGCGGCCCTGAATATACGATGCAGGACTATGCCAAAGAATGGCTGGCCCGTAAAGCACCGGGCGTCAAGCGGGACACGGCAGCCTATCAAGCCTTGGAAAAAACGGTAGCCCAGCATATGGAAGCAGCATATAATCTGACGCAAAACGGCACAAAAAAAGCCGCCGACCATGGCGGAGTGAAACTGGCTGATGGGTATCGCACGGAATCGGGCAGACCGCTGAGCGAAGCTGACAAAGACGAATTTATTGTAAAGCCAAATGGATCGAAAGATTTTGGTATCATTAGTAAGAATGTGGAAGACGCTACGCATGGTGAACTGAAAGCTGGGACAATACGCTTGCGTGTTGGATATAACCAGAATGGAAAAGGAAGTGGTTTATTACATGCCAAGGCTCATGAAAATGATGCTAAAAACATTGGATATAATTCTATTGAAGATTTGATTGCAGATGTAGCCAATAATTTTGATGCGGTTTACGTGAGGAAGGCTCCCCAAAAAGGAAAACATGATACATATGTTCTTGTAAAATATCCAAGTACCAAACAAAGTAAACATGGTGTATCTATACCTGTTTATTTTGAAGTACAAGCAAATAATGGTCTATACAATATTATCACAGCTATTCCTAAAAGACTAAAGTCATTAAAGAAAGAATTAAAAAAAGAACATTTGATTTATGGTGACCAGGCCAATCAGTCTACAGTTACTCCCAACAGCAACCCAGTTTCGATTATATCCGACAATAAAGTTGGGGACGGACAAATCGGTATGCCAGCATCTGCTACATCAAATGTTCCTTCTTTTTCAATTATAGCAAAAGAAGAACGAAAAGGGAATACGGATGATGGCTTGCGTACGCAGTTGAGAGAAGAAGAAAAGCAGGTCTATGATTACGCTGTGCAGAAATTGTCGCAAGGCAATGACAAGGTTGCCAAAGTGGCAAAGGAAAGCGCATTTCTCTATGCGCGTATGGCAGAACGCTGGACGGAAATCATGCACGAATACGGTGATACAACGTATACACCTAAAAAATACATGGAACAACACCCGATTGTGGTAGGTGATAAAAAAGCTGGCACCTATAGCCAGCCAATCACAAACATGGATATTCAGTTAGATAAGCCTGCCCCGGTGATTACCGTTCAAGAAAAATATGCAGGGATGGATTGGAAGGATTTGCGGCGGCAACTGCCTGGCACCGTAGAAAATGATATTGTTTCCAAGATAAATGAAAAAGGGGAATATATCCCGTATGTTAATGAAGCAACGGGAAATAAAGTTATTGTCACGAAAAAGGGTTCTTTAAGCCATTTTAAATCAGATAAGACAAGTAGCCCGGATTCGACAAAAAAACGACAGAATACGCTGCATTATGAAATGATAGAAGCTGTCCCAGAAATCATTAAGAGGGGAATATGGATTGAAGACCATATAGATCGACATCAAAAAGCCATATACGTTTCACGGATTATTGCGCCGGTACAAATTGGCACACATATATATACTGTTAAATTAACCGTAAAAAAGAACAAAAATAAATATTTATTAGAAAGCGGAGAATACACACACTTTAGAGCATATGATATAGAAACAGAAGAAGAACCCAAAAGTGGCAGTACCTCTACCAATTCCGACGCAAAGTCTGATCATCAGCAGCCAATACCACTTTTGAGTTCTTCTGATTTAAGTATACGTGAGCTGCTAAAGAATGTCAATGATGGACTAAAACATGGCCCGTATGTTAATCCAGATGGCACCCCAAACTATGGCATTTACTTTGGTGATATTAAGACGGGCGGCATTATACACATCACACCGAAAGATACAACATACGAGCAGCGTGCATGGCATGGCAGTCCATATAATTTTGATACATTCGATTTAGGTGCCATGGGAAAAGGTGAAGGAAATCAAGCACATGGCTGGGGACTGTATTTTGCTAAAGATCGAAACGTATCAGAAGCCTATAAAGAGGTTTTAGGAGATAAAAACACCTCGATAGAAGTAAACCAGACTATATATCGGCTTAATGAAGAAGAAGATTGGGTAGAAAATGGAAACGTAATCAAATACGGCAGTGCCATGGGGTACGTATTGGATGCAATGTACGAAACGGGAAGCAGAGAAAAAGCGATTGCTGATTTAAAAGACGCATTGAAAAGCAATAGAATCAGAGGAGTTTATGCAGATGAGGCTAGAAAAGCAATTGGAATTTTAAAAGAGAAAAATATAAAACTGAATAAAACCGACCGGCTGTATGAAGTAGAAATTCCTGAAAACGATGTACTGCTTGATGAACAAAAAACAATAGGGGAACAACCGCAAAAAGTACAAGATGCGATTATGGATATGTTGTTTGGCAGGAATGTCAACGCAGCATTGCGGGAAGCAGAGAAAAAAGGCGGCGTAGAAGGAAAATTTGCAGTGGAAAAAGCACTGCGCTACATCAGTGAAGACGAAAGCGAATTGGAAGCCCGCGGCATTTCTGAAGAAGAAGTGGAACATGCGTATAACAAAGCATTAGAATACGTCGATGAAGAGTTACTCTTGAAAGCACAGGAAGAAAAGTTAAGCTATGAAGACCCCGAAAAGCCGCATTTGGAAGAAGGACGTAAGCTCGAATATAAAGTAAAAGAATTAACTGGTGAAGAATTTTATAATGAGTTAGCAATGTCTACGCCAGGATATGATGAAGCGGCGTCAAAATTGTTAAATGAATACGGTATCAGAGGCATAACGTACGAAGGAATAAGAGATGGCCGCTGCTATGTCGTTTTTGATGACAAAGCGATTTCTATTATAGACAAGTACAATCAGCAGCTAAACGGCGTCCAAGCGGCATATGATACTGATACAGGAGCAATTCATCTGTTTGATACGGCAGATGCTTCTTCGTTTATCCATGAAAGCGCGCATATGTTTTTGAGCGATATGGAACGGCTGGCCGGACAGGATGGCGCACCGAAGAAACTGTTGTATGATTTGAAGCGGCTGCAGGAATGGGCTGCCTATGAAACAGGCAAAGAACGTGAATATGAAGGAACCCATCTTGCCAAAGAGTTTGCCGGATATGCCCATGCTATACAAAAAGCACGTAAAGGCGGCGATGCAGTTGCTGTGAAGGCAGCGAAAGAACGCTGGCTGCAGGAACGGTTTGCCAGAGGTTTTGAACGGTATTTGGCAGAAGGCAAAGCCCCGAACATGTCGTTGAAACGTGTTTTTGCTAAGTTCAAAGAATGGCTGACTGCAGTGTACCAAGATTTGAAAAAAATGGGGAAACAGCCGCCAAAAGAAATTCAGGACATCATGGCACAGATGATTACGCCGCAGGAAAAGAGACGGTATGCTGCACGTAAAGCTGGAGATAAGGAAGAAACACCACGTTCCCTACAGGACATCAAAGACGAAATACAGGATGCCCTGCCAAATGCCAAGAGCATCACCGAAGATGGGAACCGGCTTATCCTTACGATGCCTAATGACTCTCGGTTTGTCGTAGACATTCAAAACCAAATCGCCTTGACGGCGGAACAATTAGCGCAGGCTAAAAAAGACCACCACATCCAAGGTGATGTCGTAGTCGAAGGGTATAAACGGCAGTTTGGTAAAGACGCCTATATGGCACTGGCACAAGGCAGCCGGACCGGCACGGGGTATCACGAAGTATATCACGCAGCCGAAGATGCAGTGCTGACAGATAAGGAAAAAGCTGCTATCACGAAAGCGATTCCGGATGCAGAAAAGCGAGCCGATCAGTATGCCAAATGGGTAGAAGCCCGCAAGCGTGGCCGCGGTACAGCTTGGGGAAAACTGTTCCAAAAGATAAAGGACTTTGCCAAAAAGGTACAGGCTATCCTAACACGCACTGAAAACGCACATAATGTATTCCGCAAGGTTGAAAGCGGTGAGGTATGGACACGGGAAACAAAAGACTCTCAATCAGCGAACGCAAAACTTGCTAAAACCGCACAGCAAAAACTGAGTTCTGATATAAATAAATGGAATCAGCTTTGTGATTTATATGAACGTTCTGATAAGGAAAGATGGAAGGACAAAAATAATGGCTTACTATATAAAGTTATGGATATGCCCCTCATTTTGGAAGAAATTAGTAATAACCATATGCAAATCGATGTATATGGAAGTTTTTTTGCTCACGCACTGAGAAAAGAACATCACGGTATGAATATGGATGTTTTACGCCAATTACCATTTGCCATGGCAGATCCAATGATGATATTGAAATCAAGAAAATCAAATAACAAATTTATTTTTGTGCTTGATGTAAAAGATAGCGATGGGGCAACCGTTATTGTTCCTGTTGAGTTAAATCGCGTTGATTCACGGCATGGTGTTATAAACATTGCAAATACTGCATATGGAAAAACTGAAAGAGATGGAATTACACCTAATGAACGCTGGTTTATAAAAAATATTGATAGTGGCAATCTTTTATATGTGAACACACAAAAAAGCACGGCCCACAGGCCATCAGGAGCGTCTTCTCCTGTGGGATCTGCGGTCAACCGTGCTTTATCAAATCCTAGTATAAAGACTGAGAAGGACCTTGTCAACCTGAAAAAAGAAAAACCAACTCGTTATTCTATACGCAAACCTAAAACGGCATCCGAAAAAGAAACCGAACGGAACGAAAAGAAAGACAACGAGCCGATTACGATTCATACGATTTTGGATGAAGCCCGGAAGATTGTTCCTATCTATACGCGCTCTAAGGTACGGCGCAGTTCGCGGGCAGCCTATCGCTATGATGCCCATGGCCGGGCAGGCTTTGTTCCCAGTAACTATACGGTAGGAGATATTGGTACCGTTGTTGCCCTGCATATCGACCATGCAGCCCAGCTGAAGGGAGCTAATGTAGAGTTGACAAACGATGTCCTAGACGAGCTGGAAACAGAACAGCGGGCAGCGAAAAAGTATAAACAGGAACCGCCGAAAGACATGACACCGGCTGAAGCCCGCCGTGAAGGCGTCAAGGAATTTGGCCGCATCTATTTCCAAAATCCTGACCGGGCCAAAGAACGCTATCCGAAATACTTTGACATCTTTGAAAAGACGTTGGACACGATGCCAAAGGAAAAGAAAGCAGTCGAAAACATCATGGAACTGGAAGAACAGATGGCGGCACAAAATCCGCTGCTGCTGGCCACTGCCGGCATAAGCCAAGCAGCAGATAAGAAACCACGGAATGTCAAGGAACGGCTGAATCATGCGTGGGCTCAGTTTTATCGGGCCATGGTGGATGAAACAAGCCCGATAGACCAGATTACGAAATCCATCGAAATGGAATTGGGACGGAAACTAGCAGATGAAAAGGACCCGCACAAACGGGCCGTCATGTGCAACAGCGTGGCAGACGGGCGTGCTTCTATGCTGCTTTTTGCGGACAATAAAGATGCCAATTTGGCGTATCTGAATACCGTGTATAAAGGCGCTATTCAATATAAGGTCACGTTTGAAGATGTGCTGAATGAATTGAAGAAAGTGCGCCAAGATGACGTAGCGAAAGCGGCAGCTAAAGATGCAGAGCAGTATTTGGGTATGTATCTGGTAGCACAGCGGACGGAAGAAATTGTGAAGACTCATGGGGATTACGTCCGGCCGGAAGGATACAATCATGAAAACTGCATGCGTATTATTGCCAATGCACCGGAAACTATCAAAAAGGCAGCACAGCTGTATTGGGATTACAACAAAAATTTGGTCAATATCCTGGAAAAAGAAGGGCTGATTACCAAAGAACAGGCTGCAGGACTGCGAAAATATGAAAAGTATTGCCCGATGTACCGTGATTTTTCAGCGGACAGTACGATGGACAATGAACTGCCGACTATTACGGCTGGCAGAGGCTTTATCAACCAAAGCAGCGGGCTCAAAAAATTGAAAGGCGGCAGCATACTGGCAGTTGTCAATCCGGTCGACTCTATGGTTCATATGACTTCGGCGCTGATTGCCCGTTGCGAGCGAAACGATGTGGCAAAAGTCATGGTGCAGGCGGCCGAAGACTATCCGGGCTTGGGCAGCATTATTGTCAAGGATCCCTCTTTGTCCAGTGCAGATGCTTCGAAGTGTGCTTTTTCTGTTATGGTGAATGGGAGAAAGACCGTATACCGGACGACGCCGGAGCTGTATCAGGCACTGCAGGATATGAGCACCAACAGCGCAGCATTCCTGACAAACGTTTTCGGAAAGTTCACGGATGCCCTGCGGTTCGGCGCAACCAACACGCCGAGTTTTATGGTGCGCAATTTTATCCGCGATACCATCAGCGCAACGGTCAATGCCCGTTATGGCCATTTCATTCCTGTGGTAGACAGCGTGCGCGGCATGGCAGCACTGAAAAAGAATGCCGACTTTAAGGCTAAATTCTATGGACAGGGCGTTCCTATGGATACGTATATTCGCAGCGATATTCGCGGCGCGAAACAATATAAGGACAAAGTACGGCAGTCGTTGAAACACTATCCCATGGGGATTCGCCAGATGATGACGTTTGCCCGCTTCTTGGTACATACATACAACGGTGTCGGTGAAGCTTTGGAACAAGGGACACGTGCCGGCGCGATGCTGCATGCCCTTAAAGACGGTGCCAGTGATTTTGAAGCCGGGCAGGAAGCACGGGATGTTACGGTCAATTTCTCCCGGCATGGCAGTCTGGGCAAGAAAATCAATCGGTATGTACCGTTCTTTAATGCCAGCATTCAAGGTACGGATAAGATGATTCGCACGTTTATGGAAAATCCGAAGCGTGCTTCCTTGGCAACTTGTATCTATATCATCCTGCCGACCATCATTCTTTGGGCTATCAATCATGATGACGATTGGTATAAAGAACTGGATGACAACACCAAATACACGAACTGGGTTCTGCACATTCCGGGAACGGACCATCATTGGCTTATCCCTAAACCGCAGGAAGTTGGTATTGGCTTTGGCTCCGGCGTAGAAGCCGCACTGAATCAGATGCTGGATAAGGACCCGCATGCTATGAAAGAATGGGCCAGACAGTTCACAGAAGCTGTTACGCCGGGCATTATTGCAACAGTGCTGCGTCCTATCATGGAATGGCGGTACAACTACAGCGAATGGACGGGCAGAAAACTGGTGCCGGACCGCTTATCCAAGCTGCCGCCGGAACAGCAGTATACAACGGCAACATCTGAGCTTGCCAAACTGATAAGTGAGTTTGGCGGGAAGTATGCTGACTTATCACCTATTGCCATAGATAACTTCTTTAGCGGCTGGTTTGGCTCACTGGGGCGTTTGGGAGCGGGCATGCTCAATACGCCTATCAGCAAGCTGCGCGGAAACGACAGACCGCCGGAACCGGCAAAATACTGGTATGAAGCACCCTTTGTCGGCAGCTTTGCCAGACAGGACGGGCAAAATTCCGTATATGTGGAACGATTCTATCAGCTGGCGCATGATATGGAAATCGACTATGAACGGAGTGACAGCTATGCTAAAAACAAAGGAAAGAAAGGGGCTCCGATTCCTGCATCGCTGCGGGATGCCCGAACCTGCATGAAGACCCTGTCAAAAATCAATAAAGACATCCGCAGCATCAAAGATGACCCCAAGATGGATCCGGACAGCAAGCGGCAAAAGATAGATGCTGCCAATACGAAAATGCGGTCTTTTGCTAAGAAATTCGTCACGCAGTATGACAAATGAGGAGGCAGGATGATGAGACGGCCGAGAGAACCGACATATGGAAAAACAGATAATTAAAAAGGGGGGTGACAGAATGTTTGCAGTACATGGAGATACAATTTTTATTACGCGCGGTGATACAGGCTGTCTGGACGTAAATCTGAGCACGCAGGACGGTGACTATGTCATGCGTGCCGATGATACGCTGACGCTGACTGTGCGCAAGCGGGTGGATGCAGATATTCTTTTTCAAAAGAAAGTAACCGGCATGAACCGGATTATCATTGAGCCGGCAGACACCCAAAAGGCTGCTTATGGCAGGTATGTATATGATATAGAATTTCGTACAGCAGATGGGTACGTATCGACGGTGATTACACCGGCTGTATTTCAAATCGGGGAAGAGGTGACATACTGATGAAAGCCAGCCTGATGGATGTGGAAACAATCACTGCTGTGTTAGCAGCGGCACCGAACGGCAACGTGCCGAATGTACTGATTACGCCTTCCCAGCAGGCACAGCATATTCGAGCCCCTGCAGGCTATTATGGGTTTGCGGAGGTGACTGTAAATCCTATTCCTCAAAATTATGGGAAGGTTTCATATAATGGGTATGCATTGAAGGTAGAGTAAAGGAGACGATGCATCATGGCTAAAAATGTAAAAATCAATGGCGTAACGTATGAAAATGTACCGCAGGTCAGTATCCCGCTGGCTGCTGGCAGTGGAACGGCAGACTTTTATGATACATCTGCAGCGACTGCAGCGGCTGCGGATATTTTGTCAGGGAAAACAGCCTATAGCAGTAACGGCGCTGTCACGGGCACGATGGTAAATCAGGGAGCTGCGTCCGGTGAAATCAGCAAGGCAGATGGGATCTATACGATTCCTGCCGGGTATCATAACGGTACAGGCGCCGTCGGCATTGCGACGGCAGAAAAAATAAAGCTGATTAGCGGCAATATCAAAGCCGGTGTTACAGTCTTGGGCGTCAGTGGCAAGACCAGTGTTGTCGATACGGCAGATGCGACGGCTGCGGCAGGTACTATCGTCAGCGGCAAAACGGCATATGTCAATGGGGCTAAAATTACAGGTTCGCTAACCTCTATTTCGGTATCGCAGGACAGCCTTTCCAAAGTGTTGACGGTAGAATAGGAGAACGTTATGAAAGTAGATGTGAAAGTCGGCGGTGCCGGTTACAGCGGTGTACCAGCTGTCCTGATTCCGCTGCAGGCTGGCGGTACGGCGCGTTTTTGTGAAGTATCTGATACAACAGCGACTGCAGCTGACGTGGCTGCCGGAAAAACATTTTATGATGCTGACGGCACGCTGACGACAGGTACTGCCAGCGGGCAGGGAACTGCAACAGATGATGTTTGGACAGTTGTTGTAGACCAAAGCGAACACCAAACGATTTCATATACCGCGCAGAATACCCTGACAGATAAGGGAGACGGAAAGTATGAACTTGGGTTTAAAGTCGATGCTAAAGTGGTAGCTGATACGGGGTATCTGCCGGGAATTGTTTCTACTAGTGTCGATAAAGAAACAAAAACGGTTACGGTAAAAGCCACAGCGGCGACCATAAAGCAGGCAACGGGAGATTTGGTTGAAATCGGTTCGTTGACATCGGGACCCACGAGCAGCGACAATATTACCGGCTATACATTGGGGACGATTACAGGAATCCCCAACGGAAATCAGACGCATTTCAAAGCGGTGCTCTTTTGTCCTACAGGCGTTTCATACAGCTTGTTTACTATTGGGGATTTTGCACAGGCACGGGCATGGAGCAATCAAAATGCCTATGCGACAACACCGGCAAAGGCTGAAGTGACCGGCGGCACGGAATATACTTTGGAATGGGATGAAAATGTCAATGTTGATACAGATACCAAAGTCTGGGACGATGATTTGGAACACGGCAAAGTTACGTTTTATTGCTGTACAGAAATTAAGCTGACTGGCGATACGACAGCCATGGCCAATGCGAAATTGACTATTACGGTGTATCAGGATAAGGGCGTTATAGGATAGTATTTTGTTTGGAGGAAAAATATGGAACCAATAATGCATTTTTTTCGCGAGATGGTCCCGGTAGGGACTGAAATTGAATGGGGTACGACCGTGTCATGTATTGGCACGGTTTTTTCGTATCTGTTTGGCTGGGATGCGGTCATGGAAGCACTGCTCATTGCAATGGTTATTGATTATCTGACGGGCGTGTTGGCAGCCTATATCAATCCGCATTTGGCATTGAACAGCCAAAAAGGATTTACAGGCATACTTAAAAAAATGATGATTTTGTTGCTGGTGGCATTGGCACACGAATTGGATCATGCTATTGGCCAACAGGTTATACAAACAGTAGTGGTATGGTTTTTCCTTGGCAATGAAGGGCTTTCTATCGTTGAAAATGCCGGAAAAGCAGGACTGCCCATCCCCAATAAATTGCGTAATACCTTAGAACAGTTAGCAAGTGAAAAAGGAGAGATGAAAAAATGAAAGTATATATTAATCCGGGACACGACCGGAAATACGACAGCGGCGCAGTAAACCCCAACAGCGGGCTGAGAGAATGCGACGTAGCTGCCAGCATCGGCGCGAAAGCGATGAAATATCTAGTAGCTGCAGGATGTGACTGCCGCTTATTGCAGTCGGATAATCTCTATTATGACAGCGATTATGATGACCGCACCGTCCCTGTATGTGAAGACGCCAATGACTGGGGTGCAGATGTTTTCGTCAGTATTCACTGCAACGCCTGCAACGGCAATGCACGCGGTACGGAAGTCGAATGCTATGACAGTAATAGTGACGGCGGGACATTAGCTAAAGCAATCCAAAACCAGCTTGTTACATCGCTTCCGGTTATTGACCGTGGTGTCAAAGAAATGCCGGGGCTGATCGTTCTCAAGCACACAGAGATGCCGGCGGTACTCGTCGAAACGGCGTTCATCGACAACGACGCGGATGCGGCACTCTTAGAAAACAAAGCCGACGAATTCGCCCGTGCCATTGCCCGCGGCGTAACAGATTATGAATGCAGTTTGTGAGTAGATAAAAAAAGAGCATGACACGAAAAAATCATGACATGCTCTATGTGTTATTGCGTTATATGGATATTTTTTTATTGGCTAATAATCCTAATAATCGACGAGACGGGCCAGATGGAACATTGCGTCCCGCTTCCCATGCTTCGACAGTTTTTAAGGATACACCGAAATATTGGGCAAATAATGATTGTGTAAGCCCGACTTGATGACGTATTTTTTTTATTTCGTCGCTAGAATAGGAAACAAGCGGATCCAGATGTATTACTTTTGTACGGCGTGGCAGATTAGATGTTTTGACGTCTTGAATTGCTTCGTCTAATGCATTGGATAAAATATCAAAGGTTTTGCTCATACTATTACCTCTTTTCTAGTAGCTGAGATTCCAATATGTCTATCTGTTGTTTTAAGTGATTTCGTTCTGCCTTTGACAGATTCGACATTTCATTTTTTGCAAATACGGCCAATAAGTAAATTGTTTCTTGTATTTCAAAGTCCACATAACAAACACGGGTGCTGCCGCTTTTTCCGCGGCCTTCAAAAGCAAACCGCATTTTGCGCATTTTTCCTGTACCTTGAATCACATCACCTGTTTTAGGATTATGCAGCAATTCATTTTCTAAACGACGTAAGTCGGCATCATTCAAACCCAAATTTTTCCATAATTTAGTAAATGTATGAGTTTGAATGAATGTTCGTTTTATTTCTACATTATCAGCTCCTATATACATTATACCCTATTCAATAGGATACAACAAGTAAAAAGATAATGGTAATGAAGAGATTTTTAGTAAAACAGAGAGGAGTAATATATCATGAGTAAATGGACAGAAGTACGTGACGGCGTAGTTGCCGCACTGGATGTAAAAGAAGTAACGGAAGCAGCGAAAAAGCAGCTGACAGATAATTTAGTAAATGAAGGCATGCCTGCCTTGGAAGAGGTAGCCAGCAAGTTCATTGCAGAGATTCAGGCGCAGGCAGCAAGTGAAGCGGGCTGGAATAAAATCCGTGACCAGTTCGTATTACCGCTCCTGATTAACGGCACCATATGGGCTGTGAAACTTGTATTAAGCAAGAGCACAACAGAAAATAACTAATGAAAAATCCCGTCAAGCTGCTTATTTATTGGCTCGACGGGATTATTTTTTTTACAAGAAATCAACGCATATACATTGACAAATCAACGCATATGCATTATAATATATTTGTAAGAGAGAGGAGGTGAAAATGATAGATAAAGAAACGAAGGATTTACTGGAAATCTTGATTGGTGTTGCAGGGTTAGCTCTTCAAGGGGCAAGCTTGATACTGCAAAAACGGTCAGAAAAACAGAAATCCAAAAAGAAACGGCCTCGTAAACGCCATCGCAGACCAAAGCTGAAGCGTTAAACGAAGCCGGAGCGGGAAAGGGGCATAAGCCCCGAACCTGCTCTTATTATAACAGCAAAAGGAGCGGAAAGAAATGAAAAAATATTTTCTATATACAATTTTTATTGTAGGTATAATTTTGGCGAATTATATGACAGAATGGAACTGGGAACATATTAAATTATTTGTATCAGGAGGACTGACAGGCATATGGATCATGATGATTTTAGCGAAAAAGCGCTGCAAGAAGTAATGACGGCATCTGAAGCAGCAGTATTATGGGGGAAAGCACCCATAACAGTGCAACAGGCATGCAAGGGTTATGCAAAGATTCCGCCTAGAATGAAACATACTGAAGCTCGGAAAGCGGGGAAGACTTGGTTAGTAACAAGAACAGGTATGGAGCGGGTATTCGGACCGCAGCCGCAACATAAAACAGAATAAAGAAATCCCGTCGGGTTGATGCCCGGCGGGATTTTTTCGTATATGCTATATATTAATGTCCGCAGATATTGGACATACTTTTTTCTCTCTGTACGACCTCGATAATGACAAAAATATGGCAAAAAAAGCAGAAAAAATTAAATAAAGATAGAACAATTGTTTTTTATTAAAAACGCAAAAAAACGGGATGTTTGCTAAAACCAGCATAAATAGTTGCAAAACAAGAGTTAGACACGGTATAATTAGCGTATAATATTATTCCATATTCACATATATAGTATTAACGGAATACACAGAAAGAAATCTGATGGGATTGAGCGTGTGTATGTATTGCTATTATACATTATACAAAACCATGATATTTCTTTCGTTAAGGAGGAATTTTATATGAGAAAATCCAATTGCTTGGCCATGATTTTGGCAGGAGGAAAAGGCAGTCGTCTCGGCGTATTGACGAAAGATCAAGCAAAGCCCGGTCTTCTGTTTGGCGGGAAATACCGGATTATTGATTTCCCGCTCAGCAACTGCCGCCATTCCGGGATTGGCACGGTAGGCATTTTGACGCAGTATCAGCCGTTGGAATTGAATTGGTATGTCGGTAATGGCAGTTCGTGGGATTTGGATTCTGATACAGGCGGTACGTTTGTGCTGCCGCCGTATACGAGTGACGGCGGTTCGAATTGGTATCGAGGAACAGCCGATGCAATTTATCAAAATTTGAATTTTGTGGATATGGTTGGCGATGATTACGTGCTGATTCTGTCAGGGGATCATATTTATTCGATGGATTATGCGAAGATGCTGGCATTTCACAAAAAACATGACGCCAAAGTGACGATTGGCACGATTCGCGTTCCGTGGGATGAAGCAAGCCGTTTTGGCATTATGGTAGCAGATGATACGATGCGAATTAATAAATTCCAGGAAAAACCAGCCAAACCGGAAAGCAACTTGGCTTCCATGGGAATTTATATTTTTAATCGAGATGTATTGGAAGCCTATTTGAAAGCCGATGCAAAAGATGACGCATCAGAACATGATTTTGGGAAAAATGTAATTCCTGCTATGCTGGCAGATCAGCTGCCGTTATATGCGTATCCCTTTGAAGGATATTGGAAAGATGTCGGTACCATTGACAGCTTGTGGCAGGCCAATATGGATTTGATTGCCGATGAACCACCTCTGGATTTAAATAATCCGCAGTGGCGTATTTATTCTGCCAATCAGAGTATGCCGCCTCATTTTATTGGCCCGACCGGCAGTGCCAAAAGCTCACTGGTGGCGGAAGGCTCCGCTATTTTAGGCAACGTGATTAATTCAGTTATTTTTTATGATGTAACTATTGAAGAAGGTGCCAAGGTCAGCAATTCTGTGATTATGCCTGGAACAGTCATCAAAAAAAATGCTATTGTAGATAAAGCGATTATTGGCGAACGGTGCATTATTCATGAAGGAGCCGTTGTACATAATGAAGACGGTTCGGTTGCAGTGTTGGGCCGTAATGATGAAATGAAAAAGGGCAACGCCCAAAAGGAGGCATAAGCCATGAGCAGTGATATGATTGCATTACTTAATTTGAGAAATGATGCCGTACTCAGTGAATTGAATGAAAAACGTCCATTAGCGACGATTCCGATAGGCGGAAAATTTCGCTTGATTGATTTCACCTTGTCTAATATCGTTAATGCAGGTATTGCGAATGTAGGTTTGTTGTTATCTTCACAATCACGGTCTGTATTGGACCATATCCGTTCCGGGAAAGAATGGGGACTGGCACGAAAAGGAGACGGGTTATTTTACTTGCCGGCTTCGGTGGAAGAAGTATTGCATCCTGTCGAAGGGGATGTGGCAGCGTACTATAATAATCTGCTATTTGTCGAACGAGGAGACAAACCATATATTTTATTAACTGGCTGCGATACGGTACAGAATATTGATTATGACGAAGTCCTTCATTTTCACCGTCAGCATAATGCCGATGTAACGATTATTTACCAAAAACAAACAGAAGATTGGAATCGCAGCGGCTATGCGATTACGGTCAATGATCGGGACAGAATTACCAATATCGAATCGAGAGAGTCCATAAAAGCGGGGGAAAATGTCTATCAACGAGGCATTTTGATAGACAGCCGAATTTTCCAGCATTCCATTCGCAAAGCCTATGCCAAAGGCTACCATTATTTGATTACGGATATTTTAAAACGCAACGTAGGACGATTGCGGATGTTTGGCTACCACTATCAGGGATATGCAAAACGCGTTGATTCGATTGCATCATATTTCCAGGTCAATATGGATTTGTTACATGCTAAAACATGGCATGATTTATTCCTTATGGACAAACAGCGGCATATCTACACCAAGATTAAAGATGAAGCACCTGCTAAGTATATGGAAGAATCCCATGTCAGCAATTCGTTGGTTGCTAATGGCTGTATTATTGAAGGCCGGGTAGAAAATTCTATCTTGTTCCGTAAAGTAAAAGTAGGTAAAAATGCCGTGATTCGCAATAGTATTGTTATGCAGCATACTAGCATTGGTGATGATGCGGAACTGGATTATGTCATTTGCGATAAGAATACAGTAATTCAGCCGGAAGCAGTGCTGACAGGAACGAAAGAAAAACCATTGTGTATTGGAAAATACAGCGTTATTTAAGAAAGGGCTTAGAAATAATGAGGAAATGGCAGAATACGGAAGAATTTAAGAAGATATTTACCCAAAAAGCCCATGTATTGTGGGAAAAGGAACTGCAAGACTTAACGTTGAATGAAGTATATCAAACTGTAGCCTATATGGTTCGTGATTTAGTCAGTGAAGAATGGATGCATACCAAAGAAAAGTATGTCGAAGAGAAAGCCAAGCAGGTATATTACTTTTCGATTGAATTCTTGTTGGGACGGCTGTTGGAATCTAATTTAATTGGCGTAGACATGGAGCATATCTGCCGGGATGGATTAAAAGAGCTTGGGTGGAATTTGGATGATGTTATCCCGCAGGAACGAGATGCCGGCTTGGGCAATGGCGGTCTGGGGCGTCTGGCTGCCTGCTTTATTGATTCCTTGGCTGCCTTGCAGCTGCCGGGACATGGCTGCAGCATTCGGTATCAGTACGGCTTGTTTAACCAGAAAATTGTAGATGACCAGCAGGTAGAACTGCCGGATAACTGGCTGGTGCATGGCTATCCTTGGGAGGTCAAGCGCGTGGATAAAGCAGTCAATGTCCGGTTTGGCGGTAATGCGTATATGCGGCCAGCTGATGATGGAAACTTGGAATGTATTTATGAAAAGTATTCATCTGTTCGGGCTGTGCCGTATGACGTGCCGATTATTGGATATCACAACAATACGGTCAATACACTGCGGTTATGGCGTGCTGAGTATTCTCGTGAAGATTTGTACCGCGAACTGTCGATGGGCGATCGCCACCGCGCTTTTCGTTATAAGGACCATGTACAGCAAATTTCCCGTTTTCTTTATCCGGATGACAGCACAGAAGAAGGCCGGCGTTTACGCTTAATGCAGGAGTATTTCTTTGTATCCGCAGGCGTGCAGAGTATCGTCCGCTACTATAAGGCAAAATACAAGACCAGTCTGCATGATTTTGACCAATATATCAGCATTCATATTAATGATACCCATCCTGTATTAGTTATTCCGGAATTGATGCGTATTTTCATGGACGAAGAAGGCATGACATGGGAAGATGCCTGGAAGATTACTGTTCGGACTGTGGCGTATACGAATCACACGATTTTACCGGAAGCAATGGAAAAATGGTCTATTCCCATGTTCCAGTCGTTATTGCCTCGGATTTACCTTATTATTGATGAAATTAATAGACGCTGGCTGAAAGAGGTGCGAAAACGGTATCCGGGAGATGAAAATAAGGCCCGTGATGTAGCTGTTTTGTGGGATGGGCAGGTACATATGGCTCATTTGGCTGTATTGGGAAGCCATAGCGTCAACGGTGTAGCAGAAATACATTCGCAGATTTTAAAAGATTCGACGCTGCATCAATTTTATACCTGTTTCCCCAATCGCTTTTCCAACAAAACCAATGGCATTTCCCATCGCCGCTGGCTGATTCAGGCTAATCCGCAGCTTACATCACTGATTGATGACGCCATTGGCACTGGTTGGCACAAAGAACCGGCACAGTTGTCCGGGCTGGAAGCGTTTAAGAATGACTGTGCATTTTTGCAGCAGTTAGATGCGGTCAAGACCTATCGGAAAGGCGTGTTGGCAAACTATATCAAGAGCAAGTATGATATAAAAGTACGAACCGATTCTATTTTTGACATCCAAATTAAGCGGATTCATTTATACAAACGGCAGCTCCTCAATATTTTGCATATTTTGCATTTGTATTACCAGCTAAAAGAACATCCAGACATGCAGATTACGCCGCGAACCTATTTGTTTGGCGGTAAAGCGGCAGCCGGATATGGCGAAGCTAAACAGACGATTAAGCTGATTAATGTCGTAGCCAATATGATTAACCGAGATCGGCAGGTCAGTAAGCAAATGCAGGTATTGTTTTTAGAGAATTATAATGTTTCGCTGGGACAGCTGCTTTTCCCGGCAGCCGATGTCAGTGAACAGATTTCAACAGCCGGCAAAGAAGCTTCCGGCACAGGCAATATGAAATTTATGATGAACGGAGCAATTACGCTGGGAACGATGGATGGCGCCAATGTAGAAATTCATCGGGAAGTAGGCGATGACAACTGCGTTATTTTTGGCCTGCGGGCAGATGAAGTAATGAATTATTATATGCACGGCGGCTATTCGTCTTGGAACATGTACAGCACCGATAGAAATATCCGTCAAGTGATGAATGCCTTAGTAGATAGAACACTGAATGGCGAACATTTTGGCATGCTGTATGAATCGTTGCTGGATAGAAATGATGAATTCTTTGTGTTAAAAGATTTTGCGTCCTATTGTGACGCCCAAAAAGAAATAGCCCGCCGCTACGGACAAAAAGAAGACTGGCTTCGTTCCAGTACGGTCAATATTGCCCATTCCGGCTATTTTTCCAGCGATCGGACGATTCAGGAGTATGCTTCTGCTATTTGGCATATTCATCCCGTCAATGTATAAGGTCAGGGGGAATGCCCAATGAAACGCAACGCGATTGATGAATACAGCACCTTTTTATACCATCAAGGCACCAATCATGCCAGTTATCAGCTGTTTGGCGCACATTTTACCGTATTTCGTCGTAAATCCTGTGTACGCTTTGCTGTCTGGGCACCGCATGCCCAGGCTGTCAGCGTCGTTGGAGATTTTAACCAATGGGACAATACGGCGCATCCGATGAAACGGAGTGAGTATGGTGACGGCATTTGGATTGCCTATATTCCCGGTTTGCAGGAAGGGGATATTTACAAATATGCAATTACGACGGCAGCCGGCGATGTCCTGCTAAAAAGCGATCCCTATGCTTTTGCGTCGGAAGTCCGTCCGCATACGGCATCTAAAATCACGAAACTGCACTATGCATGGAAGGATAAAAAATGGCAGGAAAGCCGCCGTCACTATGATTCATACAGTCAGCCGATGCTGACGTATGAAGTGCACCTTGGCTCATGGAAGCGGGATGCTGACGGTAACATGCTGACGTACCGCAGTATTGCCAAAGACTTAGTGTCGTATGTCAAAGATATGCATTATACACATATCGAATTGATGCCCCTTTGCGAATATCCCTTTGATGGCTCTTGGGGATATCAGGGAACAGGTTATTTTTCAGCAACCAGCCGTTACGGCGCACCGGAAGATTTGATGTATCTGATTGATGTATGCCACCGGCAGGGTATTGGCGTCATTTTGGACTGGGTGCCGGGCCATTTTTGCCGAGATGCCCACGGGCTTCGGTATTTTGACGGACAGCCTTGTTACGAATCGGGCAATGAGATACTGGCAGAAAATAAAGAATGGGATACGATGAATTTTGATTACGGCCGGACAGAAGTACAGTCGTTCCTGATTTCCAGTGCCTTATTTTGGTTGCGCCAGTTTCATATAGACGGCTTGCGAATAGATGCTGTTGCCAATATGCTTTATTTGGATTATGGCCATGCAGACGGCCGGTGGCAGCCCAATAAATACGGTGGCCGGGAAAACTTAGAAACCATTGATTTTTTGCGGCACTTGAATGCAGCTGTCTTTCGAGAATATCCGCAGGCCTTGATGATTGCGGAAGAATCTTCATCATGGCCGTTAGTGACCAAGCCGGTAGACATGGGCGGTTTGGGTTTTAACTACAAATGGAATATGGGCTGGATGAACGACATGCTGCGGTACATGGCAATGGATCCGCTGTTTCGTAAAGAAAATCACAATTTGATTACGTTTTCGCTGTGTTATGCCTTTTCAGAAAATTTCATTTTGCCGTTGTCGCATGATGAGGTCGTTCATGGAAAACATTCGCTGCTGGATAAAATGCCCGGTGATTATTGGCAGAAATTTGCCGGTCTGCGCGCGTTTTATGGGTACTGGATGGCACATCCCGGCAAGAAACTGTTGTTTATGGGCAGTGACTTCGGCCAATTTATCGAATGGAAATATGACGATAGTTTGGACTGGCATTTGTTGGACTATCCCATGCACAAAGCCATGCATGACTACGTGCGGCAGCTCAACCAATTTTACGGCACGCATCCGGAATTTTGGGAAGAGGACTGTGATTGGTCTGGTTTTTCCTGGATTAGCTGTGATGACTGCAACAACAGCGTGATTGCCTTTTTCCGCAGCGGCCGTACGAAAGATGCCATGACAGTTGTCGTCTGCAACTTTACGCCGGTTGTTCGTCATGACTATCGCTTTGGTGTGCCTCGTCCCGGTACGTATGTAGAAGTGTTTAACAGTGATGCAGAGCCGTTTGGCGGTTCTAATGTGCGAAACGAAGGTGAATTTACTGCACAGCCGGTGCCGATGCACGGCATGGATCAGTCCTTGGAATTGACACTGCCGCCGCTGGCGACGATATATTTGGAATTGAAAGATACGATAGAGATAAGAAACACACAGGCCGCAGCACAAGTAAAAACGTCTAAGCGGGAAGGACGCGCTAAAAAGACAGCTGTAAAGAAATGCAGCGGTACGAAAAATACAAAAAAGAGCAATGAATTACAATAAGGACGTGACATAGTTGAAAAAGACAATACGTAATCAAAACCAAAAGAAAAAGGGAGGATTGCCCATGAAAAAAGTGCTGTTTGTAGCATCAGAAGCCGTTCCTTTTATCAAAACCGGCGGCTTGGCGGATGTCATGGGTGCGCTGCCCAAAGCATTGGCTGCCAATGGCATGGATGTGCGGTTGGTAATCCCCAAATATAGTTTAATTCCAGACGAATGGAAAACACAGATGAAGGCGGTCACAACAGGTATTGTTAATCTAGCCTGGCGGCAACTGTACTACGGCATTGATGAAATCGATATCGACGGCATCAAAGTATATTTCGTGGATAATGAATGGTATTTCAAACGCGACCGCCTGTATGGCTTTGATGATGATGCAGAACGGTTTGCCTATTTTTGCCGGGCTGTGCTGACTATGCTGCCCCATATCGGATTTCAGCCGGACGTTATTCACTGCAATGATTGGCATACGGGGCTGCTGGGGGTTTTCTTAAAAGAGGATTTCTGTCATGATGCGTATTATCAGCACATGAAAGTCATTTATACGATTCATAACTTGAAATACCAGGGCATTTACCCGCCGGCTATTATGCGTGACATTATCGGGCTGCCGCAGGAATTGTTCGACAACGGCAACTTGGAATGTGACGGCTGTGTCAATTACATGAAATCCGGCATGGTCTATGCCGATTATATTACGACGGTCAGCCCGACGTATGCCAAAGAAATTACGTATCCGTATTTTGGCGAACGGCTGGATGGATACATTCGGGACAATCAAAATCGGGTATGCGGTATCATCAACGGCTTGGATGAAAAGGCATATAATCCGGCAACGGATTCGCACATTACACAAACATATACGGCAGAAAATGCCCGCGGCGGCAAACGGGTCAATAAAGATGCTCTGCGTCGTGAATTGGGCCTGCGTGTCAAACGCGGCGTGCCGATGATTGCCATGGTATCGCGGCTGGTAGAAGACAAAGGACTGGATTTAGTTCTTCGTATTATGGATGAATTAGTAGAGGATGATGTACAGCTGATCATTGTCGGTACTGGCGATGAAACATATGAACAGGCATTTCGGGAATTGGCACAGCGTCATCCTACCAAAGTATCAGCTAATATCTTGTTTGATGAAGGCTTGGCTCATCGTGTGTATGCAGCGTCTGATATTTTCCTCATGCCGTCGCGCTACGAACCGTGCGGCTTGAGCCAGCTGATTGCGTTGCGGTATGGTTCTATTCCTGTCGTGCGGGAAACAGGCGGCTTGAATGATACGGTCGTTCCGTTTGATAAACATACCGGTCAAGGAAATGGGTTCCGTTTCCCCAACTTTAATGCCCATGAACTGTTGTTTACAGCCAAACGGGCATTAGGGTATTATGAAGATACTGTTATTTGGGACCATTTGGTCAAAAACGCCATGGAAAGTGACTATAGCTGGAAACAATCCGCGCAGGCCTATATGAATCTGTATGAGGCAGTTCTCACCAAATAAGATACACTAAAAAGGGCTTGCCGCTTCGTGCGGCAGCCCTTTTGTTCAAAGGAGTTAGGTATGGATTTAGGATTATATCATCATTCACAACAGTTTTCTTATCGCTCCGTGTTTGGCGCGGCACCGACCGATGCGGCCGTAACGCTGCGTTTGCAGTCAAGCTGCCCCAAGCAGATACAGCGGGCCGTCGTGCGGCTTTGGCACAGCCATACCGGTGAAGCAAAGGTGCCGATGGTTTGGGATGAAGAAAGCCAGGCATTTACTGCGAGCCTGCAGATGCCGAAAGACGGCTGTTTGCTTTGGTATTACTTTATTGTCAGCGGTGATGGGTATACGCTGTATTACGGCAACAACCCGGAACAACTGGGTGGCGAAGGCATGACATACGACCATGAGCCGCCGTCGTACCAGATTACGGTATACGATAAACGGACAAAGACGCCGGACTGGTTTAAACATGCCATTGTCTATCAGATTTTTCCTGACAGATTTTACCGCAGTTCTCAGGGACAAAGTACGCTGACCGGAAAAACAGGCGCCGTCATCCACAGTGATTGGCAAGATCTGCCTGCGTACTGGAAAAAGGAAAACGGGGATATACGATATTATGATTTC